>CALGTV010000062.1 GCA_937902395.1 uncultured Ruminococcus sp.
TTCTGATATTTTTTGCACTGCGTTTTCTGCATTTTGCAAGTGCAAGATAATCCTTACGAGCCTTTTCACGGTACATTCTCGGTCTGTAGAAGCCATTTTCATCTGAAAGCCTGCATATCATTTCTTCCAGCTTTTCGCGAGTTTCATTCAGCAATTCAATATCCTGCGGATACTTGATATTCTGCGGTGCACAGGTTGCGTCAAGTATCAGTGTGCCGCTGTTTGCAGAGGAATCGGAGGTGTTATCAGTATCATTGCTTCCGTTGTTATCTCCATCGTCGCTGTCATTATCATCATTACTTTTCTGAACGTTGTATTCGATGATCATTTCGTTGATCTCATTCAGCACATCTTCAGAAAGACGCTTTCTGAACTCAACAAGAAGTGACGGAACAAACGGTATCTTGTCTTCGTATCCGGGCATACCAATAAAATACTGATAGTATGGATTTTCCCTGATCTGCTCTACCAGTTCTTCATCAGGATAGCTATACTGTTTCTGGATGAGCAGCGAACCAAGTGCCATACGCAATGGTTTTGCAGGCATACCAGTTTTGCTTGGAAATAACTTTGCATATTCCTTTTCTATTGTATCCCAGGGTATCATTGCTGCTTTCTTGATCCATCTGTTTTCTGTATTCATTTGCAGTCCCTGTGGCTGATTGAAATCTGTAAATGATAACTGCTTTTCCTCAAATCTGTACATAACATCCTCCGAAGTGCAAGCTTTTTTCTGTTTCCTCTGTTTTTTCCTTGCACTTATATTATATCATATTTTTCCTGTTTTGTCGATATTTCGGTGAATATTTGTTTTTTGAGGAGACATTAAATAAGGACCGAGCTCTGAGCTTGGTCCTTTTTGTTAAAAGATATAAGTTTAGTGCAATTATTACCAGGTGTTCAACAGGGTATATGCAATTACGTCATGCATATATGCACGATAATAAGATTGCAATTTAAAAAAATAAGATTATTATGCATATATTATCGTTTAGTACACAAAAATTTTCATAACAAAATATTATATCCTATTGTAATCTCAGAAAGTTTTTTGTATAATTAATATAGAATTAAATTGTAAAATTGGAGGAATTACAATGAAAAAAAGGATTTTAACAATATTTACAGCACTTATGATGTTTATTACTGCAATTTGCAGTTCGGATTATATTTTTAAATATAATCCTGAAATGTCATCTTTTGCAGCATCTGTAGATTATCCCGTACAATTTATGAATATTGCCACTAAAGATAATTCAAAAGTTCTTACAGAAAACGGTATAACTGATGGTTCTGGACTTTCTGTAATGGCACTTGGCGGCGACCATGCATCAATGTGGAGATTTGACCGTGTGGGATCAAATTCTATAGGAACATTCTTCAAAATAACAAGTGGAGAATCTGGCAGATTAATTACACCAAATAATTACAATGTATCTGTTGGTACCGATGTTATAATGTATGGCAGCGAATCTCATCAGTGTCAACATTGGTTTGTTGTACCTGTAAAACAAGATAGAATTGGAAACGGCCTTTATTATAAAATTGTCAATTATTCTGATCCTGACCTCGCTTTAACTCAGGGTACAAATGGTATGTCATTGCAGAAATACACAGGTGCCGATTCTCAACTGTGGCTTCTAAATGCCGACGGATTGCAGGGATTTGCGGGTTATTGTTTTGATGATAATACTAAAAACATTAAAGCTTCAGATATAGGTGGCTTATTCGGAGAGGTTGTGGAGGTTACAACTTTTGCTGATTTGAAAAAATATGCCGAATCTGATGCTCCGTACACTATTATTGTTAAGGAAAACATCAGTGTGACAAATCTTTCTATGGATTCCCAGAATCATTACTATTGCCCTGACGGACGAATTTACGTCCGCAGCAATAAAACAATTGTAGGAAGCTATGGAAAACACACTCTCAATAATATTCAGTTCTGTACTTCTTCAAATAAAGGTGTTGGAGACAATATAATTATAAGAAATTTTGAAATGAAGCATGATGCTAAATCAAACGGAAACGATTCAATCGTTATTTATTTTGGCTCGGGTCAGAATCTTTGGGTTGATCATGTTACTTTTGTTGGTCATTCAGCAGTAAATACTCAGAGTGAAAACGTTCCTGACTGGGATAAATTCCTTGCCTGCTGCTATGACGCTGATTATTGTACAGTTTCTGACTCTTCTTTCGGACTGCATGAATATGGCTTGATTCTTGGTTATCCTGATGATACTGAGAATTCATATCGCAATAAAAATAACTTTCCGAGAATGTCACTTATCAGCAACAAATTCACTAATACACTTACAAGGGCTCCCGGACTTATGCGATATGGTTTCTTCCATTCACTCAATAATTATGTTTATAATTTCAGTATGGCTTATACAGTTCATTCAGATTGCAAGCTTTTTGCTGAGAATTGTTATTATGACGGTGCCTCTACAAAAGGAAATGTTGTATGCGACTGGAATCAGGTAACATATCCCGGCGCTTTTGCCGATTCTGGCTCTAAGGGTGTAAATTGTCGCCGCCTTACAATTGAAGGATCTGCAAAAAAGTGTACTTGGAGACCAACATCAAATTATAATTATATCTCACTTACAGCAGACGAAGCAAAAAACTATTGTTCTACCTACAGTGGATGCAAATCCTCTAATAAAGATATGAAGTATCTTAGATACTCTTCAGCAGGCATGCCAAGTGCTGGACATATAGCTCTCCCTGACGGCGAAATGAAGCCATCTATCCCCGAATATGAATCATTTGAGAACGGTTCGCTTTTCAGATTTAAAAATGTGAATTCGGGACTTTATATGCAGGTTGCAGGCGGAACTGTACAAAACGGTGCAAATGTTCAGCAGTGGGGTACAACTGAAAATTCTGTTCATGATGTCTGGAAGCTTATAGATGCAGGAGAGGGTTATTATTTCATTGCCTCTGCTCTTGATGATACATATATGCTTGATGTAGAAGCTAAAAAAGCAGATAATGGAACAAATATTGACATTTATCAAAGTAATAGTGGAAATAATCAACAATTTAAATTCACTAAAAATCCTGACGGCTCATATAATATTCTTACGAAAATTAGTGGGGATAAATCCGCTGTTGAAATTGCTTGGGGCTCACTTGAAAGCGGTGCTAATGTACAGCAATGGGAAATAAATGGTGAAAAATGTCAGAACTGGATTTTCGAGTCTGTTTTTCCTGAAAGTCTTACAACTAAAACAACGACAATTACTACCACTGTAACTACAACAACACTCCCCGCTCCCCTATCTCCTATGGGTGATTTAAACGAGGACGGAAAGGTTAATGTTGCAGATATAGTACTTCTTCAAAGATACTTGCTTGGTGCAGAAAATCTAACAGTTTCACAGTGTAAAACTGCTGACTTGTATCAAGACGGAATAATCGATGTTTTTGATATTATAATTCTCAGAAAAGTGCTTATAAGTCAATAATTTATAGCGAGCAGTTCGAGATAATACTGCTCGCTTTTTATAATCTATTGATTTTTTGCAGAATTTGTTGTATAATTAATATATAATATAATTTTTAGGAGGACTCTATGTTTTTGAAAAAATTTATATCAATTCTTTCTGCATCTATTTTCAGTTTTTCCACAGTTACTACATTATCTGCAGAATCGACAGAATCCACAAATGATCACTACAAGCTTATATGGAGTGATGAATTTGAGCATAATTCTCTCGATATGACAAAATGGTCGTATGAACTTGGAAACTGGAAACTTGACGAAAATGGCAACTATATTACTAACGGTTGGGGCAACAATGAGCAACAATTCTATACTGATAAAAATGCAACAATAAAAAATGGTATACTTACCATTTCCGCGCGGCATGAAAATTATACTGATGCTGTACAAGGCAATTATGAATATACATCAGCAAGATTAAGTACACAGCACAAATTTTCCACTTGTGGAGGACGAATCGAGGTTCGTTCCAGATGTGATTCAGGTAAGTCGCTTTGGCCTGCGATATGGATGCTTCCCGAAGATAGTCTATATGGCGGCTGGGCAGCATCCGGAGAAATAGACATAATGGAGGGCTGGGGTAGTACTCCTGAAAAAATATGTGGTACAATACATTTTGGTGATATATGGCCTAACAACACTTATCTTACAAATGAGTATCTTTTTAAAAGTGGAGATTCCACAGAAAACTGGCATACTTACGCCATTGAATGGGATAGGAACTGCATACGCTGGTATGTCGATGATATTCTCTATAGTGAACAGATAGAGTGATATTCTTTGAACCGAGCGTATCCTGCTCCTTTTGACCAGAACTTTTATATTATACTCAATCTTGCTGTAGGAGGGCATTTCGATGGTGTAAACGGCATACACGGTGACCCAGCAATCTTTTCCAATGGTGAAAAGCAATTTCAGATTGATTATGTAAGAGTGTATGATAATACTGCTTCTGATTTCTCCCCTACCCCAATTAAATCAGCTGCACTGAACTCTTATATTGAAGGTGCTATTGCTGGAATTACAAATAAAGATGGTTTTTCAGAAGTTGCAATTGAAAATGTAGGTAATTTGGAATACGGAATTATGGGGATATTACCTGCACGAAAAGTGAAATCAGGTGAAGGCTATCGCCTATCATTTGGAATTAGCTCTACAGTTGAACGTGATGCTATTGTTACAATCGAAGACCAATCCTATGAACGATATCTTGACGAAAAAATGCTGCTTACCACAAAAAAACAATACTACACATATGATGTGACATTTTCTTCGGATATATCTGCAGATATCAAATTTCAGCTTGGAAATATCGGTAGTGCTTCATCTGCTGGAGTACATACTGTTACCATTTCGGATATAAAATGGGAGAAAATAACCGAAGAAATACAAGGTGATGTTAATTTTGACGGCGCTGTTTCTACTGCTGACCTTGTGACTTTAAGCAAATGGCTATTAGGTGAAAATATATCTGTTAATATGAATAATAGCGATTTATATAGTGATAATCAGCTTGATGTATATGATTTAATTATTTTAAGAAAATTGGTAATTAATAA
The DNA here is from genome assembly GCA_937902395.1 of uncultured Ruminococcus sp. Lineage (GTDB taxonomy): Bacteria > Bacillota > Clostridia > Oscillospirales > Ruminococcaceae > Ruminococcus. The sequence continues at coordinate 5,071 of CALGTV010000062.1, forward strand.
TAACTAATAAAAAGTCCCTCTAATTAAACAGAGGGACTTTTATGATTTTATTCTGCTTCTTCCGCAAGATTTAAGAGATATTCACCGAAGTCTTCAGCAAGTTCACATTCAAATTCGTAACCGTTCTCAGTATCAACAGCTAAAATAACACGAGGTTCGCCGTCACTGTTAAGATTTTCAAAATCAAGAAAAGCCGTTCCGCCGTCATCCTCAGATCTGAGCGCAACCCATTTGGAATTAAGGTTGTTAGATTCTCGTGCATTAAGTGTCCATTCAATCATGCATCCCTCAAGTGTATTCTTATTTAGATAGAATGATTCATCAACTATTCCATAAATTTCAACTCCGCTGAATTCTATGTAACCAAAATTCATAAGATAATCTTTTAACTGAGCTGAAAAATTTATATCAAGTAATTTTTCGGCTTTTTCGATGACATCTACTGAATATTCTGAACCACAGTCATAATCATCACATTCTTGAACTTTTTCAATAGCCGATTCATATATTTTGTAGCTCATAATCACTCTTCCTCATCTTCGTCGAATTCTTCCATTGCTTCTTCCATTCTTTTAAGGAAAAAGTCAGATACTTCAACAAATTCTGCGTCATCGTCGATTGATGCAAGTATTTCCTCGCCGTCCTCGAAAATGGACTTGAGAATAACAAGTTCGCAGTCGCTGTTGAGGAAGTCTTCGTCTTCGATAGCAGGAATCATAGCGAAATATTGTTCGCCATTAAGCTCTGCTGCATCGATAAGCTCAAAATTCTTTTTGTTTCCTTCGCCATCAATAAGCTCGAAAAGCTCAGGTGTGTACTCATTCATTTCTGACATAATTTACTCCATTCCGGCATAATTGCCATTTGATACATCTATTATACTATATTTCATTATAAAATGCAAGCGTTAATTTATGGTTCAATTTCAACCCCACTGCCCTGTCTTATACTTGCCTGACAATCAAGATAACGCTGATTACTGCTTCCTCTGAATTTTGCAGTCCAGTCCTTTTTTTCAATCTCAAATTTTCCGTCAATAAGATAGTCCGTAACTTTTAGCAATTCATCCCAACCGTTTCTACTGCGATTTTCAAAAAGCTCCTCAAATGTATATCCTGTATAAGTTATGACATTAAGTCCCAGTGCTTTTATTTGCTTTCCAAGTGCGGCAAGAACATCTGCCTGCATAAAAGGTTCTCCGCCACTGAATGTTACACCGTCAAGAAGAGGATTCTTTTTTATTTGCTCAATAAGTTCAGAAGTATCTATATCTTTTCCACCGTTGAAATCATGGGTTTCGGGATTATGACATCCAACGCAGTGATGCGGACAGCCCTGCGTGAATATTGTAAACCGTATGCCAGGCCCGTCAACAATAGAATCATTAACTGTTCCTGCAATTCTCAAAATCATATGTAGTCTCCTATAAAATTCCGCACGGAAAAGTTATTCCATGCGGTAGTTTTTTATACTGTATGCTTTACTCTGTCATGTTCTTCAGCACGCTTACCATTGTTAAATCGGTCAAGAGTGCCTACAAGATAGCCTGTAATACGTCTGATTCTATCAAAAGCAACGGCTGCATTGTGTTCACTTCTGCCGCAGCAGGGACATACTTCACCGATGATTCCAGTGTAGCCACAACAGGGGTCACGGTCAACAGGGTGATTGATAGCGCCATAGCCAATTCCGGATTCTTTCATACAGCGTACAATTTTTTCAAACGCTGAAAGATTTTCTAATGGGTCACCGTCAAGCTCAATGTAGCTGATATGACCAGCATTTGTCAATTCATGGTAGGGTGCTTCGATTTTAACCTTTTCGTATGCGCTGATTGGATAATATACGGGAACATGGAATGAGTTTGTATAGTAATCGCGGTCTGTGACTCCTTCAATTATGCCGTATTTCTTAGCATCCATGCGGACAAATCTACCAGAAAGCCCCTCAGCAGGAGTGGCGAGAAGTGAAAAATTAAGTCCTGTACGCTTGGATTCCTCATCAAGACGTTCTCTCATTGCTGTAATAATTTCGAGTCCAAGTTCACGGGCATCATCGCTTTCGCCATGATGACTTCCTATAAGGGCTTTAAGTGTTTCTGCAAGACCAATAAAGCCTACAGAAAGAGTACCATGTTTAAGCACTTCCCCTACTGTGTCATCTGGATTAAGTTTATCAGAATCAATCCATATACCCTGTCCCATGAGGAAAGGATAATTTCTTACACGCTTTTGTGCCTGAATGTGATAGCGGTGCATGAGCTGATCGATTGCAAGGTCCATCATTTCTTCAAGCATATCAAAGAAAAGTCCTACATTGTGATTTGCCTTGATTGCAAGACGTGGCAGATTTATTGATGTAAAGCTAAGGTTTCCTCTGCCTGTTACAATTTCCTTGTTTTTATCATAGTTATTTCCTATAACTCTTGTACGGCAGCCCATGTATGCAATTTCAGTGTCAGGCTGTCCTTCTTTGTAGTACTGGAGATTGAAAGGAGCGTCAATAAATGCGAAATTCGGGAAAAGTCTCTTTGCAGAAACTCTGCATGCAAGCTTGAACAAATCATAGTTTGGGTCAGTAGGATTGTAATTTACACCTTCTTTGATTTTGAAAATATGTATCGGAAAAATAGGTGTTTCTCCATTTCCAAGACCTGCCTCCTGTGCAAGAAGAACATTTTTAATTACCATACGTCCCTCAGGAGATGTATCTGTACCGTAATTTATTGAACTAAAAGGAGTCTGAGCGCCTGCACGGCTATTCATAGTATTAAGGTTGTGGATAAGCGCTTCCATAGCTTGATATGCAGCACGGTCTGTTTCCTTTTCGGCATTTTTCTTTGAAAATTCCTGAATTCTCTTTGCTGTATCCTTGTCCGTATACTCCAGAAGAAGTTCAGCTTCTTTTTCAAGATAACCATTATCACCTGCAAGATTTGGAATAAGCTTATATTTTTCAAGCATATCTGCTTTAATCTTTTTACTTGCCTCTACTCCATTTTCTACACCGCCAATAAGCTCCAGTGCTCTGCCAACATTCTGAATATATTTAGCAGCGTAGGTCTTTTTAATGCCATCTGCCATAGCGTAATCAAATGTAGGGATACTTTGTCCACCGTGCTGATCATTCTGATTTGATTGAATTGCTATGCAAGCAAGAGCAGAGTAGCTTGAAATATCGTTAGGCTGTCTAAGAAAACCATGTCCGGTTGAGAAACCCTTTGAAAACAGCCTTTTCAAGTCAATTTGAGTACAAGTAGTAGTAAGAGTATAGAAATCAAGGTCATGAATATGTATATCACCGTTACGGTGAGCCTTTGAATGTTTCGGGTCAAGAACATACATTCCATAATATTCTTTAGCTGAAACAGAACCGTATTTCAGCATAGTACCCATAGCAGTATCTCCGTCGATATTTGCATTTTCGCGCTTGATATCACTGTCCTTGGCATCACTGAAAGTAAGTTCGTTGAGCACACACATAAGATTTGTTTTCATCTCTCTGGAGCGTGTTCTCTCATATCTGTAAAGGATATATGCCTTAGCAGTTTTTGCATGACCTTTTTCAATAAGAACCTTTTCAACAAGGTCCTGGATTTCTTCAACAGAGGGAATTTTATTGCCGTTTTTTTCTTCGTACAGACGACAAACTTCAGCAGCAACCTCCATTGCAGTTGTCATATCTGTGCCGCCACAGGATTGAGCCGCCTTGAAAATAGCGTTTGCAATTTTCTCTACATTAAATGGAACTTTACGCCTGTCCCTTTTGATAATATGAATTATCATTTTCACCTTACCTCCGAACACAATATGTTGTGTTGTCTCAGCTTTTTGTATCTACATATATTATAGTACAAAATGATTAATTTGTCAATATCAATATATAATAAATCATTTTAACTTTATCTGTTTATATATTTTAAATACAAAAACAAACACAATACACTTATTGCATTTATCTCCCTATTTTATACCTGTTTGAAGCGGACCACAATATATTGTAGTCCGCTTAGTTAAGCAATATTTATGTACATAACGAAATTTATGATACAACATGAGTAAGAATGTACTCTTTCACCTTGTCGTAACCATTCTGCGAAAGTGAAAGTGTCTCATAAGACCAGTAACTCTCATTTAATTTTCCCGATTCAGATTTAAGTGCTGTGTTTGTATCAATACAATAAATTCCAAGAGAGTCACACATCATAATGAGTCGATTATTGTAATCGTTTACCATTTCATTCGTCAGTGCATCAGAATCATATAATAGCGGAGGATACTGCATAACATAAATTTCAATATCAGGTACGGCAGATTTTATGCTGCTTATAAGATTTGCATAAGATGTAATAACAGCATCAATTGAAGAACTATCAAGCTCTTTTCCAAACATAAGATAAAGATTAGAAGGTTTTTTCTGTTTTACTATTTCATAAGGAGACAATGTACCAAAGCTGCTTTCTACTTTAGCAGTCATTGCATCTCCAACATCTATGTTCTCGCCGCCATAAACACTGTCTTCCGTAAAACCTGTTCCTTTCATACCATAAAGCGTACCGTCAGTTATCAAACAGCAACTTGAAAAGTATGAATCATCTGCTGTTTCTGATTGAGGAACAGGATTGGTAATCCCTGATGCAGCAATTGTAGAAGATTCTGTGTTATCAGCTACTACATCCTGCTCCGCGTCATTGTTGTCATCATGGTCAGTAGATTCATCAACTGAACTACCGAGCTCAGTCTGTAAAAATGTGTCATCAGTATTTGCTTTAAACATAAAAATCAAAAAGCAAACAGCTAACGAAAAAATAAAAATCATTACAACAGCACCAAATTTAAATCGAATTTTTGGCTTTAATTTTTTCTTTTTTTTGTAATGAACTTTTTTGTTCTTATCCATATAAACACTCCGAAAAATTGGTAATAACGGCTTGTTCCAAATTATGTTTACAAGTCCATATCTATTATACCCTTTTTACTCATAATTTGCAAGTCTTTTTTTGACAATTTATGAATTTTTTATATTTAACAAATAAACATTACGACACAGAGATTTCTTTACTGTAACTAAATAAAAAACGTTTTTTGTACTTAATACGACAATATTGAGATATATTGTTCATATACTTTATATCATAGGCTCCACCGACAGCTCCTACAATTGGAACTCCCTGAAGAAATTTCATATAAAGAAGCTCTTTTGAAAGCGTACTGCTTGTATTAATTATCTGCTGATTTCTTTTGTAATTTACTGGTAGCTTAGGGTTGCGGATAAAATCATCTATCTTTTTATTTACTTCTTCAAGATGAGAGCCATGAGAAACAGCTCCCTCAATAAGTAAAAGAATAAAATATTTTTCTTCCTCTGTTTCATATTTAAAACCATAATGTATAGCTATTTCATATACACAGCGAAGAATCATGCCCGTAAATACGGGAATATCAGGAAGTCCCATTCCAAGAAGTCCCATTCCAATACCTGATGCTCCGGAAACTGCAAGATTTACACCACCGGCAATATCCGCTTTGTTGGACAGCTTTTTCAGGGATTTTCTTGTTCCACGGATTCTTGCAGAATATAAATCTATCTGAAAATCTTTTTCAAGTTCATCTTTTTTGTATGTCATCTCAATAATTGACGTACCCTTGTCGAATATCAAAGAAAAAGCTTTTGAAAATGCCATGTTTATTGTGCTTTGAAGCTTATCAGGAACTTTATCAGCAAGAAGCTTGTTTACAACTGATTCCTTTTTATTACGTCTTTTAGCAAGAAAGCGTTGTTCCTTTGCAAGAAGCTGCTTCAATTCTTTTTCATGATGACTATAACTCATAGTTGACCTCCCTTAAATTCTTTTCTATATATACATTATATCAGAATCAGCAGGAAAAAGCAATAGTGCTGAAGTGAAATAATCTACATAAAAATTATTATAAATTAGCATAAAAATGAGCAAAAGATAGAATATCTCTATAAGTCTTTACAAATAAAATTTAAAGGAGTACAATATAAATAGTAATTGTAAGAAACTACAAATTTCGACACGCTCATTTGTCGAGTTTGTACATAAGGAGGCTTTTAATCATGAACAGCAAAACTGCTGATATGACACATGGACCAATGTTGAAACAAATAATTCTCTACACGATTCCAATAATTCTGACAGGTATTCTTCAGCTTCTCTTCAACGCGGCAGATTTGGTTGTAGTCGGCCAATACTGCGGCAGTATTTCTGTCGGTGCAGTCGGTGCTACAGGTCCTGTAATCAATCTTATAACAAATCTTTTTATAGGTTTTTCCGTAGGCTCAGGTGTTTCAGTTGCTCATGCTATTGGAGCCGGCAAAGGCGAAGAAGTTCGACGTATTGTTCGTACTTCGATTCCGCTTGCTTTTGTATGCGGAATTATTTTGACTATTGTAGGAGTATCTGGAGCAGAATTCATCCTCAAACTTATGGATACACCTGAAAACGCTTTAAAGCTTTCTACAGTATACATGAAAATATATTTCTGTGGAATCACTTCAAGTATGCTGTATAACTTTGGCGCTGCAATTCTTAGAGCTGCAGGTGATACACGCTCTCCACTCATACACCTAACAGTTGCAGGTATTGTAAATGTTGTACTAAATTTATTTTTTGTAATTGTATTCAAAATGAACGTTGCCGGGGTTGCTCTTGCTACTGCCATTTCGCAGACATTATCAGCAATTCTTATTGTCAGGACACTCATGAAGAGAAATGATGACTGCAAGCTTGTATTGAAAGAAATGCATATATATGCTCGACAGTTTTTGAAAATCCTTCGAATTGGTTTTCCTGCGGGTATTCAAGGTTCATTGTTTTCGATATCCAATGTTCTAATTCAGTCATCAGTAAACTCATTTGGTTCAGTTGCAATGTCAGGAAATGCCGCCGCAGGAAATATTGAGGGATTTGTATACACTGCTATGAACTCAGTAAGCCAGTCTGCATTGAACTTTACAGGACAAAATCACGGAGCAAACAAATTCGACCGCGTCAAGAAAACAGCTTTCATATCATTAGGATTTGTTTTTGCTATTGGACTTATAATGGGCGTTTCTGCTTATATTTTTAGCCGTCCACTTTTATCTATCTATATATCTGACTCAAAGGAGGCTATCGAATATGGTGTTGTGCGATTGCTATATATAGCAGTCCCTTACTGCTTGTGTGGAATTATGGATGTTTCAACAGGTCTTCTGCGCGGACTTGGAAGCAGTATACTGCCAATGATAATAACTGTTGCAGGCGTATGCGGATTTCGTGTGTTATGGATTTACACAATATTCAGAATCCCTGAATATCACTCTCTTGAAACGCTTTATATTTCATATATTATCTCATGGACTATGACTTTTGCAGTACAAATAACTATTTTTGCTGTACTTTTGAAAATCAAAAAGAAAAAAGCTATGAAATCAGTATAATAACACTTTTCTCCCTTTCGGCATATTATGCGATAGCAATATATTGCCGAAAGGAGTTTTTTATGCTTGAATTTACAATCTCCGCAGCAGTTATACTCACCGTTATGGCTATAATTGAAATCATCACACTTCTTTTCACACTGCCAAACCACAATGCACCGCCATACGTTACGGTCCTGCCTGTATTCTGCGACGATAACCTCTTTGAAAACCGCTTGGATTACCTTATGCAAAAATCCTGCGGCAGAGGAAACGTTATTCTTGTAGATTATTCAGCAAATGAACATCAACGTAATCTCTGTGAGCGTTTTGTTGAAAATAATCCCGACGCTATATTTATTCATCAACAGGAACTTAAAAAATATTTATCAAAAACCTTCTCTCAAATTAATGAAAAATAGCGATTTTCCTAAGATTATCTTATGCAGAATTTTTTTGCTGAAATATTTGCTTTTTACGAAAAAATATAGTATAATAGATAGGTAAGGTTTTAAATGTTCAGAAATGAAAGGAATTATCAAATGGCAGGAGAATTTCTTCACATCGAGGGTTCGGTTGAAAATATACTTTTTAAAAATGAATCAAATGGATATATCGTTCTCGACCTCGATGCAGGAGGCGAGTTGATTCCTGTTTTCGGCAATCTCGGAGATATTGAGGAAGGCGAAATACTTATTCTTGAGGGGAATTATGAAACTTCAAGAAAATATGGTACTCAATTCAAAGCAGAATACTGTGAACGAAAGCTTCCTGAAAGTGCCGTGAATATTGAAAAATATCTTGCCTCGGGAGCAATAAAAGGGATAGGTCCGGGACTTGCAAAAAAAATTGTAAATATTTTCGGAGTTTCAACCCTCGATATTATTGAAAATAATCCCTATCGCCTAAGTGAAATAAAGGGCATTTCCCGTAAAAAATGCGACGAAATTGCAGAAGAGGCTAAAAAGCTTTTTTCCCTAAGAGCTGTTACATCATTCCTTTCTCAGTTTAATATAAAGCCAAAGTTCGCTATGAGCACATTCCGGCGATTCGGTGGCAATTCTATGGAACTTATAAAAATCAATCCCTATATACTCTGCTCAGAAGGTATAGATGTGGACTTTAATCGTGCGGATTCTGTAGCAAAAGAGCTGGATATCCCATATAATTCTGATAAGAGAGTTATTGCCGCTATTCAGTGTATTCTGAGAGCTTTTGCGGACAGAGGGCATACATGTATGCTGATTGAGCATCTGCAAAAGGTGGTTTCAGAGAGAATAGATATTTCCGAAAGGGATTTCTATAAATCTTATAACACAGCATTAGATGATAATGAACTTTTTAATTATATTATCGAAGATAAAGAATTTGTATATCTTCCTGACTATTACTATGCTGAGCAGTTCATTGCTGACCGAATCAATGTGATACGGGATTTTATTTCACCAGAAGATTTCAGTTACGATTCTCTTATAGATGCTGAAGAATCGGAAAAAAATATAAAATATGAAGAAAAACAGCGTCAAGCTATTACTACGGCTGTTTCACGGGGACTTATGGTTCTTACAGGAGGCCCTGGTACAGGTAAAACTACTACTCTTAACGCTATTATTTCTATATTTGAAAAACGCGGAGACAAAGTTTTTCTTGCCGCACCGACAGGCAGAGCCGCCAAGAGAATGTCCGATTTGACCGGACGCGAGGCAAAAACAATCCATCGTTTGCTTGAAGTTGTATTTGATAGTTCTGACAGGCAGGTTTTTGCACATAATGAGAACAATCCTCTTGACTGCGATGTAATCGTTATTGATGAAATGTCAATGGTTGATTGTATTCTCTTTGAAAAACTGTTACGTGCACTTCGTCTTGGATGCCGTCTTATTATGGTTGGCGATTTTCACCAGTTGCCTTCCGTAGGAGCAGGAAATCTGCTAAAAGATATTATCGCAAGTGAAGCGGTTCCGATTGTAGAACTTACAGAGATTTTCCGACAGGCTCAGCAAAGTTCTATTGTCATGAATGCTCACAAGATAGTATCAGGTGAATATCCTGATATCACGCGAAAAGACAGCGATTTTTTCTTCTTTAAAAGAAATGATTTCAATAATGCTGTTGACCTTGTTGTAGATCTTACTAAGCGTCGTCTGCCTAATGCATACAAGTACTCTCCCATGGACGATATACAGATTATTACACCGTCACGCAAAGGTACAGTGGGCACTGTAGAGCTTAACAAGATATTACAAGATAAACTGAATCCACCTGACAAAGAAAAGTCGGAATACAAAGGTTTTGTATACACTTATCGCGTTGGTGATAAAGTAATGCAAACAAGAAATAATTATGATATTCTCTGGAAAAAAGATAATGAGCAAGGGACAGGAATTTTTAACGGAGATATCGGAAAAATTATCAGTATTGCTCCTGCTTCACAAACCGCAGTTATAAATTTTGATGGCAGACTTGCCACATACCCTTTTGATATGCTTGTTCAGGTTGACCTTGCTTATGCAATAACTGTACATAAAAGTCAGGGCTGCGAATTTGAAGTAGTAATCATGCCTGTTATGGGCGTTTTCGAAAAGTTGTGTTACAGAAATTTGCTGTATACTGCTGTAACACGAGCAAAAAAACTTTTAATCCTTATAGGAGTAGAAGAATATATAAATAAAATGGTAGACAATAACAGAAGGACAGGCCGCTATACCTGTCTTAAGCATATGCTGTCAAACAGAAAGGAAGAACTATGGCAAATACAGATATCGGAATAGACCTCGGAACATCAAATATTGTTATGACAATGGGCAAAAAAGGAGTTATCCTCAGCGAGCCCTCTGTTATCGCCTATAATACGCGAACAGAACGTGTTCTTGCAGTAGGTAAGGAAGCTTATGAAATGATTGGCAAAAATCCTGATTACATATGTGTTGCTCGTCCGGTAAGCAACGGTGTTATTTCAGATGATGATCTTGCTCACAGTATGATACGAGAATTTATTCTCAAGGTTACAGGTCGTCAGCTTATTAAACCCAGAATAATTATCTGTGTTCCCTCTTTCATCACAGACATCCAGAGCCGCGCAGTTGTTGAAGCTGCCAAGAGTGCAGGTTCTCGTCAAGTTTATCTCATTCAGGAGCCTATTGCTGCTATGATTGGTGCAGGAGTAAATATTACAAAAGCAAAAGGACACATGATTGTTGATATCGGCGGTGGAACAACTGATGTGGCTATTGTTTCTATGAACGGTATAGTTACATCTCATACAATTAAAAATGCAGGTAATTCAATTGACCATGCTATTGTGAAATATATGCAAAATAAATATAAACTGCTTATTGGCGAACGCACTGCTGAAAAAGTAAAAATCGAGCTCTGTAATCTTTATGACCCCACTGATGAAGTTACCTATACTGTTAAGGGCAGAAGTCTTGCAAAGGGACTTCCTGCACAGATACAACTCAGCGAAATAGAGCTGTATCAGGCTATTGAAGATGAGACATTTCTCATCATGGAAGCAGTCCGTAAAGTTTTGGAGGATGCTCCACCTGAACTTGTAGGTGATATTTATGATAATGGACTGCTTTTAACAGGAGGCGGTGCACTTCTCGGAGGTCTTACTCAACTTATCAAGCGTACACTCGGAATTAACTGTAATATTGCTAAAGATGCTGTAAACTGCGTTGCTAAAGGTACAGGTATGGCATTTGACAACATGACTGCACTTCTTGACGGATTTGAAGCAGCAACCGTATATAAGTACAGATAGCCACAATATCTACAAATTGTGAATAATTCGTTAATATAAAGATAGTCTAAATAAACAAAATTACTCAGATATTTTAGGTTAATTTGCAAATTGATTTTGTATCAACAAAATGGTATAATGTATAGTGTAATAGAATAATTTCTAAAAAAGCATCAAATTAACCAACGACGAATTGAAGCACTTCAATATGTTCTGCTCCCTCTTTCGTCACTTAACAAAGAAATGGTGGTGATTTTGTGTCAGACAAAAACAAAAAATTAAACGCCTTATTTAATGCTGTTTCTGTTATGGCCGAGGGCGCTTACGTTTACGTCTGTGATATGAAAACCAATATGTCCCGTTGGTCGAAAACAGCAGTTGAATATTTCGGGCTTCCTGATGAATATATGCTCGATGCTGGACTTATCTGGTCAGAACATATCCATCCCAACGACAGAGAAAAATACGACAAAGATATTAATGACATATTTAATGGCATTATTCAAAATCATGACATGCTTTATCGTGCAAAAGTTGCTGACGGTTCTTACTGCACCTGTACTTGTAAGGGGGCAGTGATTCGTGATGAAAACGATAACCCTGATTTCTTTTGCGGCATTATCAGAAATCATAACACTGTAAATTATGTAGACGCTATTACTGGTTTACGTACTCTCTACGGTTTTCTTGATGATTTAAAAGCTCTTTGTTTCTCACGCAGAAAAAGCCTTATTATCATGCTTGGACTTTCTTCTTTTGCGAATATCAATGATTTTTACGGTTATTCCTTCGGTGATCGTATTATTCAAGTTCTTTCAAGAAAAATTATAGAGTTATCTCCTGCAAATTGCAAGATATATCGAATGAATGGCACAAGATTTGCAATTATTACTGATACTGTTTCCTATGAAGAAGCCGAAAAAATTTACGACAAGCTTAATACGTATTTACGAACAGATTTTTTTGTTGATGAACAGAGAGTGGTTCTTTCGCTTAATGGTGGCGCTATTTGTGCAGACAGATTTGATATTTCATCCGAAACATACTATTCATGTCTAAGATCAGCTTATTATCAGTCAAAATTCAAACGTTGTGGCGGATTTGTAGTATTTGATGATATTATTAAATTTGACAACAGAGATTACATTAAACGTATCAATATAATCCGTAATAGTATAGCTGAAGGTTGCAAAGGTTTCTATCTCAGATATCAACCTATAATTGACGCTTATACTGAGAAGATTACCGGAGTTGAAGCTCTTATACGTTGGAAAAACGATGAACTTGGAGAAATATACCCTAACGAGTTTATTGAGGTATTGGAGCAGGATTCGCTTTTCCCTGAACTTGGCAAATGGATTCTAAAAACAGCTATGGAAGATGGAAAAAAATTTCAAGAAAAAAATCCTGACATTTCTGTCAGCGTCAATCTTTCATATACTCAGCTTGAAAAAAATGGTTTTATAAACGATTTATTTGAAATAATTGATAATACAGAGTTTCCAAAATCCAAATTATGTCTTGAAATTACTGAACGCTGTCAGCTTCTCAATATGGATTTGCTTAAAAATATGTTTACTATTTTCAGACAGAATGGAATTAAAATTGCTGTTGACGATTTCTGTACAGGCTATTCTACTCTCGGATTTTTGCGTTCAGTTCCTGTTGATATTGTAAAAATCGATAGAGAATTCGTGAAAAATATTAAGATTGACAAGGCTGATAAAAGTTCAGTTCAGTTTATTTCTGACCTCGCTGGTGCTTTTTCTGCTGACGTATGTGCTGAGGGTATTGAGAATAATGAAATCCGTGTTTGCATGAAGGATTACAATAATATCGGAAGCTTGCAGGGATATCATTATTCAAAGCCAATTACAGCAGATACATTGCTTGATTTACTTGATGCTATTAATGAAAGCGCTGACAAGCCATTTGATTGGGCAAAATATTTCAGCTGATACATAAACAATTATCCCGATAGGCTGTTGCTTATCGGGATTTTTCATACTATTTTAATTTATCAAGAAATTTAGTCAGAGATTTCATAAACTCCTCAGGATTGTCAAAAAAGCAAGCGTGTGACGCTTGAGGAATTATTACAACCTCTTTCACAGGTGCAGTTATGTGTTCAAAACATTCCGTTATCAAATCCGAAGGACAGATTGTTTCTTCTTCACCGAAAATGAACTGAACGGGGACTTTAAAATTAAGTTTTTTTCTGAAATCATATGTAGCCATTGTTTCAAGTGATTTTTCGAGAAGCTTTGTTTTAGGAAATGATGATGCAATTTTTTCTCTGAAATTCATAAATGGTGATTTTATAACAGCGGTATAATTTGCCTTTGCATGTGGTGCAAGATACTTCAAAGCAATAGGCCTAAAAAATCTCATGCGTTTCTGGAATTCAGGAGTCCATAGCGGTACTTCAGGAAATCCGTCCATTATAGCCTTTATACGCTGCTCATCAACTGAATCATGCGTTTTTTCCAGAACTTTTCTGCATATCGTCAACACTCCGTCGTGATAATTCACATGCTGACCTACACTGATACAGCAAAGCACATTTTCAGGTCGTTTTTTTGCATACTCCGAACCGATTGCAGTTCCCCATGAAAAGCCCATAATTATTATTTTTTTGAAATCATATACAGTATGAAGATATTTGATTATATCGTCAACATCTTTTATAAAATCAGCCATTGAGCCTGTTTTAGAAATCTCCCCCGCCCTGTCTTTATTTGCAAGATACGTTTTTCCTGCATTGCGTTGGTCCCAGTTTACAACAGTAAATCTGTCTTCCCAGCCTTCCTGCATTACATGACATATGCCAGACATCACTCCACCCGGTCCGCCATGAATAAACAATATCAGCGGATTTTTCCTATCCGTGCCTCTTATCTGAATATACTGCTTTATACCATTGATTTCGGGATATTCATACATATATATTCCGTTTTTATTGTCAGGATATAAAATTTTATTTTTCTGTGCTTTGTTCATTACTTTCCTCCAAAATAATTTAATTATAATTCAATAATATTAGTATAACTTATTTCTATTATAATGTCAAGTGTTTATTGTAAGAAGTAACAAATTATTTCTTTATTATCACTTGTAAACTTGTTTATTCTTCCAAAGGTGATGAATTTGTCACTTTTCTATTGACAGGACGAGCTCTTTGTGATATAATTGTCACATAAGGTGATAAATAAATCACAAGAATGGAGGAATAATTTATGTTACCAAAACAAACAGTCAACTATCGCAGAAAGCACATTGTAATTATTATTTCTGCAATCTATCTTGTTCTTTGTGCACTTGAATCATATTTTCCTTTTTTGAGTTTTATGATGAAAATATCATATATATTCATATCCTTTCTGATGTATTCACTTTTTAGCGGTAAAGTTGAGAAAAAAGATGAATTTACAAAAGCTTCTCTTTCCAAAGCAACAGAAATAACATTTTACATTCTTCTTGCTGCTATTTTTATTTTTTCATGCTTTATATTTGATATTACATCTGAAACTGCAAATAACTTATGCTTAGACATTGTTTTAGGCGCTATCGGTTTAAGAAGTATACTGTTTCTTATTTTCGACCATACACCTGCTGAGAAAGAGGAGGAATAATCATGCTGAATCTTAAAAATAAAATCCTGTCATATAAACAATACTACAAAATATGTATAATCTATAGTATAATCAATGCTTTTCTGTGGGCTTTCTGGGGAATCTCTGAGCTTTATATTATGAAGGATAACAAAAGTTTGCTTTTCACCATAATAACCTATGCTTTGCTTTTATTATCATTCTTTATTGTAACTGAGATTTTCGCTGTTGCTTCTGCAATGCGTGACAAAGAAGATGAACTTTACAAGGAAAATGTTTCAAAAACAAATTCTGATTTTCTATGGTTCTTGTTCTTTACAGGCTTTGTAATATTTATAGCTGTAACATTTTTCAGAAATATTTCAGATACTAATACAATTACTTTAAGTTTTCACGAAGGCTTTATCGGCTCTGTCATGTATCTCCTCTATGCTGTATATAATGGAATTGCCCTGCATTACGAGAATTGCACCGCTGAGGAGGACAATGATGCCTGAACTCACTACTAAATTAAAGGAGTATCGTGCAAAACTCAATATGAAACAGGGTGAACTTGCGGAAAAAGTTGGCGTGCGACGTGAAACCATAATCCGACTTGAAAAAGGGCAATATAATCCCTCTCTCAAACTTGCCATGGATATCGCAAGAGTTTTCGGTGCAACTGTTGAGGAATTATTTTCGTTTGAAGAAGATTAAAAAGAGGCTGTGCAGGAAATGCACAGCCTTAGTTATACATATATGATATATCACTTTAAGAGGTATAGAAGTAAAGTAATATTAAGAATTATTCAGTAACAGGGAGTGATGAAATAAGCTTTGCGTCAAGCTTCTGAATAGTTACAGCATCAGCAGCTGTTACTCCGAGAACACCATCAACATCTGCATTAGCAGCGCCTTTCTCAGAAAGACCGTACTTATCAGGATTTCCGAGAGACTGAAGGATTGCTGTAGAATCAGCGATTGTTACTTTACCGTCGCAGTTAGCATCACCATAAAGGTCAGCCTCAACACCAGGAATTACAGGAGGATCTGTAGGATCAGTTGGAATAATAGGCTCAGTAGGATTCTGCTCATCAGAAGATTCATCTGCTGTTTCTGTAAGAGAAATGAGATATGTAAGAGGTGAGTTCCAGTAAATTGTGATTTCATTTGTAGAATAGCTTTCACCATTATCTACCCAGCACTTAGCAGGAGGAGAATCTATGCAATAAGCAAGTGCTGCATTATCTTCAAGATTCTGGTTTACACCACCAACAAGCATGCCCTTCATAGGCTCTCCTACAGCCATTGAAGGTCTGTGGTGAGGTGCAACAGGAGTAGCTGTACCATAGCCTGTAACGAAACATGTTCCCAGTGGGTTTGTACCAAGGAGATAGTCGAGCTGTCCCTGAGCAGCATCGATATATTTCTGCTCACCTGTAAGGTCATATGCATGAGCAAGAATAATACCATAGTTAGCAATAGTCATATTGCTTCCCCAGTGATAAGATTCAGTTGCAACACTATATGCCTGCTCTGCTGAAATTTCAGCAAGGTCATCAGCCTGTGATATAATAACGCTTTTAGCATTGCCATATGCAACTGATTCCTTATCAATACTATCCATTGTAATGAGAGCGATATTACCATAGTCACCTACTGTAGACCAATCGAGACCTCTCTTAAGCTTTGTTGAAATAGCATCAGCATCTGTAAGATAGCTTGCTTCGCCTGTTGCACGATACATCTGTGCAGCTGCCCAATAAAGCTCATCAATAGGATTTTTATCTCCATACTCACCTGTAACTACATCAGCAGGGTTTTTGTAAGTAACTTCAGGATTTGCCTTAGCCCAGTCGTATGCCTTCTTTGCAGCAGCAAGACACTTATCAGCAAAATCAGCATCAATATCCTTATAGAACTCATAAGCCATAGCCATAGATGCAGCAAAATCTGCTGTAGCAGTTGTTGATTTAGGCATTACAATAAGTGGCTTTGTTTCCTTTTCAGGCATTACATAACCAGGGAATGTATCACAAGTTACCTTATGATAAACACCACCGTCTGTCTGATCCTGCATCTTGAGCATCCACTCAAGTTCATAGCGTACTTCATCAAGAACATCGGGTGTACCATTTCCGCTTTCAGGAATACCAATATTATCACTGTAAGCTGTTGGATCTGCCTGATATGCATAGAGTACATCAGCAACAGCCTTTGCAGCAGCAACAATATATCTGCCATAGTCACCTGCATCATGCCAACCGCCTGATACTTCAATTTTATCACTTGTTCCGTAGATTGTAGCCTCTGTATCATGACAAGCTGCATGACCGAATTTATCATCCACAACCTCAGTACCACATCTCTGGAGATAGAGCATTCTTACTGTATCATCAAGAAGCGCATCATAAACATTTTCAGCAATTTCAAATGCATATGAATCATCAAGTCCTTTAGCTTTGATTATATACTTACCGGGAGTTGTCAAAGCGGAAAAATCACCGATATAGTTTGTTTCATCAGCAGACGCATTCTCGATAGGTCCTGTCATTTCGCCTGTGAAAACTTCTTTACCTGTAGCTTCATCGACAACGGAGAAGCTTCCGCCTTCAGTTTTTCTGAATACAGCGGTCTTCTTTGCGTCAGGCTTGTATCCAACCTGGTTAATGTTAATAGGAATTTCATATGCTTCTGTTGCGCTGTAGTCAACATTACTATCATCTATAAGTTCAAGTGTTACATTATCAAAATAAAGCGTATGTTCGGGAAGATCCGCAGGATCATGCTCTTCTTCTACACCACAGTTGAAACAAAGCTTAGCCATGATATCTGTTTCTTCTTCCATTACAAACTCTTTCTCAAAAGTCTGCATTTCTGTTGTAACATTACAGCCCATCCATACGTATGAACGGTAGTCGGGCTTGTCCAACTGAATCATACCCTCGATGTAACGGTCAACAGTTGATCTGACATCAAAGCTAAAACGGTAAACACCGCCCTGATAAAGCTTGATTGTAGGCTGGTTAAGCTGTACAGCATAGTTTACTTTACCACGATCAAGAACGGTAAGAGCAAGCTCGCCATTCTCTTCAGCAAGTGTGTATGCTCCGCCGCTTTCCTTGTAAACAGCCCAGTTTGATTTGCCTTCATCCATACCTGGATTTCTGATGATGTTGTCAGCAGCAAAAATAGGTGCAGCTGTTACAACGGGCATAGCAGAACCCATAATAACAACAGATGCAAGAGCAGCTAAACAACGCTTGAAATTCTTCTTCATGATAAATCGTTCCTCTCGTTTTTATTTTACGATTTCAGGTGAGTAAATCAGTGCAGCAATTTATCACCCTTAATAATTTTATTGTACATTATTAAGAAGAATATGTATATTATTTTCATGACAAAAATAGTAAAATAATGATATTCTTTAAAAAATCATTAACATATAAAAGCAGTCCCCTTACTGAAGAGACTGCTTTTCTTTCATAGTTTTTGTTCGGGAATTTGTTTTTGCCTGAATACATATTTGTCTGTAACATTAATAGAAAGAGCAGCCACCATAATTCCGAGTATTGCTCCGCCAACAATATCAGTTGGGAAATGTACATAAAGATATAACCTTGAAAAAGCTATCAGAATTGCCATTACAAACGAGGGAATTCCCAATCGCTTATCATAATGATATAAAATTGAAGCTGCACAGAAACTTGATAAAGTATGTCCAGACGGGAAAGAAAAGTCCTGAGGATTTGCAATGAGCATATCCTGCACTTCAACTATCCAACAAGGTCTATCACGCTGTACCGTATTTTTTACAATAAAATTGCCTATAATCACACCGAAAACAAGCCCGATAAGCATTGTAATACTGCATTTGCGATATTTTGCCTTAGCAGATATCACAAGCGCTATGACGACCCAGAATATACCAAGATTTCCGCACATAGTTACCATAGGCATTACAGCATCAAGAAAGCCACTTCTCAGATTGTTACGTATAAATTCAAGGACTTCAAATTCAAATTCCTGCAAAATCAAAACTCCTTTTCAATCGGTGGTTTAGGATTATTTAAGCACTGATTCCTGAATAGCAAAATGCTTTGGCAGTCCCTGCTCCATGACTATATTCAATTCCCCCTGAATTAAGGGAAGAAAATATTTTAAAGCATTATCGCTGATATTGTTCCCCGATGGCGTAATAAAATCATCAGGAAGAAATTTTTCATTATTGGCAATATTTGCTGCATTTGTTGTTTCAATAACTACAGTGTAAGGCATTTCATTTACACGGCGGAACACCATTACCTTTCCGGTTTCGCCATTAAGCGCACAACTTACACCTGCTGAACCTATTGCTTCAGCTTCATCTATATCAGTTTTTGAGCATATATGTGAAGAACATCTCTGCATTACATTAAGTTCAATAGAGCGCACCTTGCAGCCGATTTCCTTTCGTACAGCTTCCTCCAGATATTTTCCAATACCAGACAAATACTTATGACCAAAATTGTCAACTACGCCAGATTGCACCCCTTCCGGAACTTCGATACCCTCAGATACAGCAACAATAACG
The DNA here is from genome assembly GCA_937902395.1 of uncultured Ruminococcus sp. Taxonomy (GTDB): domain Bacteria; phylum Bacillota; class Clostridia; order Oscillospirales; family Ruminococcaceae; genus Ruminococcus. The sequence goes on from CALGTV010000062.1 coordinate 24,404, forward strand.
GCTTTGTGCTTAGCCATTTCTTGACGGACATCTCTCATGAATGCTTCAAGAGAAAAGCTTCTTTCAGGAACATATATAAGATGTGGTGCTGTTTCTCCCAGTGCATGAAGAACAGCACTTGAAGCTGTAAGCCAGCCTGCATGACGCCCCATTACTTCTACAATTGTAACAGAGGGTATACTGTAAACTGAACTGTCACGAACAATTTCACGCATTGTAGCTGCTACGTATTTAGCTGCAGAGCCAAATCCTGGAGTATGATCTGTTATACAAAGGTCATTATCAATTGTTTTAGGAATTCCAATAACTTTTATATCAGCATTTTCTTGTCTGAAATATTCAGAAAGTTTATTTACTGTATCCATGGAATCATTTCCGCCTATGTAGAAAAAAGCTCCTATCTGACGCTGTTCAAGGGTTTTGAGTATTTTTTGATAAACCGAATCATCTTCATTATAATCAGGAAGCTTATATCGACATGATCCAAGAACTGTTGATGGTGTTTGTCTCAAAAGTTCCATATCATCATTTGTGCGGATAAGTGTTTTAAGATCAACAAGATGATTGTTGATAATCCCCTCGATTCCGTTTACAGAACCGAAAATCGCATCTATCTGTGATTCTTTTAAAGCTTCTTTAAAAACACCTACAAGTGACGCATTGATAGCACAGGTAGGTCCGCCTGACTGAGCAACTGCAATATTCATCATTAATTATCCCTCCAAAATAACGAATTGCAGATTTTAAAATATTTTTCTGCAATTTCTTCTTTTTATATTATACTATAAAAATTAAAGGTTGTCAATGTGTATATCGCTTTTAATAAAATATACATTATAAATATTAAATTCATAATCAGTGAAGACATCGCATTTTGTGAAAAATATTATTTTAGGTATTGACAAAAATATAAAAATGTTGTAGAATATATAATGTATATAACTATACTTAGATAAAGGCGGTAATCTTAAAAATGAATTTTTTGAAAAATGTTTTCGGCGCAAATGCTTATTCTAACAGAGAACTAAAGCGTATTGAGCCAATTAAAAATAAAGTACTTTCTCTTGAAGAAGAATATTCTCAGCTTTCTGATGCTGACCTTAAAGCTAAAACGGCTGAATTTAAAGACAGACTTGAATCAGGTGAAACACTTGATGATATTCTTCCCGAGGCACTTGCTACTGTACGTGAAGCTGCTTGGCGAGTTCTTGAAAAGAAACCATATCCCGTTCAGATTATCGGTGCTATTGTTCTTCATCAGGGTCGTATCGCTGAAATGAGAACAGGTGAAGGTAAAACTCTTGTTGCTTGTGTTGCTTCATATCTCAACGCTCTTTCAGGAAAAGGCGTTCACGTAGTTACAGTAAATGATTATCTTGCTAAAACTCAGGCTGAGGAAATGGGTAAGGTACTTCGTTGGCTTGGGCTTACTGTAGGATGTATTCTTCATGGTCTTAATAACGACCAGCGTCGTGCTGCTTATAACTGCGATGTAACATATGCTACAAATAATGAGTTGGGATTTGACTATCTTCGTGATAACATGGTTACTCACAAGGAACAATGCGTTCAGCGTGAGCCAAACTTTGCTATTGTCGATGAGGTTGACTCTATCCTTATCGATGAGGCGCGTACTCCTCTTATTATTTCAGGTAAAGGTGACAAATCAACAGATCTTTATGCTATTGCAGATAAATTTGCTAAAACTCTTACTCCTACAACTGTTGTAGAAATTGATGACAAGGCAGATCAGGATTCCATCAACGAAACAGCTGATTATATCATTGATGAAAAAGCTAAAACAGCCACAATTACTCAGCGCGGTGTTAAAAAGGCAGAACAGGTATTCAGAATTGAGAACCTTATGGATCCCGATAACCTTACTCTGCTTCACCATATCAATCAAGCTATCAAAGCAAATGGCATTATGAAAAACGAAATTGACTATGTTGTTCAGGACGGAGAAATTGTTATCGTTGATGAATTTACAGGTCGTCTTATGCTTGGCCGTCGTTTTAATGATGGTCTACATCAGGCAATTGAGGCTAAGGAAGGCGTTAAGATCAAGAGTGAATCTAAAACTCTTGCTACCATTACTTTCCAGAATTTTTTCCGTCTTTACAATAAACTTTCAGGTATGACTGGTACCGCTATGACAGAGGAAGATGAATTTAAGGAAATTTACAAACTGGATGTTATTGCTATTCCTACAAATAAGCCTGTAATCCGTATTGATCACAATGACCAGGTTTATACTTCTGAAAAAGGTAAGTATTCCGCTATTATTGATAAAATTATTGAGTGTAACCAGAAAGGACAGCCTATCCTTGTTGGTACTGTTTCTATTGAAAAATCAGAGCTTCTTTCTGCTATGCTCAAGCGTAAGGGTATAAAACATGAGGTTCTCAATGCTAAACATCATGCTAAAGAAGCGGAAATTGTTGCTCAGGCCGGTAAGTACGGTGCTGTTACTATTGCCACCAATATGGCTGGTCGTGGTACTGATATCATGCTTGGTGGTAATGCTGAATTCCTTGCACGTGCAGAATTGAGAAAACGCGAAGTTCCTGAAGAGATTATCTCAGAGGCTATAGGCTATGCTGATACAGATAATGAAGAAATCTTAAAGGCAAGAGAACTTTATCAGCAGCTCTACAATAAGTATAATGCTGAGGTTAAGGAAAAGGCTGAAAAAGTTCGTGAAGTTGGTGGTCTTTTTATTCTCGGTACAGAACGTCATGAATCAAGACGTATTGACAATCAGCTCCGTGGACGTTCAGGTCGTCAGGGCGATGAAGGTGAAAGCTGTTTCTTCCTTTCTGTTGAAGATGATCTTATGCGTATCTTTGCTGGTGATCGTCTCGAAAACATGCTGAAGGTGTTCAACGTTGAAGAAACAATGCCTATTGAAAGTAAGGCTCTTACACGCATTATCGAATCTTCACAGAAAAAGGTTGAGGGACGTAACTTCTCAATCCGTAAGAACGTCCTCAACTATGATGATGTAATGAATACTCAGCGTGAGATTATTTATAAGCAGCGTGCACAGGTACTTGATGGTGAGGATCTCCACAAAGATATTCTCAAGATGATGGAAGATCTTATAACATCTACTGTTAATACTTACCTTGCTGATGAGGACGAGCGTGAAAATTGGAATATTGTTGGTCTTAAAGAATATTTCCTTGGTTGGCTTATTGACGAGGAAGATCTCACATTCACAGAAGACGAACTCAAAACAGTTACACGCGAAGAAATTGCAAACGCACTCAATGAAAAGTGCGGTACAATATATCAGGCTAAGGAAGAAGAGTACGGAAGCGAAATTATACGCGAAGTTGAACGCGTTATTCTCCTTAAGGTTGTTGATACAAAGTGGATGGCTCATATCGATGATATGGAAGAACTCAAAAAGGGTATTGGTCTCCGCGGTTACGGTCAGAAGAATCCTGTTATCGAATACAGATACGAAGGATTTGAAATGTTTGACGCTATGGTTGAATCCATTCGCGAGGATACTGTACGTGCGTTGATGACGGTTAAACTTCGCAAGAATGAAGCTCCCGAAAGAGAACAGGTTGCTAAACCTGATGCTCCAAATGCAGGTGCTGGCGACGGCAGCTTCAGCGAACAGGCAACTTCAAGCAAAATTAAGGATAATGATCCATGTCCTTGTGGAAGCGGCAAGAAATATAAAAAGTGCTGCAAACTCAAGGAGAACTAATTATAACCGACACTAATGGGCGGCTCTTTAAAGGTCGCCCATTAAAATAATACTTCAATTTTTGTGAATTCATTCATAATTATTGATTTCTCAGAATGTTCTGTAACTGACAAAAATATTTATGAGGTGCAACTATGAAGAAGGTTAAGGAACTGGTGCTGACATGACGACAGGTTATAGTGTTTTTGCCCGATATTATGATAGCCTTACAGCTAATATTGACTATAAAAAAAGAGCCGATTATTTTCATTGCATAATAGAAAAGTTCAGAAAAACTGAAGGAAAGATTTTGCTTGACCTTGCCTGCGGTACAGGCAGCATAGCAGAAGAAATGGCTAAAATCGGCTATGATGTAGTTGGCGTTGATTATTCTGACGAAATGCTTGGCATAGCTCTTGATAAAAAATTTGATAGTGGTCTGAATATACAATATCTTTGTCAGGATATGAGAAAACTTGATTTATACGGTTCTGTTGACATTACTGTCTGCGCTCTTGATAGTATAAATCATTTGAACAGTCTTAAAGACATAAAAAAAGTTTTTCAGAATGTGGCTCTTTTTTCTGAGCCTGACGGACTTTTTATTTTTGATATTAATACAATTTACAAGCATAGAAATGTCCTTGCAAATAATACTTTTACCTATGAAACAGATAAAGTTTTCTGCGTATGGGAAAATACTCTTCTGCCAGAAACTGATGAGGTAAAAATGAATCTGGAGTTTTTTGAACTTGAAGAAAATGGTTTATACTCCAGAAGCTCAGATAGTTTTTCTGAAAAAGCATATAGCGAGGAAAGTATTGAAATGCTTCTTGATGAGTGCGGATTTAAAGTGCTCGGAAAATATGGGGATGATACACTTTCCCCCCCTGCCTGCGATTCCCAGCGTATTGTTTATGCGGCGCGCTGTGTGAACAGTGGGCAAATTCTTTGAAAGGAACTTAATATGGGAAATTTATACAGAGCAATCTCTGCTGACGGTTCAGCTTTTGCTGCTGTTCTTGACGCTAAGGATATTGTTTCGGAAATTGAAAAGATTCATAAGTCCTCTGCTGTTGTTACAGCAGGTCTTGGACGACTTACTATAGCTGCCTCACTTATGGGATATATGCTTAAAGGCGAAGAAAACAGCATTACTCTGCGTATTGATGCTGACGGTCCTACAGGTCAGCTTATGGCTGTTGCAGATTGCTACGGCAACGTGAAAAGCTGTGTTACAAATCCTGTTGTTGAGATTCCGCTTAATTCAGTTGGTAAGCTTGATGTATCGTCTGCAATCGGAAAAAACGGCACTTTATCTGTTGTAAAAGATCTTGGGTTACGTGAACCGTATGTGGGAGTCATTCCACTTGTTTCCGGTGAAGTTGCAGAGGATATTGCCAATTATTACGCTACAAGTGAACAAATTCCTACTGTATGCGCTCTTGGCGTTCTTGTCGATACTGACCTTTCTGTTAAGGCGGCAGGGGGATATCTTATACAGCTTCTTCCATTTGCAAGTGAAGAATGTATTAGTGCCATAGAAAGAAATATTGCACAGATTCCGCCTGTTTCCAAGCTTCTTGACGACGGAATATCACCACAGGAAATTACAGATATGCTCCTTGCAGGTCTTGAACCAAATGAGCTTGATACAGCATCCCCTGTTTACAAATGCGATTGCAGTCGTCTGCGCACAGAAGAAATACTTATAAGTATTGGTAGAAATGAGCTTGAAAAAATTGCTACTGAAGGCAAAAATACAGAGGTTTCTTGTCATTTCTGTGGAAAAAACTATATTTTTACTGCTGACGAAATAAGTAAGCTTGCTAAAGGGGCTTCTGAATAATAAAATGAAAAAGTATATTTTTTTTGCTGTTTTGCTATCATTAACCATGACAACAGCAGCTGCCTGCGAAAATAAAAAAAATACAGCTGATTATGTTTCTGATGATGAACTTATAATATATACTGATACAACATATCCGCAAATTTCTGCTGACCATATTGATGCTGAAGCATCTGCTCAGAAAGTTGGAAAACTTTCTTATGCTCTTAACGGCTCTCATGTTGAGCTGCTTATAGATAATGTTATTGTGAAGATTCTGGATTTTTATTATACGCCTTCACCTGAAAATATCACTGTTGCAGATTACAATTTTGACGGATATGAAGATATCTTCATTCCCTATGAATCCCCTGCTGATTATGGCACATACTATTGTTATATTCCTGAAAAAAATACATTCGCTGAAAATGCAGAGCTTAACGACGTAGGCAGGATTATGAAAGTTACCGATGAGGGAATTCTAACAGAAGACCGCAGTGATGACCTTACAAAGCGTTATGTGGAATATCAGTGGTTTGAGGCGAAACTCAAAGCAGTAAAAAAGACTGAAACTTTTAAATCTGCTGAAAATGGTGAAATTATTACAAACGTTTATGGCTATGACAAAAATGGAAATGAGTTTCTTGTCGGCTAATAAAGGCGGTGATTCCTTTGTATGAAAATAAAATCGATGATGCTCCTGTAAAAGCAGTACTTGTATGCGTTGATACCGGCGAATTTGATGCTGAAATATCTATTGCTGAGCTTGGCGAACTTGCACGTTCCGCCAATGCTGAGGTAGTAGGAGAAATGATTCAGAAGAAAACTTCTTACGATTCAGCTACATGTATGGGTTCTGGACGATTGGAGGAACTTCGTGAACAACTGCCATTACTTGAAGCTGAGCTTGTTATATTCGATCATGAATTAACAGGTGTTCAGGTACGTAATATTGAAGAAATCCTCGATGTTCGTGTCATTGATAGAACAACACTTATCCTTGATATATTTGCCCAAAGAGCAAGAACAAAAGAAGGTAAGTTACAGGTTGAACTGGCACAGCAAAAATATCGGCTCCCAAGACTTGTAGGACTTGGTACTTCCCTTTCTCGTCTTGGAGGTGGAATCGGTACACGTGGCCCAGGTGAAACAAAGCTTGAAACGGACAAGCGCCATATACGAAAGAGAATCTCATATCTTGAATCAGAACTTGAAGAGCTGAAAAAGCATCGTAATTTTTCCCGTTCAAGACGAAAAAAAGACGGTGTCTTATGCGCCGCTATTGTTGGATATACAAATGTAGGAAAGTCTACGCTGATGAATGCGCTGACTGATGCTGGAGTATTGGCTGAAAATAAGCTTTTTGCAACTCTTGATATAACTTCCCGTTCAATTGAACTACCAGACGGAAGAAGCGTTATGCTTATTGATACCGTAGGACTTATCCGCAGATTACCACATAATCTTGTTGAGGCATTCAAATCTACCCTTGAAGAAGCTGCGGCAGCAGATATAATTCTTAACGTGCAGGATTTGTCATCTACAGAATACGAGCAGCAAGCAAAGGTTACAAGAGAGCTACTTTCGGAGCTTGGATGCGACGGAATTCCTGTAGTTAATGTAATGAATAAAGCAGACACAGCTACAAATCTTGATACTATTTTTGAGGATGACAATACTGTTATTATTTCTGCGAAAAACAGATTAGGATTTAAACGATTGCTTGACTGTATTGTAAAAAATCTTCCAGAAACTGCCAAACGTATGAAACTACTTGTTCCTTATGATATGACAGCATTTATAGGCAGAATTCGAATTGACGGAAAAATATTTACTGAAGATTATACTGAAAACGGAACTCTTGTTGACGCTCTTGTTGATGTAAAACTTATAAAAGAGGCTGAAAAATATATCTTTGAGTAGAAAATATAAAATTTATATATAAACCAAAACAGGCAGATACCCCGTTATGATGTATCGCCTGTTTTTATTTTAAATCATTAAGTCAAAATGCCCTATCCCATTGCAAAACGCGCTGTTGTTATTGTGCATAATAACAATCTTTTCCTAAACGCCTTGACAAGTACATGAAATAGTATTATAATGATATTAACACAAAGATAATATCTAAGGAGTATTACCAATGAATTATTATAAAGATTATGAAAGACCTTCTGTAGCGGCTGATATTGTTACTTTTGGCATAGATAGTGAAAGTCCTGAAAACAAAAGAGAACTTGACAACAAGATGTTGAAAATCTTGCTTGTAAAACGAGGTGAGGAGCCTTACAAATCACAGTATTCCCTCCCTGGCGGATTTCTCAGACCTACAGAAACAATTGAAAGAGCAGCTCTCCGCGAGCTAAAAGAGGAAACAGGAATAAATACAGCGAAATTGATTCCTCTGAAAACCTACAGCAATCCCGACAGAGACCCACGCGGCTGGATTATATCTTGTGCGTTTATAGCACTTATCTCCACCATAGAAACAAATACAGCCGATGATTCCGATGCAGAAAGCTCATTCTGGCTTTCAATTGAAACAAGTGCTGATGAAATTAATATCGGCAACGGCGAAATAATAATTTCAATTGAAAATGGACAGGCTTATTGCGATAAACTCGCATTTGATCACGCACAGATTATTTACGACGCTTTCTTAAAATTAAAGGATGAAGTTATAAATCACAACATAATTTTTGATTTGCTTCCCCAATATTTCACAATTGCTGATTTGCAGATTCCATACGAAATGATAACAGGAAAAAAAGAGGCTGCCGCAAATTTCAGACGCAAAATTTCCAGAAAAATAGAGGAAACCGATATGTTTGACAATGGCGGTGCAATGCACAGACCGTCGAAATTATATAAAAGGAGAATTGAACAGAAATGAAAGTTTTTATTGTAATTGATATGCAGAATGATTTTATCAGCGGTGCATTGGGAAATCCCGAAACTCTCGCAGCAGTTGCACCAATGACTGAAAAGGTAAAAGAAAAAATTGCAGAGGGAATTGAAATTCTTTACACTCTTGACACACACTTTGAAAATTATGCAGATACTCAGGAAGGAAGAAATCTTCCTGTCCCCCACTGCATAAAAGGCACAGAGGGACACAGACTGATTCCTGAACTAATGGAGATTATCAACGATGAAAGCCGTGCAGTTGAAAAAATCACTTTCGGCTCTAATGAACTTCCACAGCGTATAATGGACATATGCGGCGGCGTACCTGACGAAATCGAGCTTGCGGGCGTATGTACAGACATATGCGTTATATCAAATGCTATGATTCTCAAAGCATTTTTCCCTGAAACAGAAATAATCGTAAACAGCAGATGTTGTGCAGGAGTTACACCTGAATCCCACAACAGAGCATTAGAAACTATGAAAATGTGTCAGATTACTGTAATCTGAAGGAGGTAAATATGATTTTATACAGCATAAACGGAAATACTCCAAAAGAAGCTAAAATGATAAATTTCCCTGACGGAACACTGAAAATTGACATAGAAGAAAAGGAAATAAAATCCGTACTTTTCATATGGAAATTTAAGAGTGAAGCGGAATTTATGCAGCTTGCATATATGACAGGAAATATCCACGACAGATATCCTGCTATTGATATACAGTTGTATCTTCCTTATCTCCCCAACGCACGAATGGACAGAGTACACAGTGAAACAGAGGTTTTCACGCTGAAATATTTCTGCAAACTTATAAATTCTCTCAATTTCACAAAAGTTATGATACTTGATGTTCATTCCTCTGTTGGTGCCGCACTTCTTGAACGCTGTATAAATCTTTCGCCTGCTCCTTTTATTTCAATTGCAAGAAAAACAATTGGTTTTGACAGTGAAAATGACTATATACTTTTCCCCGATGAGGGTAGCTGTAAGAGATATACAAAGTATTTCTCCGACTGCAAGAATATCGGATTCGGTATAAAAAAACGTGACTGGGCAACAGGAAAAATCTTCGGATTTGATATATATGGAGATGCTCCTACAGGAAAAAAAGTTCTTATAGTGGATGACATCTGCTCCTACGGAGGCACTGTTTATCACTCCGCTAAAAAACTGAAACAGCTGAACTGTGATGAAATCAATGTGTTCTTTACTCACTGCGAAAACTCAATTGAAATGGGCGAATTATTCAAATGCGGATTAATTAACAATGTATTTACTACCGATTCGCTATGTACACTTCCCGATAATAATATTCTTTTCAAAATTGACTGTCTGAAAGGAGTTGTCTGATATGTATAATCCTATGCTTAATATTGATTTTTATAAATCAACACACGCTAAAATGTATCCGAAAAATCTCACAAAAATCGTTTCTTATCTCACTCCGCGAGGAAGTCGCCTTGAGGGACAGGATAAACTCATACACTTCGGCTTGCAGGCATTTATCAAGGAATTTCTCATTGAAAATTTCAATAAACATTTTTTTGAAAAGCCCTTTGAGGAAGTTACTAATGAGTACTTCCGTATAATCGACAACACTCTCGGCAGTCAGGGCTACGACAAGGAAATGATTCGCAATCTGCACAGATTAGGCTATCTTCCCATTGAGATTTCTGCGGTTCCCGAGGGTACAAAAATTCCTGTAAAAGTACCGATGATTCAGCTCACAAATACACACTCCGATTTTCCGTGGATTGTTGAGTATATTGAAAGCATTCTTTCAGCTGAAATGTGGCACGGTATGATTTCAGCAAATGTTGGCTATATGTACCGTCAGATTGTCAATAAATACTATGCTGAAACTGTTGAGGACGATATTCCGAGGGCAAAGGCATTGGGCGATTTTTCTTTCAGAGGTCAGGAATCCCTTGCATCTGCAGTTAAATCTTCCGCGGCTTTCTGTCTTTCATTTCTCAACACAGCAACAGTTCCAGCTATCCCATATCTTGAAAAATATTATAACTGCGACTGCACAAAGGAATCTGTTGCATACGGCGCAGTATCTACAGAGCACTCTGTAATGTGTTCAAATTTCGCTATAGACGGCGATGAAATCACAATGTTCAGACGACTTCTCACCGAGCTTTATCCCGATACATCTTTCTCAGTTGTATCTGACAGCTACGACTACTGGAATATAGTAAATAATATTATCCCTCAGCTTAAGGAGGAAATACTCGCCCATAATGGTACAATGCTTGTCAGAGGCGACAGTGGCAACCCCGTTGAAGTTGTAACGGAAACCGTTTTCAGATTGTGGGATATCTTCGGCGGAACAATCAACTCAAAGGGATATAAAGTCCTCGATCCGCACATAAAGGCTATATACGGTGATTCTATTACCCCACAGAGAGCAGAAAAGGTCTACTCAATCCTCAAAAATAACGGTTTTGCCTGCAATAATGTGGCATTGGGTGTAGGCAGTTTCTCCATGCAGTGCCTTGAAACAGGCGATAAGCTTGCGCCGTACACAAGAGATACATTCCATATTGCTGTAAAAGCTACTTATTGTGAAGATAATCTGGGAAACTGCATACCAATTTTCAAAGCTCCCAAAAGCTATGAAAAAATCAACGGTGAATTTGTTCCTGTTGCACTTGATCCCACAAAGGAAATCAGCAAAAAATCTCATAAGGGTATGTGCTGCGTATGCCGCGATGAAATTGGTAATATAATTTGCAAGGACGGATATACAAGCAAAACTATCGGCAATATAGCTGATAAAAATATGCTTATTCCCGTATTCCGCAACGGTAAAATGATAAAGGAATATACACTTGCTGAAATAAGAAATATTCTTCACGGAGGTGAATTCTGATGATTAACAGATTTGTTGATAAATATGAATTCCTCGGAAACTTTTACAAATGCAGTGTTATATACGACGGTATTACGTATCAAAGCAGTGAAGCGGCATTTCAGGCACAAAAAACAAAAGATACAGAAATCCGCAAGAAATTTGCTCTTCTGCCTCCCTCAGATGCAAAACGTCTTGGCAGAGAAATTAAACTCCATTCCGACTGGGAAGATATAAAAATTGATGTAATGTATGAGATATGCAGAGCGAAATTTATACAGCATCCAGAACTTGCTGTCAGACTTCTGGCTACTGGCAACGAAGAACTTGTAGAGGGAAATAACCACGGTGATACTTTCTGGGGCATGGTCAATGGAGCAGGAGAAAACTTTCTTGGCAGAACACTTATGCGCATAAGAAGCGAAATGCGTGGATTTGATTCAGCCAAAACAACAGCAAATATGATTAGCTGGATAAAAAGATATTTTGATGCAAATGGCTCGCCGTCAACTAAGGCAATTATTGGCATATCAGGTGGAAAGGACAGCTCAATCTGTGCGGCATTATGCGTTAAAGCTCTCGGTAAAGATCGGGTTCTTGGAGTTCTTATGCCCCAAGGAGAACAGGCTGATATTGGTTGCAGCAGAGAAATCGTTGAATTTCTTGGGATTGATAGCATTGAGGTCAATATTGCCGATGCATACAGTGGGCTGATGAATCAGTTGAACGGCAAAATCAGTATCTCTAAACAGGCGATTATTAATACTCCTGCAAGACTTCGCATGACAACACTTTATGCTGTTGCGGCATGCGTAGGAGGCAGAGTTGTGAACACCTGCAATTTGTCAGAGGATTGGGTGGGATATTCCACAAAATTCGGAGACAGCGCAGGAGATTTCAGTATTCTTAGCAATTTAACAGTAACAGAAATCCTAAGTATAGGCGATTATCTCCAGCTTCCATACGCACTTGTGCATAAAGTTCCAATTGACGGTTTAAGCGGCAAAACTGATGAGGATAATTTCGGTTTTACTTATTCAGACCTTGATAATTATATACGCGGATATGACACTTTAAGCGAAAACATTCAGCTTAAAGAAAGAATTGACAATATGCACAAAGCAAGCCGTCACAAAATAGAGCCAATGCCCAAATTCGCATTGTAACTATAGGAAATCTCTAAATAATAAAGCAAAACATCGATGAAGTATATGCTACCTCACCGATGTTTTGTTTTATTGTTTATCTTAGTTATGATATTTTTTTATTAATGCTTTATTCATTTCATTAACTTCCTTACGCGAAGTAAATACATATGAAAGGGTAACAAAAACATACACAATCCCTACAGACACTATCATAAAGATAAGACCTGTAATACTTTTAGGAATCCAATTGAATTTTATTCCGATTATAACCATTATAACACAAAGAGAAACATAGTGAAGTCCCATTCGTAAAAACATATCCTTTTTGCTTTTTGGTTCACCAGTGAGGAAAATTGTGGAAACAAGAGCAGTTATAGCTCCTGCAAGAACTATCTGCAAACATATTTCAGGAGGGATTTCATCATAATTCACAACAGTAATTCCCGATATAATAAGAATTCCCGTTGTGATAAAACAGAAATATTTAATAAATTCTGATATGTATTTCATCGTTTGCCTCCTTCATCAAGTCCAAGTTTACGTTTTAAATCCGGAACATACTGTCTTGATATAATAACTTTTTCGCCGTTTTTCAGCTTAGCTTCCAACTTTGCACCGAAAGCATGAGAAAGCAGTGAAATCTTTGATACATTGACAATTACCGATTTCGATATACGGATAAAATCGGAGTAGGGATACATTTCCTCCAGTTCATACAGCTTTTGTTTAACCTCATATACCTGAGTTTCACAATAAGCAAAAACGTGATTATCAACGGATTCAAAGTAGAAAATATCTTTAGGTGAAAGCTTTACCATGCCATTTTCGGCATACCCCGTGAGATGCATTCGACGTGATTTTATGAGATAAATAAGTTCCATAATTTCCTCGTCAGCCTCTGCACATCGTATAATTATCTCATCCTCCATATCAGGACTTTGTGTTTCAATGGTAATTCTCATATAATGCTTTATCTGTCCTTTCTGCTGCCATATTTTGTAACTGCCGTACCAATAACCAGGAAGACGATACCACATATTGCAAGAATTGCAATGCACCCTGCAATAGTAACATCATGACCAAATGCTTCAAGAGTAATGCCCATAACATCGTTGTATTTTTCCGTCATTTCAGCGGGCGTATTTTCAAAGCAGATATTACTTGTTTTTTTTGTCATTATTTTACGGAACATAACTGTTCCATAGAGGATAGGGGTACATTTCAGCACATTTGCAATACTTTCTGCAATAGAGCCTATAGGTAGATATATTCCGCCAAGAAATCCTACAAGAGTTCCGATAATTGTACCAAGTCCACTCCATGCGCCTTCACTTCTGACAATTGCTGCAAGAAAGTACATTATACATGCATAGGTAAAGGAATTAACGCAAATCATACCCATAAGCTGTAAGTGCTGAATAATTGTAAAAGGCTCTGCTCCGAGAGCCACACAGTAAATCTCACTGATAACAAGTGTCAGAGTGCAAATGATAATTGATGAAACCAATGCAGCACAAATATAGCTCATTGCAATGCTGATACGGCTTACAGGGGAGGTATAAATCGAATGAAGTGTGCCGTTATTCTTATCACGTATCATTGCTGTAAGAACTGATAAGGTAACAGATACGGCATTTATAGAGATAACCCCTGCAAGCGTCCATTGTAAAACAAAAAGCTCTGCATTAATTTTATCTTGCTCAGGATCTCTGTCAGGCAATATTGAAAGCATATCAGTAATAGCAGAAATATTCATATCACCAAGAAAAAGCACCATAAGAAGAATTACAATGAGCATAGACAGCAATGAGAAGAAAACAGCCCCTTTATCTCGGAGATATATGCGGATATTTCGTTTTACAAGTTCTGTAAATGCAGCCAAGTTATTCATCTCCTTTCAATTCGTCGCCCACAGCGGCAAGGAATACATCGTCCATAGTACCCTGAATTACTTCAAATCCGCTGATTGTGTCTTTAATTTTGTCTAGTATGGGTAATGCGTCCATAGTCGTTGATATTTTCAGATTTATGCCGTTATCCGTTTCATCTGCCATAGGAAAACGTTTTTTCAGTATGGGTATTTTTTTGTTGTCACAGTAGATACGCAATGTATCCGCAGCATAATGTGTTTTCAATTCATTTGGTGTACCTTTAGCAATTATACTGCCTTTGCTGATAATAATGATTCTGCCTGCCTGTGCAGCTTCTTCCATGTAATGAGTAGTAAGAAATACAGTCATTTCCTTATTTTTACGAAGAGTATCAATAGTTTCCCATACTTCTTTTCTTGTAGCAGGGTCAAGTCCGGTAGTTGGCTCATCCAGGAATAGAATTTCAGGTGTGTGCATAAGTGCAGCGGCAATTTCACAGCGACGTTTCTGACCACCGGAAAGTGTGCAGTATGGCTTTTTAAGCAGTTCATCAAGAGCGAAAATACTGCTCAATTCATATAAACGTTTTTTAGCCTGCAATATGTCAGCACCATGAATAATGCCGCGGCACAGTAGATTTTCCTTTACAGTCATAAGTCCATCAAGGCTGTTATTCTGGTAAACAATGCCAATTCTGCGGCGGATTTCCGAATCCTGTTCACCAAGGCGGAAACCGCATAATTCTGCTGTTCCGTTATCAAAACGAATAAGAGTTGAAAGCATGTTTATAGTTGTGGATTTACCTGCACCGTTTACACCAAGAAATCCCAGTAATTCACCTTTCTTTACAGAAAAGGAAATATTATTAACAGCAGTTAGGCTGCCGTATTTCTTTGTAAGACCGTCAATTTTTATAATATCCATATTTTTCATCCCTTCGGTAGCTACAATTGCATTATAGCATATCTAAAAAATAACTTCAAGTGATTTTTAGTAAGCTGCATAAAATGAACTGTAAAATGCAAAACTTTAATACATAATAAAAGCAGATATAGTTCATTTATATATGCTGATTGTTATATACAATTCAAATCAGTACATATAAATTAAATCTAACTACAAAACCTTGATTTTTCTCTAAAATATGATATAATAATGTTATCATACTTTAAAAGGAGATTTTTAAAATGAAAAAAGAAATTTTAGCGATTACGATGGCGGCACTGATGATGAGTATGGTAGCTTGTGGGGAGGAAAATAAAAATCCAGAGCCTGCTCCTGCACCAACTGAATCAGTTACAGAAACTCCTACTGAAGCAGAAACTGAGGCTCCCACAGAAGCAGTGGAAGAAGAATCAGAGGCACCAGTCGATGATGAAAACAGCGAAGCCGACAACAATGCAACAGCTGAAGATACATTAGGTGAAATCCTCCTTGCAGATTTCACAGAGCGTGCAGCTAATGAGGCAGCAACAGCACAGGAAATTGCTGACGGACTTATGACAAACCCTGCAATTCTTTTTGGACCTGTTACAATGCCCGTTGAACAGGGGCTTCTCACAGGCTTTGGCAACGCCGAAATCACAGGTTTCAAGGAGGGTGTTACATTTGCTCCCATGATTGGCTCTATTGCTTTTGTGGGATATGTATTCGACCTTGAAGAAAGCACAGACGCAGCAGCATTTATGCAGACACTTAAAGATAATGCTGACCCCAGATGGAATATCTGCGTTGAGGCAGAAGAAACAATCTGCGAACAGGTAGGAAACAAGGTATTCTTTGTAATGTGCCCCAAGTCTCTTGAGGGCTAAGTATGGTTAAATTGGCGGCATTTAATGATGCCGCCTTTTTAAAAGGAGGAATTATATGCTGTTTTCAAGTATAACATTCTTGTACTATTTCTTTCCCATTGTACTGATATTATATTTTACCGTTCCCAAAATGCTGAAAAATACAGTACTGCTTCTTACGAGTCTTGTATTCTACGCGTGGGGTGAGCCGAAGTATGTTATTCTTATGATTATAAGCATAATCTGCGGATACATTTGCGGTCTGCTCATAGAAAAAAACAGAAAAAAAAATGCCGCAAAGCTTACACTTCTTGCATCATGTATAATAAGCCTCGGTATGCTCGGTTATTTCAAATATGCAGATTTCTTTATCTCCAACTTCAACGCCGCAACAGGACTTTCTGTGCCATTGCTAAAACTTGCACTGCCTATCGGAATCAGCTTTTATACTTTCCAGATTCTTAGCTATACCGTTGATGTATATCGCGGAACTGTTCCTGCGCAGCATAATCTTATTAATCTTGCGGCTTATGTTACAATGTTTCCACAACTGATAGCAGGTCCTATTGTCCGTTACTCCGACGTTGCAAAACAGCTTGATGAGCGTACACACTCCGTTGACAAAGCAGCAGAGGGCGTAAGACGGTTTATATGCGGTCTTTCAAAAAAGATTTTTATTGCAAATATCCTTGGTGAGCTTGCAGGACTTTTTCTTGCATCAAAACAGCAGTCTGTGCTTTTCTGCTGGATATATGCAGCCGCTTATTCACTCCAGATTTATTTTGATTTTTCAGGATACAGCGATATGGCTATAGGTCTTGGCAAAATTCTTGGATTTGATTTTATGGATAATTTCAACTATCCTTATATATCATCAAGTGTTACTGAATTCTGGCGCAGGTGGCATATTTCT
This sequence comes from uncultured Ruminococcus sp., assembly GCA_937902395.1. Classification (GTDB taxonomy): domain Bacteria; phylum Bacillota; class Clostridia; order Oscillospirales; family Ruminococcaceae; genus Ruminococcus. The sequence goes on from CALGTV010000062.1 coordinate 41,423, forward strand.
CTCGGTTCGTGGTTCCGCGATTATGTGTATATTCCACTTGGCGGCAACCGCGTATCAAAGCTTAAATGGTTCCGCAATATTTTCGTTGTATGGATGCTCACAGGCTTCTGGCATGGTGCGGATTGGAATTTCATTGTATGGGGACTTTATTTTGCTTTTTTCCTCATTATCGAAAAGCTGTATCTGCACAAATTCCTGTCAAAATATAAAAAAATCGGACATTGCTACGTACTTCTTGCTGTAATGGTCAGCTTTGTAATATTTGGTGCTCCGAATTTCAAACTTGCTTTCGACTGCATAAAGGGCATGTTCGGCATGGCTGGACTTCCGCTTATTACCGCTGAAACGGCTTATTATCTGCGGAGTTATGCTGTTATTCTTGTAATCGCTGTTATAGGCTCTACTCCCCTGCCGAAAAAGCTTTATACAATGGCAGAAAAGAATTTTGCCGCAGTTACAGCAGTTTTCCAACCTGTAGTAATTTCAGTTCTTCTTATTGCGGCAACTGCATATCTTGTAGACGGTTCTTTCAATCCATTCCTTTATTTCCGTTTCTGAGGGAGGTGTCAGCATGAAATACAATATTAAAAATCTTGCCTCAATCATTATGACAGGTACAATTGTCTCTGCATTTTCCCTGTGGAGCATATTTGGCAGTAAGAATGATTTTTCCGAAAGTGAACGCCGCGTCCTTGCAAAATTTCCAGAAGCAAATGCTGAAACAATCCTTTCGGGACGCTTTATGTCAGATTTTGAATCCTATGCCCTTGACCATTTTCCAATGCGAAATATATTCAGAGGTATAAAATCCGCATCAGTGCTTGGCGTATTCCGACAATACGAGACAAATGAACTGTATGTACAGGACGGATATCTTGCAAAGGCAGAAAAGGAGCTTTCCGACGAAATGCTGAATCATGCCGCAGAACGTTTTCAGTATATCTACGATACTTTCCTGAAAGATACGGAAACAAATCTGTATTTTTCAATTGTACCAGACAAGCATTATTTTCTTTCTCAAGAAAGCGGCAGGCTCGCCATTGATTATGACATTCTTGTATCTGAAATGCGAAATAAAACGGAGTATATGAAATATATTGATATATTCCCACTGCTTTCAATTGAGGATTATTACCGAACTGATACTCACTGGCGGCAGGAAAATATAACAGATGTTGCCGCCGCAATCGGAAAGGCAATGGGCATGAATCCCGATGCTGAATACGCTGCAATTAAACTTGAAAAAGAATTTTATGGCGTATACTACGGACAGCTTGCACTGCCTGTAAAGCCTGATACTCTTTACTATCTCAACAATTCAATCCTCAACGAATGTATTGTAACAAGCTACAACACGGGACTTCCCGTTAAAAAAAGCATATATGACATGGAAAAGGCTCAGGGCAGAGATCCTTATGAAATGTTTCTCTGCGGTGCAGACCCGCTTATAACTATTGAAAATCCCAATGCAAAAACGGACAGGGAGCTTGTGGTTTTTCGCGATTCTTTCGGAAGCAGTCTTGTCCCCCTGCTTGTTGGAGAATATTCAAAAATTACTCTTGTGGATATACGTTATATGCAGAGTGCCGCAATCGGCAGCTTTGTGGAATTTGATAATCAGGACGTACTGTTTCTTTATAGTACGCTGATTTTAAATAATAGTCTTGGATTGAAATAATATGCCGGAATAAAGGCATTTACAGACAAATTATATAGAATAATCCCAATATATTGACCTTACAAATAAAATTTGGTATAATGTAAATGAGATAATCAAGAACGGGAGATAAAAATATGAAACGAATTATTATAGGTTTGATTTTAACAATAGGAGCATTGAGTATGACAAACTGTAACAAATCCACAGAGATAAGCACTGTTACCGAACAGCCAACAACTATAGAAAATGCAACCGAAGGAAGTACATCAAACGTTGTAGATGGTTATATGCAGATTTCTCAGGAAGAAGCCAGAAACCTTATGGACAGCGAAAAAAATTATATAATCCTCGATGTACGTACTGCTGAGGAATTCACTGAAGCTCATATTGACGGTGCAATTCTCATACCTGATTATGAAATTAATGAAAAAGCCGAGCAAACTCTCACAGACAAAAATCAGCTGATACTTGTCTATTGCAGAAGCGGCAGAAGAAGCAAATTGGCATCTGCACAGCTTGCAAAAATGGGATATACTATTGTTAAGGAGTTCGGCGGTATTATTGATTGGAGTTATGGGACGGTGAGTGAATAATTATGTTGTATCTGAAACCAGTAAATTATGAAGATATAGAAAAAGAATGGCAGTTTCAGCGGAATATTCCCATTGAGGAAAACAGTTTTATCAATGAATATTACGATATCAGCAGACAAGATTTCAATGCTGCCCTTGATATGATGATAGAACACTCAAAGGGAATTCATCTCCCCGAAGGATATGTGCCGCAGACTGTATTCTACCTTTGGAGCGATGAGAAAATAGTCGGGACATTTCATTTAAGACATTATCTTTGTGAGTCGCTGGTGAATGGCTCAGGGCATATCGGTTACTATATCGCACCCGAATATCGGGGCATGGGATACGCAACAAATGGGTTAAAACTCACATTGGAAGAAGCAAGAAAAACAATTCCCGAAGATGAAATATATCTTCGATGCGATAAAAATAATATTGCATCCTTGAAAGTAATGCTCAATAATAAAGGGTATATACATCACGAAGATGAGTATAAATATTATGTGCGTATTACAAAATAATAAAACGGAGGAAAAAATTATGGCATTACCTGATTTTCAAAAACTTGAACAGAACAAAAATGCAGTTCCCGAATGGGCGAAATATCTCAAAGAGGGAGAGTTCATAAGCTACGAAAATACATATAAAAGCAAGATATACTTTGATTTATTCGACAGATATGTTTACCCATGCGCTGAAATGGGAGATATTCGCTATTACGTCTTTGACCCTGTGAAACATGGTGCTGACCCCTCAAAAAAATATCCAGTGCTTATGTGGCTTCACGGTGCAAGCAATTCCCTTATGGAAGAGGGTTGTATTATGTGCTGCGGTGCTGAGCAGTACGCTTCGCCGAAATATCAGCAGGCAATGGGCGGAGCGTATATAATCGTTCCCCTTGCCAATGAGGAGCGACTGGAGGATGGCAGAATTCTCGGCACATGGTCAAAGGAACATTCTGCGCCAATTAAGACGATATATGACAAAGTATGCTCCGAACACAGCAAAAACATCGGCAAAAAATTCGTTATGGGAGCTTCCTCCGGCGGATATTTCACTTGGCAGCTTTTAGAGGATTACTTCGGATTTTTTGATGGTGCTATTCCGATTTCATCGTTTTATGTTCCTGATGATGAGGCACTTGACAGAATTTCCGAAAATGGAACAAACTTGATTATCGCTCATGGCAGACATGATGAAATGGCAGATTTTAATGAGTGCATAATTCCCCGAATTGAAAAGCTGATACAGCTGAAAAACTGCTTTTGTTTCTTTCCCGAATGGGTATACAATGGTGACGGCGGAGTATCTTCTGTTTTCTATGGCTTCGAAATGGGACAGCATTGCATGATTAACTGGATACAGCATAATCTTATGTTTGACAACGGCAAGCCTGCCGATGAAAGACTTTCCGAAGGCATTACAGGGTGGATTAAAGGGGTATGTCAAAAAATCAATGTAAAAATCGGCGACACAATAAAAATAAAAATTGACCGTCCCCTCGGCAGTTACCACCCGAAATATAAAGATATGTTATATCCTGTGAATTACGGCTATGTCGAGGGAATTATAGCTCCAGACGGTGAGGAACAGGATGTATATCTGCTTGGAGTAGATTACCCTGTGAATGAATTTAAAGCCAGAATTATTGCCATAATTAGACGCAAAAACGATGTAGAAGAAAAATGGGTTGCAGCTCCTGAAAACATGACATTCACAAAAGAAGAAATACGGGAGCAGGTAGAGTTTCAGGAGAAGTATTTTGACTCTGAGATTATAACTTGAAAGGAGATTTTTATGGAATTCCGCAGATTAGGGGAAAATGAAATTGATTCACTTGTAAAAATGAGACTTTTATATCTTCAAGAAGATTTCACAGAAACAACAGATGAACAATTCTCAAAAATAGAAAAAATCTTTACAGTTATTTTGAAAAACACATCGACAAAGATTTATATGCTTTCGGTGCAATGGAGAATGATGAAATAATTTCAGCTGCACTGCTGCTGATAATTGAGAAACCATGTAATCCTCGTTTTATTACAGGTAAAACAGGAGAAATTTTCAGTGTGTATACGCTTCCTGAATACCGCAGACGAGGAATTGCTATGAAGGTTATGAAAATGCTTATAAGTTTTTCTAAAGAAATTAATCTTGATATTATAAATCTTAAAGCGACACTGGAAGGGTATCCTCTTTATAAAAAGCTGCGATTTGTTGAAGATAATACATGTTATATTCCTATGAAATATGTACTTTAGCAGAATGAATTTTTGAATTTTGAAGATCCATAAAATCCCACTTCGAATTAACGAAGTGGGATTTTGCCGTTTATTTGACTTTTAACACTTTAGTTTCGCCATTTGTTGTTTCGATTTGAAATTCCACGCTTTCGGCTTCAGTTAATTTAAAAGGTTTAAAACTGAGCTGACAACAATAAGTTGACGAATCTTCATCATAATTTTCACCACAGAGCATCATTGCATTCTGATAAGGATAATGCATCGTTTCCTCATTGTAGTCTATAAATTGCTTGATTTTCCCGTCTACAATAAGCTTAACAGGACATTCCTCTACAACTGGCTCATATGCATTTTCAGATTTAAGATTAAGAATCTGTCGAATCATCAGGTTGCTTATATTTTCTGAATCTACATATGTTTTCCCGTTTAGTTCAAGGGTATCCGGTATGTCATATAAAAAGTCAATTGTTGCGGTATAATCTGATATATTTGAATACTCAAACAGACATTCAACACCGTTTATATCCACAACTTCCTCAAAAATACTATGTTCTATCTGAGAAATTTTTGTAAAATCAGGGACATATTCCATACTCAGATCTACAAATTCTTTCATCTCCATCCCATTATTGATATATGTTATCTCGCTTATTCTTATTATAAGACTTTCTGAATTATCCTCATAAAGTCCACAGCATGGCAAATTGCGCACATTGAAAAAGTATACCGGATTTCCATTTTCATCTGTTTCAGCGGCACTGTTAATTGTAAATGTAGCATATTCATCAAGATTTGTAATAGTATTTTCAAGAACGCTGACTTCAATTGACATTTTGTCAAATTCCATATCTGTCTTTGGTCTGGCAGTTACTAAAGTATAAGTTTCATTTACATCTCCCATAAATGCTAAAGCTTCAAAAAGTACGTTTTCATTCTCGCAAGAAATATCAAGTTCCTGATACTGTCCTTTCAGATACTTTTCCGCTGATATTTCATCTCTGAAATTGCCGCGGAGTATTTCAACTATATTAAATGTTCCTGTGATTGCACCGACTGTCAGTGCGCTTGCCATACAGGCGGCAGCAGCGGCGAATGAAACAGATATTACTCTTTTAACAGAGATTTTTTTCTGTTTCGTTGTTGATTCAGCATAAGCGGCCTTATAAAGATTTTCTTTCCAGCTGTCAGGTGTTTTAATACTGTCAAAAGCTTTTTCAAGTCTTTTCATGACAAAACCTCCTCCTTATTTTTGTCGGTCAATAGCTCTTTTAGCATTTCTCTTCCGCGTTTTAGCCTACTTTTAATTGTATTCTCCTTACTATTGAGAATTGATGCAAGTTCAATTACGGAGTATCCCGCGTAATAATAGAGATATATGACCTCTCTGTATTTCTCAGGCAATGTCATAACAGTGTCAAGAATTGTTCTGTCTTCCATTTCGATACTGCAATCGTCTGCGAAAGAAAGAGGCTCTGTTTTATGACGACTGAGAAAACGGAATCTGTTTTTACACTCGTTTACGGCTACTCTTATAAGCCACGATTTGAGATATTCAGGCTCCTCTGTCAGCATTTCTTTATTTTTGAACAGCTTTAAGAATACATTCTGATAACAGTCCTCGGCATCATGTCGGTTTCCGAGGCGAACCAGACACAATCCTGTTATCATATCCGAATATTCTTCTACTGCCTTTTCAAACAGCTGTTTGATTTCAGCGTCAGTCATTGTTTTCCTCCCCTTTCATAAGTAATACACCGCAACGGGTGTAAAGGTTGCATTTTTTTAAAAACATTTTTATCCACCAATTTTATATCATTTTTACAGGAAATATTTCCCTATATAAGTAATACACCGCAAAGGCGTAAAAGGTTGCACAGAAAAAATATATTTTTTCTGTGCGGTATTTTGTTAATCTAAAGCAATAAATTCTATATCATTTTCCTTGGCATATTTTTCAGCAACAGTATTTTTGTAGCCTTTAATTATCATATTTTCCAAGTTTCGCCAATGATCCACTCCGGCAAAATAATCTTCAATTACTGTTGTGTAACCTACAGCATCTTTTCCTATTTCCTTTACTGACGCAGGAATAGTTATTTTCTTTAAATTATCACATGCAAGAAATACATCTTCGCCGATTGTTTCAAGTGTGTCCGGTAAAATAACTTCATTTAAATCAGGACAGTATGTGAAAGCCTGTGGTTCTATTTCTGTTAAACCGTTTTCAAATTTTACTGTTCTAAGATTTTGAGAATTAAAAAAAGCTGAAAATTCAATTTTCTTTATGTTTTCAGGAATTACTATATTAGTAAGTTTATTATTAGCAGAAAACGCACATTTCCCTATTATTTCAGTTTCGGGGTGTAAATCTAAAAATCCAGCTGTAGCAGGATAAAATACAAGTTTCTTAAAATCCTTAGTATAAATAGCGTCATTATATTTTACAAAATGAGAATTTGTATCTGTTATGTTCCAGCTTTTGAGATTTTCACATCCTTTAAAATCAGCTGCACTGAAATTAAAAATCTTGTCTGAAATAATAATCTCTGATAGAGATGTACAGTTTAGAAAAGTATTTCCGAATACAATTGTATTTTCATTATCTGGTAATACAGCTTTTTTAAGTGATGTACAATTTGCAAATGCTTTGAATTCTATAATCTCAGCACTGTCAGGAATTATAATTTCTTTAATGGATGAACAATTTTCAAATGCTTCGTAACCTATATATTCGATACTTTCTGGCAGATTAATTTCCCTTAGTCTTTTACAATTATAAAACGTACAAGTCAGTATTTCTTTTACACTGTCAGGAATATTTATTACTTCTACATTGCAATCTTCAAAAGCATATGCACCTATTTTCACAACAGGATAACCCTCGATTTCCTCGGGAATATCAACTTTTTTTACATTATCTTTGCAGTCTGTAACTACTGCATAATCGTCTCGTATTTCGTAATCAAGATAATACAGCAGATGTTTGGGAATAATGATTGCTGCGGCAATTCCTAATACGGCAATTGTGCCGATTATGAACTTGGTTTTCTTTTTCATATTAATTCCACCTTCATATTTTTCGTGAACCAACTTTCAATATATATAACACACTTGAAATTTACAAAAAGTTACATATGTATTATTAATATTAATAATAATCATATCATATAAATTATTACTTGTCAATATTTTTTATAACGCAGCAGTACCATTCCGATCGACTATTATTTCTTCTAAGAGCGTCTATTTATTTGACGACACCTGCATTATGATAGAATGTATGCATAAGATGGCTAGGTTATATTTAATACCAATCCCTGAAACAACAGTAGACAAATCTAATGGCATAAATGCTGTAT
>CALGTV010000063.1 GCA_937902395.1 uncultured Ruminococcus sp.
GGGCTCCCCGCCGCTGTCTCTGGACTCTGCTAAAGGGTTTCACCCTTTAGAATCCTATTTTATTTATAGTTTTTCAACAATCTCAACCGCCGCTGTAATATGCGGAGGTTTTTACATAATAATTTCCGTTTTATTTTATTGAAAAATATCACAAGAAAAACATAATATGCACTTGAATTTATAATAAAATTATAGTATAATTAATGTAACAATAAAATTCGGAGGTTTTTATGAAGTTTAATAAAATTGCAGCATTTATTCTTGCGGCGGCTTTCGCTGTCGGATGTGTTTCCTGCGAAAAGGAAAAATCAGAAGATAAGGCGGGTAATACAGAAATTATCGAAAATATAGGTGAAAATGAGGTGGGAGAAATTATAACTCCTGATGAGAACAGTGAGGAATATGAACTGGGTACATACCGTTTCAGCTCTAACGGAATAAAGCTTTATTACGAAGAGGAAGCTGTTTCTACTGAACTTATGCTTGCTCTGGAAAGTTATTTTTTAACGCTCCAGAATAACGATTTTGAGGGCTACAAGAATTCTCTGTATCCCGACTACGCTCAGCGTTACGGCGATTATCTCAAAGAGCAGTACAGCGGTACTATGGAGGGCAGCGATGAGTATACCCTTGAAAATTCTTTTGATATGCAGTGTGCAAATCTGAAAAATATGCTTGTAGATGAGCTGACTTACGCATCTGAAACAGAACAGGAGTTCAGCGGAGAATATAAAATTACCCGTATCCGTGCTGAACGTCCGACACTTGCAGAGGGTGAAACAGAAGAGAGCCGAATTGACAGCTTTTTTGAATATTACAAGGAAATTCTGGATGTTGATTATAAATCGATTGTAGAAAAGGATTCAGAAGGCTTAGAGTGCATTACATTCTTTGTTATCGTAGAAGCAGAGGACGGAGAAGAACATAAGATAATCAATGATATGAATATTATATTCGTTAAAAAGGACGGAAAATATTACACATTCGGATAAGGAGTGAATATTGTGAAAAAGATAGTATGTGGATTACTTGGAACAATTCTCCTTTGTTCTGTAATGACAGGCTGTCAGCATAAAGAAGAGCATCAAATGGTCGGTACAGGAGATGTGAAAGGTGATTCTGATATTTCGCAGGATGAAATGCCATACGGTTCAACGATATATCAGCTTCTCCCTGAAAATGACGAAAATATCAAGTACACAGTAGAATTTGATAAGCGTTATTTCGGCGGTGAGGAAAATGACTTGCGTGAGGTGTATATCCTCCACGACTATATTAAGGCACTGAACGAGAATGACCACGAAAAAATCAAGAGCCTTTATTATCCAGGATATCTTGAATATATGTGCAATATAGGCGGATATCTCAGTGTTGATCAGTATCTTGAAAGTGTAAATGCTGCACTTACAAAGGCGTTGGGTGAGGGATTTGAAATTGATTATATCAATATCTCAAACTGCCTGACAGAGAAAGACGAGGATGCAACATCTTATTTTATACAAGCTGAATCAGTGCTGTATACCGTAGACAGCTCACTTGAGGGGAAAATAACATCGAAAAAGGTTACAGAAATAGGCGGTTATACCTGCTACAGTACACCTGAAAACTCATATATTTTTGTAAATCACACAGATGCACTGACATTGCTGGTTTATGAAATAGACGGAAAAATTTATTTATTATAAGGAGTAAAAGATTATGCCATACATTAATGTAAAAACCAACACAGAGATATCAAAGGATGCTGAAACAGCATTAAAAACTGATTTGGGAAAGGCTATTTCCGTAATTCCCGGAAAGTCTGAGGCTTGGCTTATGGTTGGCATTGAGCCTGAGCAGATTCTCTATTTCAAGGGCGACGACGCACCTGCGGCAATGGTTGAGGTAAGCGTTTTCGGAAGTCCAAATCCTGCGGCATTTGACAGGCTGACAGGGGAGATATGTAATATACTCAATGCAAGGCTTGGAATTGAGCCTGCGAGGGTATATGTAAAGTATTTCGCAACAACCGACTGGGGCTGGAATGGCGGAAATTTCTGAGGAAATGCAGACGAACGGGCGGTCAATGACCGCCCATTAATTATATCTGCAATCCGAAACTAATGGAAAGCGCTGTATCAACCTTGTTCATGGAGTTAAGGTCAAGCTCCCCCATTTTGTCACCAAGACGCTTTTTGTCAATGGTGCGTATCTGCTCCAGAAGTACAATGCTGTCACGGGCAAGACCGCATTTATCAGCTCTTACTTCAATATGCGTAGGCAGACGGTTTTTATCCTGTCGGCTTGTTATAGCTGCCGCAATAACGGTAGGGCTATGCCTGTTGCCTATGTCGTTCTGAACTATAAGTACAGGTCTGATTCCGCCTTGTTCTGAGCCCACCACGGGACTTAAATCTGCATAATAAATTTCTCCTCTTTTTACTGACATATATATTCAGCTCCTGTTTTATTCAGATTTTTATTGTATGCAGCTGAATCTATAATTCAGCTTATCAGTATTATTGTTCGAATTATGTGAAATATACAGCTATGGTATATAATATGTTTTTTGTGATGATTTGTTTTCGGGAATAAAAACATTGATAAAATATTGTCAATGTTTGTGAATCTATACAATATTAGGGAAAATCCGTCACTTTATCTTGAAATGTTCATAAATATATGGTATAATAAAATTGATAATTATAGGAATAACTATAAATTATTATAATTACACAACTTAAAAAGGTGGGATTCTTATGGCTAACATCAAAGGCGGAAAGAAAATTGCTGTACTCGGCGCAGGAAATGTAGGTGCAACTTGTGCATATACTTTTGCAGTTGCAGGCACTTGCTCCGATATTGTCCTTATAGATATAAACAAGGAAAAGGCAAAGGGCGAGGCTATGGACATTCGTCAGGGAGTATCATTCAGCCATAATATCGAGGTTTTCGACGGCACTTATGATGATGCAGCAGGTGCAGATGTCGTTGTTGTAACTCTTGGTCTTGCGCGTAAGCCGGGGCAGACACGGATTGACCTTGCACAAGCCAACGTAAATATTATCAAGGACGTTATGCCTAAGGTTGCAAAAGCCGCACCTGACGCTATATATATCGTTGTCAGCAATCCTGTTGACATTATTACTTATGCTATACTCAAATGCACTGATTTGAAGCCGGAACAGGTTATCGGTTCGGGTACTGCTCTTGATACTTCAAGACTTCGTTCAAGCATTGCAGACCATTTAGATATCAGCCCAAACAGTGTTCACGCTTATGTTTTCGGCGAGCATGGCGATACTTCCATGATTCCGTGGTCTCTCACAACCATTGCAGGAAGCTCTATGGAGGAATATTGTGCAGAGCAGGAACATCGTGAAATTGATGAGGATGAAATTATTGAGGAAGTGCGAAAAGCAGGGGGCGAGGTTATCAAGCGCAAGGGAGCGACATTCTATGCTATTGCTCTTACGATAAATAAGCTTTGCGACGATGTTCTCCGCGATTCCAATAATATCCGCACAGTATCGTTCCTTATGGACGGCAAATACGGTATTAGCGACGTTTGCCTCAGTCTGCCTGCTGTAGTAGGCGGACGGGGAATAATCAAGAAGATTTACCCCAACATGACAGAGCCTGAAATCGGCAAGCTTCGTGCAAGTGCCGATGCGTTGAAAAAGGTTATTGCAAGTCTTGATATGGGTTGATATCTAATGCGTAATTTGCAATTGATTTTGTAGGGGCGAGCGTAGCTTGCCCTCAGTCTGTCGAAAAATCGCGAAAGACCACAAAGAGTGGGATTCTAAAGGGCGAAGCCCTTTAGCAGAGTCCAGAGACAGCGTCTCTGGC
>CALGTV010000064.1 GCA_937902395.1 uncultured Ruminococcus sp.
GGACTCTGCTAAAGGGTTTCACCCTTTAGAATCCCATTTTTAATAAATAAACCTATTACAAAATAATATCCTCAAATTTGCCGCGAATTGCCTTAACGAGTTCAGTGGGAGAAAGCCGTATCTGTACGCCGATTTTTCCGCCGCTGATATAAAAAAGCTCCATATTTTCAGCAGAATTATGCACAACAGTCATAAACTGCTTTTTCATGCCGATAGGCGTACAGCCGCCGCGGACATATCCCGTAATTTTAGTAATATCCTTAACCGCTATAAGCTCCACGGATTTTTCTCCAACGCTTTTAGCGGCTTTTTTCAGGTCAAGCTCCTTTGCCACAGGAAGCTGAAAGCAGTAATATGCCCCTGATTTTCCGTGAGCAACGAGAGTTTTGAAAGTTTCCTCAACAGGCTGACCAAGCTTTTCCGCGGTATGTATGCCGTCGATAAATTCATCACATTCGTATGTCTGCACGGTATAGCTTATTTTGCATTTTTCAAGAAAACGCATGGCATTTGTTTTCTGCTCCTTAGCCATTTTCCCTTGCCTTTCTGCTGTAGACACAGCCGCAGTAATCCTGCCGATAGAGATTATATTTTTTTGAAAGTTCAATTGAATGTTTATAGCCCTCATGCTTTTTGAAATCGGAGAAAAGATAGGAAATTCCCAGTTCTTCGGCAAGTCTGCCACCACATTCGTTTATAAATGCGCAGTCCTTGTGAGGACTTATTGTCAGAGTTGTAGTGAAGTAGTCAAAGCCAAGATTTTTCGCCATATCCCCTGTTTTACGCAGACGATATTCAATGCATTTCTGACATCTTTCGCTTCTTTCGGGAAGATGTTCAAGCCCCTTTGCAAGAGCATAGAACGGTTCGGAATCATAGTCCTCGTCGATGATTTTCACATCAAGTCCCAGTTCTGAAACAAGTCTTTTCAGCTCATTTTTGCGGTATATGTACTCCGATTCGGGAGCAATATTGGGATTGCAGAAATAGACAGTTATATTAAAATAGTCGTACAGATACAGCAGAGTATGACTGCTGCAAGGCGCACAGCAGGCATGAAGCAGCAGCGAGGGCTTTTCTCCCGATTTTTTCAGCTCCGCCAGCTTATCGTCAAGAAGCCTGCCGTAATTTATCTTCTGCATTACTTATCCTCAAGATTTTTCAGAGCGCGGAGTTCTTCCTTATCAAGCTTGATTTCAGCATCTTTAAGGAGTTTTACCTCGCTTCTGTCAAGAGTTACAGGAACTTCTGATTTTTCGGTTTTTATGCGAAGCTTACCTGTTATAAGGTTAGCGTCAACAACCTTACCCTTGTCTCCCTCAGGAGTTACAACAACAGCGCCCACCTTGGGAGTGATTTTCAGCAGAGCCTCATATGCAGGCTGTTCATTTTTAAGACAGCACATAAGTCTGCCGCAGGTTCCTGAAATCTTTGTGGGATTGAGAGAAAGTCCCTGCTCTTTAGCCATTTTGATTGACACGGGGTTGAAATCCCCCATATGAGCCTTACAGCAGAATTCACGTCCGCATATGCCAAGACCGCCCAGAACTTTCGCTTCATCGCGCACACCGATTTGTCTCAGCTCAATACGTGTACGGAATACAGCGGCAAGGTCCTTTACAAGTTCGCGGAAGTCAATACGATTTTCCGCTGTAAAATAAAACAGGAGTTTATTATTGTCAAAAGTACATTCAGCTTCCACAAGATTCATTTTCAATCCTCTTGCCTTGATTTTTTCAACGCAGATTTTGAAAGCCTCCTGCTCTCTGATTTTGTTTTTCTCAACTGTTTTAAGGTCGTTTTTGTCAGCCTTACGGATAATTGGTTTAAGGGGAGATGATATTGCATTGTCAGCAATTTCGCGGTTTTCAAGGACAACCTCTCCGCACTCTATACCGCGGACAGTTTCCACGATTGCAAATTCTCCTACCTCAAATTTTATATCGTTAGGTGAAAAATAATAAATCTTTCCCACCTTTTTAAAGCGAATACCTACTATTTCTTTCATAATATATTACCTCATTGTTTATTTGCTTGAATTATGCAATTATTTCCATAATTTCAGCGCATACGCCTGCAAGAACAAAAGCTCCGTTGACATTAGCGTCAATGGCACGACAGCCGCGCTCAATGGCATTATGGATATTCATTGCCTGATATACTGTCAGCATACGTGAAAGGGTCTCTGCGGCTTCTCTGAAACAGCCTATAATTCTTGCAGAGCTGTCACGGCTGAGGACAGCGGCATCTCTTGCAAGCTTGTCTATCATGGAGAGAATTTCAAGAATATCATTTCTGTTATTCCCCACAGAGAAGAAAGCGGCGTTGAGCTCATACTCGTCCTTTCTTATTATACTATTTGCAATGCGATTTGTCAAATCCACCTGACCGCGCAGATTCTCATTGACAATATAATTTGTACATTTACCTATATTCCCATGAAAGCGGCTGACAGCTTCGGTGACTTCATCGTGAGAAAATCTGCTTTCAAGGAGAGCGGCTTTCGATTCCTCTTCAGTACAAAGGGATACTCCAAAGCATACGCACCGTGAAATTATAGTGGGGAGAAACTCGCTTTTTGCCTCTGCTGTGAATATAAAACAGGCATACTCGGGCGGTTCTTCGATAAGCTTCAACAGGGCATTCTGAGCCTGTACTGTCATGTTATGGCAGTCGCGGAAAATATAAATCTTTCTTCCCGTGTTATTGTTTGGCTTGATACACACATCATTGCTGACCGCTCTTGCAGTTTTGACAGTGTAGCCTTCCAGTTTGCCCTCGGTTGGAACATATATCACATCGGGGTTGGAGTGGGAATTCACCGTCTTGCAGGCAGGACATTTTCCGCAGGGAACGTCACCGTCGGGAGCTTCACAGAGAAGCAGAGATGTGTAATAATTGGCAAAAAGCTTTTTACCGCAGCCTTTTTCGCCGTAGAAAATAACCGATTGCGCAAGGCGGTTATTTTTCCGCATATTATTTAATGTACCGATGAGGTACTCATTACCGTAAATTTTTTTCATATATTTTTCCTTCTAATAAGCTATTAGCCGTTTCATAACAGAATTACTGCAAGCCGACCGCTAAAGGCTAATGGCTGAAAGCTAACGGCTCAATATCTATTTTACCACAATTACGCTTGAAATGCTATAGCTTTTGAAAATTTTTATGCAATTCCTGTCAATTATTTCTCCGCTGGCGGCAATAGGCACAGCAGGAGGACAGGGAACCTTTACTGCGGCGCAGATTCTTCCCTCAGCCTCGTCCACAGGGATTTCCTCGCAGGGTGAAAAGGCGGCATTGCGTATAGACATAGCTTTTTCAGGCAGTATAGGGGGAATATACATAGGCTTTAAATCTGCCTTACTCAGCGAATCAAGGGCATTTTCAAGAGCATTTGTCAGCTTTTTGTAATCCTCAGCTTTATTGGCAGGTGACATGAGCAGAATAACCGTATCTCTATCGGAATATTCACATTCTGCGCCGTTTCTTCGGAGCATTTCCGCAAGCTCATTGCCGTTATAGCCGCTTTCAGCCGCTTTAATCGTAATGTGAAACGGCTCACTTTCGGCAAATTTCAGCCTGTCCGCGAAATTCACGCGGAAGTTGTGGATATGTATGAGATTTGCCGCGATATCGCGCCGTATGCGCTCATTTATGTACTTATTGCACAAATCCAGCGACATCATAATGAGATAAGAGGGACTTGTGGAGGTAAACATGCTCATAGTCTGTTTCAGAATGGGCTTGTATTTCTTGTCCTTTACGTGAAGCATCGCCGCCCCTGTAAGTGCAGGCAGCATTTTATGTGCGGAATCACAACACATATCTGCTCCGAGAGAAATCGGGTGGAGACTTCGGGGAAGAAATCTCAGATGCGCCCCGTGTGCGTTGTCAACAATCAGCAGTGAATCATACTTGTGACAAAGTGCGGCAAGGCTTGCTATATCGGCAATTCTCCCCGTATAATCGGGAGATGTGACATAAAGACAGCTATGGGGAAATTTTGCAAGAGCCGCTTCAACATCCTCGGAATTTATTACTCCCGAGAGTATGCCGCTTGTATAGTCGGGCATTATCCATTCAACGTCAAGACCAAGAAGCACACAGGCATTGAGAAATCCTCGGTGAACGTTGCGGACGGCTATAATACGGCGTTTTTCAAGCTTCATAGCTCCAAGCATTGCCTGTATGCAGGCTGTTGAGCCTCCTGCGGAAAAAAGACACGCGTCAGAGCCATAAAGCTTTGCAGTGTTATTTTCGCTTTCTTGTATAATTCCGTCAGCTTCAAAAAGGCTGTCCGCGCCGTTTATTTCTGTTATATCAAGGCGGTACATCGCCGATAAATCGTCATTATCCGTAATATTTTTCCCATGATGCCCGGGCATATGACCGCGCATTGTGTGGGAATCTCCATATTTTTTCAGAAAATCATAAATCGGTGTATTCATAAAAACTCCTTCAGAGATTTCTTTTATTGAAAGTAATATTTCATATATCGGAAAATCCTTTTTCTCGCCCTTGAAATAATTGCGGAAACTGCTTGGTTAGAAACATTACAAATCTTGGCAATCTCAGGCATAGAAAGGCTTTTAAAATAGTATAGCACAAATATTTCATTTTGTCTCGCTGTCAAATCATTTTTTATAATATTTAACAGGATTTTCGCTTTACCGTCATGTTGACTTCCGTTCAACAGATGTCGTATATATTGATCCTCTTTGCCTGTTGCAGTATCATAATAACAGTTTCTCATTGGCAATCATATCAGCTCCCCTCCTATGCTGCGGCTGAGGTTTCTGCTTTCAAGATTTGCAATGATTTCAGCCATATCGCTGTATTCTGCATACAACACCTGTATACGCCTGTTGAGGTCCAACTGCTCAATTGCCTTTATATCGCCTTTATTTCTCAAATGTCTGCGCTGTGAAATCAGTTCACATATACGTACTTTAGCCATTTCGCAGCTTGCCTTGTAATCATTTATAAGCTTTTTCATTGACCGTCAGCCTCCTTTAATGTGTTGAAAATGATTCTACTATTATTGTAGACCAAAATTCAACGAATGTCAATAGGTTTTTTGATATTTGTAGGAATGTACAAAAATACATACGTTATTTTGTGGATATATTACAAAAGGACGCTCCGCTATGGAACGTCCTTTCGTTTTATAAAATTGCGTACCGTCAAAGTAATACCAATCCCTAAAATGTTAGTAGACAAAGATGATGAGCAGAAATGATGTATGTCAAGGCGGACGACGAAAGCATACTGTCGTATGGTGAGGAAGTCCAACGACGACATACAGCATTTATGCCATTAGATTTGTCTACTGTTGTTTCAGGGATTGGTATAAGCTAAAGGCTAACGGCTTATTTTTTCTTGATTTTCATTGCATTTAATATTTTATCAATATTGCTTTCTTTTAAATATCCCGAAGGAAGCTGACTTTTATTTTTAGGATATTCAAGATTGGCTTTACCTTTGGTAGAATTTACCAACAGCATAGTGAAATACTGCTCCCAGCTGAAATATTTCTGACATTCAATATAATCCACGGGATTAGTTAAAATTTCCTGTATATCTGTACTGCCACTGAAAATATCAGAACGAAGAATAAGCCATTCAAAGCTTTCAGGCAGAAAGAAATCTGTTTTATTCTGTGATTTTTCCTTGAAGTACACAAGCTCTCTTATTTCCGAACCAAATGCAGCTGAATCAGCTATTATAAGAATCTTTTTATTCTTGTTTTTTTTGAGCAATTCTACAATTCCGCTTTTTCCATTGGAGCTGATACATTCCGTATCAGTCCCCTCACTTGCCTTGGTGTAAAACTGAAAACCTGTTTTGCTGTCCTCAATAATTGCCAGTTCATACGGGAAATCTGATATATCCTTTACGGAGATATTCTTATATATGCTTTCAAAGGTTGATTTTTTTCCGTTTTTTCGGATTTGCTTAATTGAGTCAATGCTGTATGGAATCTGCGGCAAAGGCTCTCTTGTTATGAGTACGTAATAGTTATCAGAATTTTTTATCATTCTGGCAAAATCATAAGAAGTGAGAAACGGTGTGCTTTCCTCAACAAAAACAACGCTTTCATGAGTGTCTTCAAGTTCCATTTCCCAGTATTTACTATCTTCTAAAACAATACAAGATTTATCACATTTTAAGGTAACACCACTTGATTTTCCATATTTAGAAAAGTTTTGAATCATTTTTATAAGCGTACTTTTTCCCGTTCCGCTGTCACCAGTTAAAATGGTCACATTCCTTTCGAGAGTGAAATTGAATGAAATAAATTTATCTTTAACTGATATTTTAATTTTACCCTTCATTTGTATTACCTCTTAAATATTGATTGGCAAGGGAGAGGTATTCCATAGGGTCAGATATAATTTTTCTTCGATTGTCGTTGATTATCTTAAATGAAAAATCCTTGCCAAAATCCATAAGATGATGCAGACATACTTTGATATCTCTTTCTTTAGCTATTTCAAGAAGATATTTTGCACAGTTATCGCCACAATTTGATATATTGCATATCAGATTAGGCTTATTGTAAATGAGTAAAAGGGTTTTTACACCAGCCGATAAATTATTTGAGTTAAACAAACCAAAAATGTCATTTTTTATAACATCGGGAGCTATTACTGTTGAGTCGTCGATGTCTGCTATTATTTTTTTAGCAAATGGATCCATAACCCAATTTTTATCATATTGGTGTGAATAGTACGTTTCAGTATTGTAGATTTCATCGGGATGACTGCCGAAAAATATTTTTAACAAGATATCATCTCCTTTTGAAACATAGTATGTGCTGAAAGCAGGAAGCTATGCTTATTTCTTCTTGATTTTCATTGAAATATCAAAGCATTTAACGGAGTGTGTCAGCGCACCGAGAGAGATTATATTAACTCCCGTTTCAGCTACGGAACGGATATTTTCAGCGGTTACATTGCCCGACGCTTCAAGAAGTGCTCTGCCGTTTGTAATTTCAACAGCCTGTTTCATTTCATCGCAGGACATATTATCCAGCATAATAATCTCAACCTTGTTGTCAAGAGCCTCTCTCAATTCGTCAAGAGTACGGACTTCAACCTCAATTTTTACCGTATGTCCGATTTTTTCACGAAGTGCTGTCACTGCCGCTGTGATTCCGCCGTATGCGTCGATATGGTTGTCTTTCAGCATTGCCGCATCTGAAAGATTATAGCGGTGATTCTTGCCGCCGCCTACTGTTACAGCATATTTCTGCAATGCACGAAGTCCGGGAAGTGTTTTTCTTGTATCGGTAACAGCCGCATTTGTGCCTGCTACAAGTTCAACACATTTATTTGTAGCTGTAGCGATTCCTGACATATGCTGTAAGATATTGAGAGCAGTTCTCTCGCCTTTGAGCATTGTGATAGTGCTTCCCTCCAATTCAGCAATAATATCGCCCTTGTTTACCTTTGTGCCGTCGGGGATAAGGATTTTAAAAGTCACATTCTCCCCTGCAAGCTCGAAAACTCGTTTTGCTATTTCAATTCCGCAGACAACTCCACTGTCCTTTGCTACGTAATACGCGGAGCTTTCATGCTCGGGAGGAATAAGGTTGTCCGCTGCGGCGTCGATATAATTTATATCCTCCATAAGGGCATTAGTAATTATATTGTCAATATAGCATTGTAAAAGCTTCATAATATTTCTCCTTTACTGTATAACCTCGTTCAGAATAATATACGCAACTGTAACAATTGACTTTGCAAGGACATAGTCAGCGTCAACCACGTATTTTCCGCTTAAAAGGTCATTGCGGATAGCCTCCACGCGCTTTATTCCCTCTGCGGCGGCTTCCTTGTCGGGAATTACAAAATAACTGTTCTGCATGATTTTTCTTGTTTCTGTGCGTATGCCGGCAGGAATATGAGGATTGCCGATATGTGCATCAAACTGCACTTCCTCAAAGCTTTCGGAAACTGTTTCAAGCTTGGAAACGATATGTTCTGCGGCTCTGCGTGAAAATACAAGAGCTTCAAGGAGGGAGTTGCTTGCAAGTCGGTTACTGCCGTGAACGCCTGTATGTGAGCACTCTCCGCATGCATAGAGATTGGGCAGAGTAGTCTCTGAGTTGCTGTCAACGTCAATTCCGCCCATAAGATAATGCTGGCATGGGAATATCGGCACAGGCTCTTTTGTAAGGTCATATCCCTGTTCCATGAGATTCTTATATATCATTGGAAAACGTTTTTTCAGGAATTCGCTGTCCTTGTAGCTTATATCAAGGTAGAAATCAGTTGAGTTCTGTTTTCTTGATTCAAGGATTATGGAATGAGATACAACGTCACGAGGTGCAAGCTCCAGACGTTCATCATAATTATGCATAAAACGCTCTTTATGACAGTTGAGCAGATATGCGCCCTCGCCGCGTACAGCCTCAGAAATAAGGAAGCATTCACGGGTTGCGCGGTTGTTGAACGCTGTGGGGTGGAACTGCACATAACTGAGATTCTTTATCTTTGCGCCCATTTCATAGGCAAAAGTTATGCCGTCGCCTGTTGCAATGGCAGAATTTGTGGTGAACTGGTAAACTCGTCCGATACCGCCTGTTGCAAGTATCATAAAGTGGCAATTTACCGTAGAATAATTATCATTTATATCTTTGAGAAGTGCGGAATAGCCTGTATAAGTCCGCCTTGTTTCGCACATAATCGTATTTTCCAGAATTGTAACATTAGGCAATTTGCAGACATTTTCAAGAAGTGCTGTAGTTATCTCCTTGCCTGTAGAATCTGCCTTATGGAAAATGCGGTGGTGGCTGTGACCTCCTTCAAGGGTACGGTGATATGTACCGTCAGGGTTTTTATCAAAGTTTACACCAAGCTCAATGATACGTTCAATATCCTGTGCGGCTTCGCTGACAAGAGTATGAACTGCATCCACGTTATTCTTGAAGCTTCCTGCAACGAGAGTATCGTTCTGGTGATACTGGATATTATCGGTTTTAGAGTTGTAAACACCTGCGATTCCGCCCTGTGCAAGCATGGAATTGCAAAGTGACAAATCCTTTTTGCACAAAATCAGGATATTAAGATTCTGCGGAAGATTCAATGCGGCGTAAAGTCCCGCAACTCCGCAGCCTGCTATAATTACATCATAATTTACAGACATATCTGACACTTCCTTACATGATTTTGGAATAATCAAACCACATATGCGGTATAACTTATTTTACCATATTACAACGGATTTTGCAAGAGAAAAAGAGAAATTTTGAATTTTGTTTCCGAAATCGCATTGAAAATAACGACTTTTTCTACAGACTGAGGGGACGCTCTGCAAGAGAGAGCGTCCCCCTTAAAAATTATCTTATTGTAGCTTTTTCGAAAGACTGAACACCGCACAAGCTCTGTGTGATGTTGCCTAATACTAATCCCTGAAACAACAGTAGACAAATCTAATGGCAAAAATGCCGTATGTCATCGTTGGACTTCCTCACCATACGACAGTATGCTTTCGTCGTCCGCCTTGACATACTGCATTTTTGCTCATCATCTTTGTCTACTAACATTTTAGGGATTAGTATAAATTTCATGATACCGCGCGTTTACCGCCTCACAAAAAGTCCTGTCGTGTTCAACGATAAGCATAGAGGGTTTACAGCTGATTATCAATTCTTCAAGCTGTTTTCGTGAATATACATCAAGATAATTCAGCGGTTCGTCCCAGATGTACAGATGAGCAGGGGTACAAAGACTTGCGGCAATCAAAACTTTTTTCTTTTGCCCATCGCTGAAATCAGCAATATCTTTTTCAAACTGCTCCCTTGAAAAATCAAGTTTGCGGAGAATGGCTTTAAACAGGCTTTCATCGAATCCGTTAGCTGTCGCATAGTCGGAGAGATTTCCTGAAAGATGTGAAAAATCCTGTGAAATACGCGATATTTTCAGCTGACGGTTCATCGTTATCTCGCCTGTGTGAGAGACATTCTCGCCGCAGATAAGCTTGATTATACTTGTTTTTCCGCATCCGTTTTTCCCCGAAAGTGCAAGAATTTCTCCCTCGCTTATGTCAAAGGAAACATTATTACAAATCACATTTTCATCATAACTGACAGATAAGTTTCTAACACTCAACAGCCTTGTACTGTGGAATTTCATTACAGGCAGTTTCAACACAGCCGTTTTCTCAATATTTTTCAAAAGTCCTGATTTTTTCTCAATATCCGCTTCGATTCTGTTTTCCATAGACTTTGAGCGATTCATAAGTTTTTTTGATTTTCTCGCAACAGAACAGCGTCTTGATATGGATTTTTCAGTTTTTGTCGGGTCAAATCCAATTTTTGTACTTTCAATGCGGTCGGAGTGTTCAGCGGCGCGGCGTGCAGCGGCTTCAAGGTTTTTTATTTCCTTTTTCAGCCTGTCATTCTGAACGGCTTCAAAGTTGTCCCTTGCCGCTTTATTTCTCTCCCACGAGGAATAATTCCCCTGTTCGATTTCAATATTAGTCCTGTTGATTGAAAGCACATGGTCTATACATTCATCAAGTACAGCGCGGTCATGGGATATAAGTATAAATCCTTTTTTCCGCTTCAGATAGCGGCTTACGATTTCTCTGCCTTTTCGGTCAAGATGATTTGTAGGCTCGTCTATCAGTAAAAAGCAGTTTTCACGGAGAAACAGCATAGCAAGCATCACCTTTGTTCTTTCGCCTCCCGAAAGTGTTATAAATGGGCGATATAGCACATCATCGCTTACTTCGAGGAGAGAAAGCTCCCTTACAAGTTCCCAGTTTTCAGCGTTTGGGCATATTTCTTCCGCAAGAAATACAACAAGGGAATTTTCATCGGCAACATGAAAGGGGAAATATTCGAAATCCACGCTTGAAATAATTTTTCCGCTGTATTCCTGTTCCCCCATAAGAAGCTTCATAAAGGTAGTTTTTCCTCTGCCGTTTCGCCCTGTGAATCCAAGTTTCCAGTCCGTGTCAATACGGAAACTTACATTTTCAAAGATATTATCAGCACTTCCGTCATAGCCGAAAGTGAGATTTTCTACACTTATTACAGACATAATACAATACCTCCGATAATATAAAAATAGCCGCAGGATATACTGCGGCTCATAATTTATACGTCGGAAGTACCCAAAGACAGCAGAATATGGCTGTCCCAAGTAATGACTGTATTATATGAAAAGACCGTAATATTTCCTGCAGGGCACAACAAAACAGACGGTATTGCCGTCATTGTTTATATGTTGTTTGCCCGATTAATTATTAGCAGGAAATTTTACGCATCTTTCCACCTCAATTCTTATAATATGTTTCATTCTATCACATATTTCAAGAAATGTCAAGGCTTAATGAAAGAATTTCACGCAAATCAAATTTTTTATTTTTGTTCTGTAAGGGGCGATGCTTACATCGTATAACGTAGAACAGCCAATTCGTAGGGGCTGTAAAAAAACTCCTAAAAAGTACTAAAAATTTAAAAATGGCACATCAAAAACTGCGAAATTGCGTAGTTTTGATGTGCCTATTTTTTACCATGAGAGACTTTTTTTACAGCGCCTATACAAAATTACGGTTATATAGTTAATTAACTGCTGAAAATTATCGGTCTTAACTGTATTCCTTGCAATGCCGCTGAAACTGCTTCGGGAATCAGCTCAAATCGCGCCACTAATGAGGCTGGTTTTTTTATAATATCATCCTGTAACATCGGCACAAAATAGTAATTCTTCCTGTTGAAAAGCTCACCAATATTCTTTGCTGATGCAAGCAGTGAATCGTTGGACGCTATTGCAAGAATTACAGGCTTTCCGCTTCGCAGGTGGGATTTTACCGCCATTGTCACAGCTGTATCCGTAATGCCGTTCGCAAGCTTTGCCGCTGTGTTAGATGTACATGGCGCTACTACAAGTATATCAGTCATATTCTTAGGTCCGATTGGCTCCGCCTCTGTAATCGACGATATAGGAGATTTGCCGCATATTTTCTTTAATCTCTCCGAGTTTTCAACATTTGAGCCGAAACGTGTTGAAAACTCAGCCACATTTTCAGATATGATAGGTACAAGCTCCGACCCTCGCTCTGCAAGTATTTCTGCCTGTCTGAAACAGCGTTCAAATGAACAGAATGAGCCTGTCATGGCATAGCCGATACGTAATCCCTTGAATTCTTCACTCATATATTATCTCCTCTCATCAATCGTTCTTACTATTACTTCGCCTACTGCTCTGCCTGCCGTAACCGGAGCCGTTTTTCCAGGCAGACCGCTTGCCATTATAACCTGCCTGCCGATTTTTGCCGCAGATTCCATATCAATGCCGAATGGACGGGAAGCAAGCTCTATAAACAGCGTATCTTCGGGAAATTCCGATAAAATCTTCTCGGTGAAAACCAGATTCGGAACAGTGTTGTATACAAGGCGGTATTTACCCTCAATGTCCTTTGTGCATATCGATTTTATACCAAGCATTTCAGCCTTTGCCGCGCCTCTGCCGTTGCGTACTGCCACAGTAATATCCGCACCAAAGCCTTTGAGAATGTGCGCAAGTGCTGTGCCGATTCTGCCCAATCCCACAATGAGAACCGACGTTCCGTTAAGAGTTACAGGCAGATTTTCAAGTCCCAGCATTACAGCGCCCTCGGCGGTTGGTATGGCATTACGCAGGGCAAGCTCCTCGCTTTCCATATAGGCAATTACCTCGTGGGACGGAAAAAATTCTGATACCTTTCCGCTGTTCATGCCTGTGAATATAACTGCATTTTCCGACATCAAAGGCGCTATATCCCTTGCATTGACCGTCTGCGAAAACAGCGGTGTTGAAATCTCCCCTGATTCATCGGGAGGCAGTATGGGGAGGACAGCGTAATCAGCCTTTCCTCTCATTGCCGATACGGGCATAACAGTGGAATTATCACTGAAATACTTTTCATCAAAGCCGGTGTAAAAGACATTGAAATTCTCCGTCAGCCGCTGTGCGCAATATATCTGCCGCAGGTCTCCCCCTGCAATAAGTAAATTTTTTGTCATAATAAACTCCTTAAATGGGATTCTCTGAAAACCGGAACACGAGGTATTAGAGGTTCCCAAAAGAAAAATTTCTTTCTGATTATTATATGGGATTTCTGGGAATTGGGTGACATCTGACTTCTTACCTCTTATCTCTAACATCTAACTTGACAAAAAGCTGAATTTTTGCTATAATATATTGTGTACAATTATGCAGTTTTGCCATGAAATCCGCTGAAAAAGGAGTGAGCTTATGTACAGAAAAAATTCCATGAAACGTGTTATATCAGCAATTATTGCCTGTATTGCGCCTCTCTCTCTTTTTAACAACTCAACCGCTTATGCAGAACTCCACTCTTTTTCGGATTTTAACAGCAATTATTCCGATTCATATTACCCGATTTCAGCAGAAAATTCAGACACTCCCTCGTATAGCCAATACTATGATATGTATTCGGCAGAAAATCGCCCCGATTCTGAAATTTTCCTCAGAGGTACGGACTTCTCCCATGCTGAAAACGGCACTTTTTCCACGGGAAGCTACGGCTCAGAGGGAAATATCCGCGACAATGTCTTAATCTGGGAAAGCGCCGAGGGTGTACTCTCCTATGATATAACTGTTGCAGAATCGGGTGTATATGCCCTTGGAATCGGCTATTTTTCCATAGAATCCAACAGCAGCCGAATTGAACTATCAATGAAAATCGACGGTGAAACGCCCTTTGATACAGCTTCCAGAATTACACTTAATAAAACATGGGTAAATGAACACGACATTTACATAGATTCAAGGGGAAATCAGATTCGCCCCTCTCAGATTCAGCAGGGTATGTGGCTTGAAACCGTTATCGGCGACAGCGACGGTCTTTTCAATACGCCCCTTTTGTTCTATCTGGAAAAGGGAACTCATGAAATCAGCTTTACATCTGAACGGGCGCAGTTTGCCATAGAATATCTGAAATTCTTCACTCCCGAAAAACTCCAGAATTACGCGGAATACCGCGGTTCAGCTGATATATCCGACGGCGGCGAGGCTCGCGTTATCCGCATAGAAGCGGAAAATGCAGTGTATAAATCGGACGCGTCACTCTGCCCCTCTGCTGATAATTCGAGCTATCTTACATCTCCCTCTGACCCTGTAAAAGTGGTATACAACACTCTCGGCGCTGACAGCTGGAAAAAGGCTCTGCAGACGGTTACATGGGAAATTCCAGCGGCTGAAACGGGAAATGGCGGCTGGTTCAGACTCGGCATAAAAGCAAAGCAGGATACCATGAGAGGTCTTGCCTCAAATCGCCGTATATATATCGACGGAAAAGTGCCTTGCCGTGAACTTGACTGCGTGCAGTTCCCCTATGATAACCACTGGAACAGAATAACTCCACAAACTGAAACAGGCGATGATATTTATGTGTATCTGGAGGGCGGACAGGCTCACACTATAACAATGGAATGTGTTCCCGGCGAAATCGGAAACTCTCTCCGCCGACTTGATGACGCTGTTGCGGAGCTTAACGGCTATTACCGTCAGATTCTGATGATAACAGGTCCCTCCCCTGATAAATACACCGATTATTACGTTCACGAAAAAATTGAAGGTCTTACCGAGGGGTTTGCCCGTCTTTCCGCAGAGCTGAAAAGTACTCAGCAGGAAATTGAAGCTATTACAGGCTCATCCGGCTCAGAGGCGGCGGCTCTTGAAAATATGACGGTAATTCTTGACAAATGCGTTGATAAACCGCTGAAAATCCCCACATATCTCAATCAGATAAAAAATAATACTGCTTCAATTTCTGCGTGGATTCTGGAATACCGCGACCAGCCCCTTGAAGTTGATTATATTGAGCTGGCTTCGGAAAGCGCCAAATTTACAAGCTGTAAGGAAAAGCTGGGTAAAGCCATTGGCTTCGGTCTGAAAAGCTTTTTCGGCTCATTCTTTGAGGATTATACAACACTTTCCGATGTAACAGGGGAAGAAGCTGTGGAGGTCTGGGTTGCTTTGGGACGGGATCAAGCTCAGATTATCAAGGAAATGACAGAAAATGAATTTATCCCCGAATACAATATCCCCATATCTATAAATCTTGTGACAGGAGGCATTGTGGAGGCCTCTCTTGCTGGAAAAGGTCCTGACGCGGCGCTTTTCCTCGGCGGTGAATTCCCTGTAAATCTTGCCGCCCGTGATATGCTTGTGGATATATCACAGTTTCCCGAATTCAACTCAACTGTAACTCAATTCCAGAAAAATGCGCTTACCCCATATCAGTACAATGGCGGAACTTATGGTCTCCCTGTCAGTCAGAGCTTTCCTATGATGTTCTACAGAACCGATGTTCTGACAGAACTTGGCTTTACATCTCCCCCTGAAACGTGGACGGAGCTTGTTGATATGCTCCCTGCAATTCAGCGGAATTATATGAATGTGGGACTTGTTCTGCCGCCTGCAAATATATCTCCTGCGACGGAATCGGGACATACCTTTGCAATGCTCCTGCTCCAGAAAGGGCAGAACTACTACAACGAGGATTTGACGGAATCCACCTTTGATTCTATCGAAGCTGTTCAGGCTTTTGAGGAATGGACGGATTTTTATACTCAATACAGCTTCGACCAGAATTACAACGCTTTCAGCCGATTCAGAACAGGCGAATACCCAATAGTTATACAAAATTATACCTTTGCGAATCAGCTTTCTGCGGCGGCTCCGGAAATAACGGGATTATGGGATTTCTGCCCCGTCCCCGGAACAGAACAGGCTGACGGTACTATATCCCACGCCGCAAACTCCAGTGGCTCAGGTGCTGTAATCTTCAAGCAGGTGGAAAATGCAGAAAATGCATGGCAGTTTATAAAATGGTTTACATCTGCCGAAACTCAGGCGGAATATGCCGCACGTACAGAGGGACTTCTTGGAACTCTCGGCAGATTCGATACTGCCAATACTCAGGCGCTTTCTCAGCTTTCATGGTCTGCGGAGGAACTGCGACGGCTCTATGCTCAGCAGGCGGAGCTTGTGGAAATCCCTGTTATTCCCTCCTCTTATGCCGTTACTCGAAATATTATGAACGCTTTCAGAGAAACGGTAAACGAAAGGGAAAATCCCCGTGATACGCTGATTTGGTACAATCGTGATATAAATGATGAAATTGAACGAAAACGAAAGACTCTTGAAAAATATGAGAATTAAAAACAAATATTCTCTGTTCAAACGGTGATTTGCTATCGGACACGGCTCGCCGTGTCCCTACAAAAAAAAATAAATAACTCATAAAGAAAGGAGAAACTATGGCACATCTTACAGCCGAAGAAATCGGCAAACGTACAAAAAAAGAAAAACAGGCAGAGCTGTGGCAGTCCGTGAAGAAAAACAAAGCCTGCTATGCCATGCTTGCTCCTTTTATGCTGTTTTTCACCGTATTTACCATAATTCCCGTTATTATGTCTCTGCCTATGGGATTTACAGATTTCAATATGGCGCAGGCTCCCGAATTTGTGGGGCTTTCCAACTATACCGCGCTTTTCCTCTCGGATAAGGTGTTTATCCAATCCATTCGCGTAACTCTTGTATTCGCTCTGTTTACAGGCCCTGTAAGCTATATTATGTGTTTTATCCTTGCGTGGCTTATAAATGAGCTTCACCCTAAGCTGAAAACCGTATTCACACTGATTTTCTACGCGCCCTCTATGGCAAACGTTTACACCGTCTGGCAGCTTATTTTCAGCGGCGATATGAACGGATATGTAAATTCATTCCTTATGAATTTAGGCATTATAAATGCCCCTGTTCAGTGGCTGACCGATTCCCGTTATGTTCTGGGGATTTGTATAATCGTTCAGCTGTGGATATCCCTCGGAGCTGGCTTTCTTGCTCTGAGAGCAGGATTCCAGAATATCGACCGCACTATGTACGAAGCAGGGGCTATCGAGGGAATCCGTACAAAATGGCAGGAACTCATATATATTGTAATTCCCTCAATGGCGCCTCAGCTTATGTTTGCCGCTGTAATGCAGATTGTAAGCTCTTTTACCGCAGGCACGGCGGCGCAGAATCTTGTGGGATTTCCAAGTACCGAATACAAAGCTCATACAATTATGACACATGCCTACGACTACGGCTGGGTACGCTTTGAAATGGGCTATGCTTCGGCAATATGTATGATTCTTTTCCTTGTCATGTTTATATGCAACAAGATTATAAATAAGGTTCTTGGAAAATATATGGATTAAATCTCAGTAGAAAAAGGTGTATTGCGTAACAGACACGGCACGCCATGCCCCTACAGAATTAGTGAAAGAAGGTGAAGCATGAAAAATATCAGCACGGATAAATTAAAAGGCACAAACCGTCAGGCAGGCAGAAAAAAAGGCGGTACTATCGCTATAGGATTTTTTCTTGCAATACTTGGACTTTTTATGCTTCTGCCTATTTATCTCACTATTGTTATGGCAGTGAAGCCTGTGGAAGAACTGTTTATTTTTCCTCCTCAGCTTTACACTCTCAGACCTACTCTTGATAATTTCAGTGATATGTTTGACGCTCTCAAAAGCAATCGTGTGCCATTTTCGCGATATGTTTTCAACTCCGTTGCTGTAACCGTTTCTGTTACAGTATTGCAATGCTTTTTCGCCTCTATGGCGGCTTTTGTTCTTGCTAAGTGCAAATTCCCGGGAAGTAAGCTGATTAATGGAATTATCGTCACTTCCCTGCTTTATCAGAGCAATGTAATTTACATCATGCAATATATCGTTATGTCGAAAATGGGAATAATTGATAACCCTCTTGCGCTTATTCTCCCTGCTGTAGCGTCGCCTATGGGGCTTTTTCTCATGCGTCAGTCTATAAGTCAGATTCCCGATTCCATGATTGAAGCCGCTAAGGTTGACGGCGCAGGACTTTTCCGCATATGCTGGCAGATTGTTATGCCAAATCAGAAGCCTGCTCTCATGACGCTTATAATTTTCGCTTTTCAGGCGGCTTGGAATATTCAGGCAGGCTCCGTGGTGTTTCAGGAGCAGTACAAAACTTTGCCTACTGTCGTATCTCAGGCGGCGGCTTCGGGACTTGCCCGTGCAGGTGTTGCCATGGCGGCGGCGGTATTTATGCTGATTCCGCCTATTGTTGTGTTTATGTTCGCTCAGCGTCAAGTTATTGAAACTATGGCGCATTCGGGCATAAAGGAGTGAGGTGGCGCTATGAAAAAACATACGAAAAAATTTATAACTGCGGCTCTCTCTCTGATTTTTTGCGGATATACTGCCGTACTTTCAGCATCTGCAAAAGAACCCTATGATGTGTACAACTACGACCGCTGGGGTGAACCCGTGCCCTCTCAGGCTGGATATACCGCTGAACGCTCGGTTTCGGGATATGACTTAGGCGTTGGCGCAATGGATTTTCCGTCGGATATCTTTTACGCTTATGACGGCAATTTCTATATTGTAGATTCGGGAAATAACCGTATTATCGCCGTAAACAGTGATTTTGACAAGGCTGTAAAGGTGTACGAAAGCTTTATTATGCCCGACGGTTCAAGAACTCAGCTGAAAAAGCCCTCGGGAATATTCATCTCCGAGGAAAACCAGCTTATATATATCGCAGATACGGAAAATTCCCGTGTGCTTATAGCTGACCTTGCAGGCTATGTTGTAAGAGAAATAACAAAGCCTGATTCCGAAATATACGACACTCGCCGCACATTCAACCCTCAGCGCGTTATCGCTGACAAGGCAGGAAATGTCTATGTTGTGCTGAATAATATTACTACAGGTGCGGCTATGTTCTCCCCTGACGGCGAATTTACGGGATTCTACGGCGCTAACCGTGTTCAGCCTACTGCTGAAATAATCGGTGACTACTTTTCGGGACTTTTCATGTCCGAGGAAAAACGTGCAAGACGTACCCGAAACGTCCCCTCGGGTATTACAAGTTTTGACATTGACGGAGATTTCATCTTCACCTGTACATCTTCCTCAACTCAGAGTACTGATACGGTGAAAAAACTAAATGCGGCAGGAAAAAATATATTTACCGACGACGAGGTGGTTTTCGGCGATTATTCCCCTATGTATGATACTACTCAGAATACGCTTCTTGCCTCTGCTATTGTGGATATCGATATTGCGGAGGACGGCAATATAAACTGCCTTGATACCACTATGGGACGTATTTTCCAGTACGATGAGGACTGCAATCTGCTGTTCATCACCGGCACAAAAGCCAATCAGGTGGGCGGATTCAAGCAGGCGGCGGCTCTTGAATCCTGCGGTGAAAGGCTCTATGTAACTGATGCCATGAAAAATACCGTTACCATTTTCAAGGAAACGGATTTCGGAAAAATCGTCCATAAGGCTTCTGCTCTCCACAACGGAGGATACTACGAGGAGGCACTGAATCCATGGCTTGAAGTCCTTGAACGTGACGGAAACTATCGCCGCGCATATCTTGGGGTAGCCGCCGCAAAGCTCCGCTCGGGTGACTACGAGGAGGCTATGGAATATGCTAAGATTGCGGACGCAGGGAAAATATACGACAAGGCTTTTGAGGGTTATCGCATGGACTTCATAAAGCAGAATTTTGAGCTGATAATTCTTGTGATTATCCTCAGCACAATTGCCGTTGCAGGCACTATAAAAAGCCGTAAGGACAAAAAAGCTGCTCTTGCCGCTGAAAAAGCGACAAAAACTGAAAAAATTGTGGAAAAGGAGGAATAGCATATGTTGGATTTAACGCCTGCACAGTGGGTATCTCACGCAATAACTCATCCCGTTGAAGGCTTTGAGGATATGCGCTGGAAAAAATCAGGCTCGCTGAAAATTGCTTTTTTTATCGTATTTATGCTGTTCCTTGCCAATATTGCAAATGAGCGTCTTTACGGTTTCCAGTTCTATACCCCATATGACAGAATTTTCAATGTTGTACCGTATATCGTTAAAAGTTTCATATTATTCGGCGCGTGGACGGTGGGTAACTGGGCTGTATGCACTCTCCTTGAGGGCGAGGGCACTATGAAAAATATCTGCATTTACAGCGCTTATGCCCTTGTTCCCTATGTGGCGCAGATGTTTATAAATACCTTTCTCTCCCATTTTCTCATACGGGACGAGCAGATTTTCATTACCCTGATTTCAATAATCGGTACAGGGTGGTCGGTGATACTCCTGTTTTCAGCCATAAAATCAGTTCATCAGTATTCCGCGGGCAAAACGGTGCTGGCTATAATTCTAACAATTGCCGCAATGCTGATTATGCTTGCTCTCCTTATACTTCTTCTCTCCCTGATTCAGCATGTGTTTATATTCTTCTCCTCGCTGTTTACGGAGATTTCCTACAGGGTAAAGTCCTGAAAGGCGGTGGAATATGAAGAAAAAACTGAAAATATTCCTCCTTTGCCTCCTTGCCGTTTCGGCTTCTGCTGTTACGGGAAATTCCATTGCCGATGAGGATATTCCTGCTCCTGATACCGAAATTTCCGAACAGGAGGGAGAAAAATCCTCTGTTTCCGCAAAGCTTTCGGAATCTGTAGAAAAGGTCGATGTGCCCTATACAGATATTGTTGAATATCTGCAAAAAATCGGCACCGTTGAGGGCATTGACGTATACTTCAAGGCTAAGGATATTGATGATATCATATGGAACAAAAACGGTGGCAAACCTGAAAAGAAATCAGATTATACTCCTGCGCAGGAGGCTCTCGACGACAAAATCAGCGATATAAAAAAGCTCGGGGATTTTGTGGCTGTTGACAGCAAATCCAAAAAAGTCCTTGCGGATTTCGACGAAAGCAATAAGTGCGACGAAGGGAAAATATATATTAGCGGCGGCAGTCGGTATCTTCTCTATGTAAATGAGGATATGACAAAGCCTCTGCGAATCCGTCAGGTTATTTCAACCATTGATAATCCATATCTTTTCAGCTCCCTTGACGGAAAAACGCTGGAGCTTATGGATTCTGATTATAAAAATATCCTGTTTGCCTACAAAAAAAGCGGCATTGAGAATGGAAGTGCCGTATATTATACTGATGACAAAAAAAGCTTTGTATGGCTTACTTCTGATAATAAACAAGTAATTGCAGTTTCAAGAGTTTGTGCTGAAAATGCTGATTTCCGACTTCTTGTTGATGACCGTCTCGGAAACATTGCTCTCGAAAATAAGAAAACAGGCTATATATGGTGGTCTGCTCCCCTTGGCGCTCCACGGGACGAAAAGGCTACTCCTTTGCTTATAAATGAACTTCGTTCATCGAACAAGCTGACTTATGGCACTCCCTCAAAACATTCCACGGAAAATCTTCGTTCAGCTACAGAGGATTGCGAAATATCTGTGAAGGATATCGAGGGCGGCGTGCGCGTCACCTACAGTTACAAAAAGGGATTTGAAATTCCTGTGGAGTATACCCTTGAAAGCGACTATATAAAAGCAAGGCTGAAAATCAGTGAAATCAAAGAACCTGACAACGAAAATATCATCACGGAAATGAATATAATGAACAGCTTCGGGGCGGCGGATATGTCCGAAAACGGCTATTTCATAATCCCCGACGGCTGCGGCGCTCTTGTGCGGTTCAATAACAAAAAAACTACAGAATCCGACTCATATTCCCAGAATGTCTATGGCAGGGATATCACTGCTGTTCCCACTCACAAGGGCGCTGTTACGGAGCAGATATATCTCCCCATGTATGCCATAGTCAAGGAGGATAACGCTATGCTGGTAATCGCTGAAAAGGGCGATACCAACGCAAAGCTTTCTGTCAGCGTGTCGGAGCAGTCAAACAGCAGCTATAATATGTGCGGATTCAGCTTCACCCTACGCGGTACAGATACTTTCTATATGTCGGGCAGCAACGATAAATTTACTGTATTCGAAACAGGAGATATAAAAACCGATGATATCGAACTGCGATATTACCCCATATCTGCGGAAAACGCAGATTATGCTCATGTTGCTGAAAGATACCGCAGATATCTTACAGAAGAAAAGGGTCTGACGAAAAAGACGGAATCGGGACAGAATCCCGTGTATATTTCCCTTTACGGTGGTGTGCAGAAGAAAAAGGCTGTTTTCGGTATACCCGTAACTATGAAATCCCCCGTTACAAGCTTTGGACAGGGATTGGAAATACTCACTGACCTTACCGAAAGCGGCGTTGAGGATATAGTTGTATCCTACAAGAACTGGACTGATGACGGAATCGAAAACAAGGTTGATACATCAGCCTCCCCCTCCGATACCCTTGGAGGAAAAACGGAATTTTCCGCACTTACGGATTTTATTAGTGATAACGGCTATGAGCTTTATCCCATATCCGACAACCGCGATTTTTATTCGGGGAATGGCTATAATTCCATAAATAACACCTGTGTACGCATATCCGGCTCATACTCGCGCATTGTCAGCTATGACCGCGCTTATGATATCCCCGACGGCTTCAAGGATAATATGTCCCTGCTGTCGCCGCACTACTATAGTGATGTTTTCGGCGATATTGCGGAAAGCTACAGCAAGGCAGGCTTATCAGGGGTATGTATGGGGAATCTCACATCGTCCCTTTACGGCGACTATGGCAAAAAGGAAATATCCCGTGCTGACGCAAAAAAACTCGCTGTTGAGGGATATGAGATACTGTCGGAAAAGCTTGACAATGGCATACTTGCAGATACTGCAAATGCTTATGCTGTTCCCTACGCAAGCCATATAACCAATGTGCCGCTCAGTTCAAGCAGATTTGATATATTCAACGAGGATATACCCTTTTATCAAATGGTTTTCCACGGAATTGTGCCATATTCCACAACGGCTGTCAACGGCGATACTGACCCTGATACTCTGATTCTCAAAGCGGCGGCTACGGGCAGTTATCTCAACTACGATATGCTCTATGAAAAAACAAGCGAGCTGAAAGATACGGAATTCGATGTATATTTCTACGCAAATTATGAAAATCAGATTATACCTGCCGCTGATGAATACGAACTGCTAAAACCCATATATTCCGATATTTCAGAGGCTTTTATAACAGGCTATGAAACGAAACGGGACGGAAATTTCATCACTGTTTCATATTCCAACGGTACGGTTATAAAATCTGACCTCGAAGAAAAAACCATAGATTTCAACGGTCAGCTTATTGACCTTGGAGCAATCAGGGAGGGAGGCTACGATCTGCGATGAAAAATAATAAAAAATCCTCCCGTATTTCCTACGAAAAAAGAAAGGCACTATATGGCTACGGCTTTATTGGCTTGTGGCTTGTGGGAACTGTTATCTTCTTCCTTGTGCCCCTTTTGACCTCTTTTATCTGGTCTTTCTGCGATGTTACCATAGATACGGGAAATTCTACGCTGAAATGGGTGGGATTTGAAAATTTTGTATATTCCCTTACCACTGATCCGAAATATACAGAATGTCTTAAATCAACACTTCTTGAAACTCTGTGGAAAACTCCGCTGATTGTAATATTTTCACTGTTTATTGCAGTTATTCTCAATCAGAAATTCCGTGGCAGAGCCCTTGCAAGAGCTATATTCTTTCTCCCTGTAATTATAGCTACAGGTCCTGTTTACGCTATTATCAGCGGCGATATCAGTTCTACGGGCAATACAGGTGCAGGACAGTTTTCAACTATGTTTTCAACTAATATGGTCGGCGAATTACTGCAATTTCTGGGAATTTACGGCATTAGCGAGGATATGGGAACCATGATTTCCACTATCTCCGACAATATTTTCGGAATCGTATGGTCAAGCGGTATACAGATTCTCCTTTTCCTTGCGGCTTTGCAGACAATTCCCACATCAGCAAGGGAAGCGGCTCAGCTGGAGGGCGCTACAGCTTGGGAATACTTCTGGAAAATCACTTTCCCCTACGTCAGCCCATTTATATTGGTGAATTTTATATTCACTGTCATTGATTCCTTTACAAATCCCACAAACGCTGTAATGAAGCGAATACTCGCCCTCCGCGATGACTGGGAATTCGGTATTATTTCCTCAATGGCATGGCTTTATTTCGGAATTATTCTTGCCGCTATAGGCATTGTTACTTTTAT
Organism: uncultured Ruminococcus sp.; assembly: GCA_937902395.1. Classification (GTDB taxonomy): domain Bacteria; phylum Bacillota; class Clostridia; order Oscillospirales; family Ruminococcaceae; genus Ruminococcus. The sequence goes on from CALGTV010000064.1 coordinate 24,052, forward strand.
TGCAAATAAAATGATTTACTATGAAACAGAATAGGAGGTGCGGAATATGGCGGATAATTCTCCGAAAGAGCATAGGAGTATAAGAAAAAAAGAAGCTCGCCGCATACGTATGCAAACTATGTCAAAGACAGAAATAAGCTATCTTCGGCGAAAAGAAGCGGCTGAAAGAATTTTCCCCGTCTTCCGCTTTGTCATACTTTTCGGACTTGGCTTTGTAATTCTCTATCCTCTTATTTATATGATAAGCTGCACATTCCGCGAAAGAGGCGATATGAACGACCCCACTGTTATGTGGATTCCGAGGAATTTCACGCTGAATGTACTGAAAGAAACCCTTGATGCTATGGGATTCCCCAAAACGCTTATAACGACGCTGTTTCTCAATGTTGGCTGTGCTCTGGTGCAGGTGATATCCTGCGCTGTGACAGGCTACGGCTTTGCGCGGTTTAAATTCCGCGGACGGAATCTGCTGTTTGCGGTTGTGATAATGATGATTCTTGTACCGCCGCAGATTATCGCTCTGCCGCTGTACTCACAGTTCAGAAATTTCGGTATAGGCGGATTTTCTATTAATCTCATAGATACCATGTTTACCATGTATCTCCCTGCCCTGACGGGCAACGGAATACGGGCAGGACTGATGATACTCATATTCCGACAGTTTTTCAAGGGACTGCCACAGGAATTAGAGGATGCGGCATACATCGACGGCTGCGGTCCATTCAGAACCTTTGTACAGGTTATGGTACCAAATGCTGCTGCGGCATTTCTCACAGTATTCCTTTTCTCTGTTGTATGGTACTGGAATGACTATTACGTAAGCGCTACGTTTTTCACTGATACCCGTACAATATCACTTATGCTCCGTAATCTTGACACGGAACTGAAACGGAGGCTGTTTGATACAGTATCTGCTGAAATCTCCGTCCGTGAGCAGATTGTCTGGAAAGAGGCAGGCTGTCTTATATCAATCACGCCCCTGCTGATAATGTATATATTCTTACAGAAACATTTCATCGAGGGCATTGAGCGCTCGGGAATTGTGGGATGATTATTTATACCAATCCCTGAAACAACAGTAGACAAATCTAATGGCATAAATGCCGTATGTC
>CALGTV010000065.1 GCA_937902395.1 uncultured Ruminococcus sp.
GGATTTCCTAATGTAGGAAAATCTACATTTCTTTCCCGCGTAACCAATGCCAGACCTAAGATTGCAAACTATCATTTTACCACCTTAAATCCCAATTTAGGGGTTGTGGATATGGAAGAAGGAAAAGGCTTTGTAATTGCTGATATTCCGGGACTCATTGAAGGTGCTTCCGAAGGTGTAGGCTTAGGTCATGAGTTTTTGCGTCACATTGAACGTACCAAAGTCATTATCCATATGGTAGATGCTGCCGGAAGTGAAGGAAGAGACCCCATTGCGGATATCTATGCAATTGACAAAGAACTGATGGCATACAATCCCGATATTGCTAACAGACCTCAGGTTATTGCAGCAAATAAAACAGACATGATTTATGAAGGGGAAAACGAAATCATTGAAAAATTACGTGCTGAATTTGAACCTAAAGGCATCTCTGTATATCCTATTTCTGCAGTCAGCGGTAAAGGTGTCAAAGAGCTGTTATACCATGTAACGCAGATGTTAGACGGATTAGATGATGCACCGGTTATTTTTGAACAAGAGTTTTTCCCTGATGAAATGTTAGTCAGTGGAGAGGAACCTTTCAGCGTTATCTACGATGAAGAAGAGGATGAGTACGTCATTGAAGGTCCCCGCATCGAAAAAATGTTAGGCTACACCAATTTGGAAAGTGAAAAAGGCTTTGTATTCTTCCAGAACTTCTTAAAAGATACAGGTATTTTAGAGCAATTAGAAGCACTCGGAATTGAAGAAGGCGATACGGTGCGTATGTACGGCTTACAATTCGATTATTACAAATAAAACATTTATTTCTTATATACAGGCAGGAGAATGTTATGACCAGTAAACAAAGAGCATATTTAATGGGTCTTGCAAGTACCATGGACCCGATTTTTCAGGTTGGAAAATCCAGTCTGACACCGGAAGTAACCACAGCAGTTTTGGAATCCTTCAATAACAGGGAATTAATCAAAGTGGCTGTGTTAAAAAATTGTTTTGATGATCCCAAAGAAATCGCAAATATGTTAGCGGAACGAACCCATTCACAGGTAGTAAAAGTCATCGGCAAAAAAATCATACTCTACAAAGAGAATAAGGATAACAAAAAAATTTTTCTGCCGGAATAACTTTTCATGTTTTTTAGAATACACTTAGATACCATGTGCCACGGAGGTATTTACGATGCAGAATAAAGGAAACAGAATCGGCATCCTGGGCGGTACCTTTAATCCCATTCATAACGGTCATCTCAAACTGGCAGAAGCTGCCCGCAAAGCAGAACAATTGGATAAGATTCTTATAATGCCAAGCGGACATTCTTATTTAAAATCCCATATGCAGGTATTGGATGGACAAAAACGGTATGAAATGGTAAAACTGGCAGTCTCGGATATCCCGTACCTTTCTGCCTCTGACATGGAAATCATGCGAGCGGGAAATACCTATACTTACGAAACTTTGGCACTGTTAAAAAAGCAATATCCTGATGATATTTTCTATTTCATAATGGGTGCAGATAATCTTTTTTCCATTGAAAACTGGGTAAAACCGGAAGAAATATTTGCAAACTGTATCATACTTGTAGCAGTAAGAAACCATATGGACGACGATTGTCTGAAAACGAAAGCAGAAGAATTAAAAGTACGCTTTTTAGCAGATATCAGACTGCTTCCTTTTGATGCCGTAGCTATTTCTTCCACCCAAATCCGTAATTGCGTATTAAATGGGGAACCCATTGATACACTTGTGCCCAAAAAAGTTGCCTCATACATCCGAAAACAGCATTTATATAATATATAATATAATATATGTAATTATTTCTACCTGATTTTTTCAGTGAATAACCCCGACTTTTTCCGTTTTTATGTTTCGCCGCCGTATCCACTTTCGATGAACAAGTACCCCGGCAGTTTGGGATAGAGTTCAACCTCGACAAGGTATCCCTTCTCTATCAATTCATTCACTGCCGCACGAGTCGTATCTACATTTATTCCTAACTCCTTTGCCGCGGCACTTGAACTGAACCCGAACTCATAGCCCTACTGGTTCTCACTGAAATAACTCCATAGCTTAAAGGCGTTGCCCTTCAAAGTTCGTCTGGCTTTTTGCAACGCCTTTCTGTTCGTTATCGTATAGGGGTTATCAGCATTAGCCTCCGTCTTAACAACCCTTATCGCTTTCTAATTTGGGAAAAGTTTCGGTAACATTTCCTCTCTCACCTCACGCTTTACTTTCTTACAACGAAGGGATAGATAACCCCCTCTATTCTTGGAACAACCTTAGAGAAGATGATTACCGGACTGAACTCGTCTCTTGCCCAAACCTCGTAGTCCTCAAAGTACTCAAGGTGCTTATCTCTTATCCACACCTTTACGCCGTGGTCTCCTTTGAACTCGACGCAAATCTTTTTCTTCTTATCTGTTCCCACATTCAGCTCGCCGCAAGGCTCAACCTTTTTGTAGCCTACCCCCATTTCGAGGTTCTCATGCTGGTAGATGTCGTAAGCACCGAGGTCTGTGTTTGGCTCTTTGATAACCATGCGGTTGATTGCCATGAAGACCTTACCGTCTCCAATCATCTGACAGGTCCAGTAGCCAAATGGAGTATTTTGCTGTTCGCCCATTGAGACCTGAAGGCAAGTGATAATCTCGCCGGTATAAAGTCCTTTCGCCATTTCAAGCTGGAACTTAAGTTCACCGTTCATCTTTTTACTCATTTGGCACCCTCCCTTTTATTAGTCGAAATCCGGAATTACCAGTTTGATAACGCCTTTCTCGTTGATTTTGTTAATCAACCATTCTCTTGCCGCCTTACCAACGTTAATGTCGGTCTTAATCGGAACTTTCATTGCTGAGATGTAGTTTCCGCACAGCGCATAGGACTCATGACCAGTATCATCAATCTTATTGGTAAGAGTGAAAGAGATGTTCTCGAACTCCTTGGGGTCAACTTCTCTATCAAGAGGATTCTCAGACTGTGTAATCCTTACCTGACCTAAGATGTATGTGTCATCTTTGTAAGGACGAACCTCTGCGCTGAACACACCCCCGTAGAAAATTGGAACTGGGTCATAGGTTTCCTGAGAGAAGCACTCATACTCAACATCATCGTAGTGCTTTTTGTAATAGTTTACTGCGTTCTGTGCGTCCTGCATAGTAGGGCAAACGGCAAGGATTCTTCTACCGTCACAATCATAACTGAAACCAGTTACAATCCATACTTCAGGAAGTGATGTAATATCTTTTCCCATTAGTAAACCTCCAGTTCTGTAACTCTTACAAGGCAATCACACTCGAAGTTACCCCTCTTAGCAGAAGCAGCCTTGAACTCTGTCAGAGCCTTGAGACCCTCGATTGTAAGAGAACGAACAGCTTCCATATCATTCTCTTCTGCCGCCTCACCAATCAGAGTGTTGTAAGTATCTCTGATGTACTCAGCACCAGACTTCCAAGCTTCATATCTACCGACACGGGCGATTCTTTCACCGTTGGAAAACTCAACCAACCAAACCTTCATTCTCTCATCCATAATCTTTTCCTCCCTTTCAGATTAAACCTCTGTCTTTTGCCGTCAGGGGATAGTTTTTGATGTACTCCCCGATATTCTCTTTTACCTTTCCTGCTCTCAGGAGTCTGCCGAATCTCTTCGCCGCCCTACCTCTGATGATTGGTGCGTGGTAGGAAGTTGAGAAGAGAAGGAGCGCATCTTCGATGAGGGCGTTTCCGCTATTCACATATGCAACCTGTAAGTCACACATTCTGCGAGCCTGCTGGCTCCATGATGCCGGTCTCCACTTTTTCATTTCTTTAACCCCTTTCTCATTTTCTATAATAATTATACCAAAAATTATAGAAAATGTAAAGAGATAAGGGACTCAAAATTTTTACTTGATTTCCTTGACTTTAATCACAGGCATTTCAACATTTGCATACTCTTCATCAAGATGACGAAGCTGACAAAGAACTCCCCATCTCATTCTTACCGCAGGAGTAAGACAGTACTTTTTAAAATCCTCAGTCTCAATGTCCTTTACGGACTTAACGTGAGGAAAAAGTAACTTCAGAAAAGCAGTGCAGTTCTTCTTAATTGCTTCAAAGTTTCTCGCATCGCAGTTACCCTCCACTTCAAGAAGTTCATCAACGATAGCTCTGTAGTAGAATTCCTCTCTCATCTCGTGGAAGAGTTCTGTTAAGTAGTTGGCACTTAAGCCCCAACCCTCGAACTTTCTTTCCTCAGAGAAACGACCAATCTTCCAACCCTCAATGATGCCGCTGAATCTGTCGATAAAAGCTGATTCATTGAACATCTTGGGGAGAGTTGAGAACATATTGTGTTTCTCAATATCCATCTGACCGCAAGGAATATTACCGACCAGAGTTAAACCAGCATCAGCAGTACCGCAGTAGTTACCAATTCTGATTTCGCCGCTTTCCAGATAGGGCTTAAGCACACCAGTCATCTCTTCAGGATTTGCACACTTAAGAGTCTGGCACTCGTCCCAGATTACGTTGTCGTACTTACCGAAGTAACCAACAGCCTTTGTTGTGTTGTTATAGAACGCTGTTGCTCTGGAAACTGTACCTGATGTAAGCCAGTTGTAAACTGAAAGCTGTGAGTAGCAGTAAGACTTTGCTGACCCCTTGATAGAGAGTTCAAGCTGATTCATTCTCTTCTCAACGGAAGGGAGGAATCTTTGAAGGAGAGTAAGTTTTGCTTCCTCGTCCATCGCATCGGGATTGAAGTTCAGTCCTGCAAGAAGAACATCAATCCATTCTGCTGTTGTGAACTGCTTGCGTCCGTCCTGATACTCACGAAGGTTTGTGGTGTAAGGACAAAGAGGTGTGAACTCAATTAACTGAGTTCTGCCGCAGTCGTAAGAAAGAGTAATCTCACCCCATGCACCGTCCGCATTAAGTAACTGCTTTTTGTGTTCGCTTACCACGGACCAGTCAAGAACTCCTTCGCCCTTCTTCTTAGGGAATCCATACTCAGGAAGAGAGAAGCAAAGCTCATCATTCGCATAGTCAAATTCAATCTTAACCTTTGTGAGGAGTTTGATTTGACCACCTGCTGTATGACGAGCCTCAAGGAGTTTTAAGTTCCAGTCATTAGGCTTGAGTCTCATTTCCTTTACATACTCGCTAAGGTCGAACGCCTGAAGCACCCCGTCCTTATCAGTGAACTTCTGAAGAAGCCAAGATTTCACATCAGCCGGCAGGTCCAAGAAGTTCATCAGAGTTGTTGCGGTTACTGTCTTATGAATTGTAGCACTTGGAAATGCTGCTCTCACCTTTGATTCGTTCATTTATTTAATCATTCCTTTCCTTACTTTCTATAATAATTATAGCATAATTTTTAAGAATTGTAAAGAAAGAAAATTCTCAAAAATTATTCAGTCGTGAGTGATTGCATAGTCACCGAGATAGAGGATTTCTTCCTCGCCATTCATCCAGCAATCAGCGAAGGTGTCCAGCATTTCCTCTGCCATTCCTTCTGCAATTTTCCAGACAAGTTCATCCCATTTGCCGTTTTGCTTTGCCCAGTCAACTGCAATCTCACCAACGGTAAGAGTCCCCACATAAGGAACATCAATCGAACCATCCGGTTCATCTTCCATGCCGCGGTTGATGTAATCGATAACCTCTATCTCATCGTCAATCAGGATAGTTTTGGCGAGGAGTTTCAAATCACCGAAGCACCTTGGGTCCATGTGCTCTTTTCTGTCAGTTAAGTAATACATTAAGACTCCTCCTCTACTGCACGAAGCAGAAAAATGTAAGAACCAACTTCGAGTGTGATTTCGCCGCCGCAAGAAATGAGTGCGGAAATGTCCTCATCTTCGCCGTGCTCATAGTCGTTCTTCAGGAAGCCTTTCTCAAGAGGGAACTCGTAGATAGGCTTGCCGCAACGAGTGTACATACGGTAACTGGTATCAGCTCCGCCGCCGTAGAGAAGCATATTCTCACTGGTAGCGATTTCGTTGTCTGTATGAATATCCCAGATAGCATTGAAGATGAGAGTGTCTGCTACGAATGTTTTGAAAATATTCACCGCAGCAACATAAGTAGTAGCGACCTTGCTTGTGCTTTCATATCCGTCCATCAGACAGATTCTTTCGATAAGAAAAACCGTTCTTTTCATTCACTTCTCCTCTCCGAGTGTTGAAATACACTCTTTAACCTTATCATTGAACGCCGTGAGAATCTCTTCAATCTCAACAGGCTTATTATCGTTTGCGTCGACAGCCACATTGTACATATAAGGACGGTCCTCGTAGAACTTATCCTTGCTATGAGTGTGACCGAAGAGATTGATTACTGCTCTATCAGGGTCCTGCTCAAGACTTGCGGTAAGAACAGGATAGTGGCAGAGGAAGAACTCTCTCTTCTTGTACTTGATGCGAAGTGCGTCGGCAATCTCAACGATGTTGCTCCAGTTTGTGTACTCGGTAATTTTGGCAGGCGCATCATGATTACCGGTTACCAGATGAATGCGACCATTCAGCTTATCAAGAACCTCTTTGATGTACGCATAGTCTGTGCCGAGGAAAAAGTCTCCAAGAACATAGATGTCGTCATGAGGGAAAATTGTTTCATTCCAGTTACGGATGAGAGCCCCGTTCATTTCCTGAACTGTCTTGAAGCCACGAGGTCCATAGATAAACTCTCTGTCGTGATTGAAGTGAAGGTCGCTTGTGAAAAAGATTTTACTCATAGTCAATCCATTCTCCTTTGTAGTTTTGTTTTCCCCTCATGGGGATGAAGGTTACCGCATTGAACTCTGCGGCAAGTTGTTCTCCTACATCATCCATATCTCTATCAGTAGGATTGAAGGAGAAGCTCTCAACCGACTCCATTGAAGTTTCATTATCAAAAAGGAAAAGATAAGTTACATACCATGTTGTTTTATCCATAGGTTGCTCCTCCCATTCTTTCAGTTTGCTCTTCGCCGCCGCGTCGTTCTTCATAAAAGTGTGAAGTCGATTGAATTTGCAGTAGTCACAGGAACCATGATTGCGACAAGTTTTGTCAAAGTTCTTGGACCTCGCACTGCCGCGCCACGGCTTGCGATGTTCTTTCCCATGTTCTATTGCCTTATCCATCGACATTCAAATCACTCCTTACCACCAAAGATGAATGATGAATTCCTTTGGTAAATCTCCTTTGACCATCATTTCAAACAGTCTGTAACGAACTTTGTCTCTGTTTGACTTCGGATGTAATGTCTTTAAGATTTCCTTTTCAGACATATCATCGAACTCAACGTCCTCTTCTGCGAAATCATACAGACTTTCAAAGAAGTAGTCCTCTCTGATTTCGATATAGGACTCATTACCGCCGCCATAGCAGTGCATATCTTGGAACTCACTGAAAATATCGTGAGAGGATAATCCTTCGATTTCTCCCATCGCATCCACTAAATCGTGAATGTCAATGACAAACTTTGTTTTTACTATATCAAGCATTGCCGCCCCTCCTTAATACCATTCCCAGTACTCAACTGTTCCTTCGTCCCACTCTTCAGTCTTGTCAAGCTCTTCGTAGAACTCAGTGAATCTGTAGCAATAAGTGATAAGGTCTGCGACGTACCACTCATTGTACTCAGTTCCACCGAAGAAGAAACCGCTTGAAGTAGGGAAGAGTCTTTCTGCTACCTCGATGACCTTCTCCTGATTCTCCTGTGCACTAAGGAAAACTCTTACTTCCTTGTAAAGGTCCCAGTTCTCATCCTCGAACCAGCCGTCCTGAATGCACTGGTAATAGCCGTAGATGTTAGAAAGACCAGCTTCGATGATTGTCTTACGCATTGTACCGATAAGCTCCTTGAACTTCTCCTTTGGGAAGTTTGTAAGACCGTTGTCTTCAAAGTTCTCAAGGTTCTCTGCACACCACTTACGAACACAGTTCACCTTTCTCATATAGATAGCCTCTTCGCCGTTGTGTCTGATTTCCATATCAAGTCCCATAATTCTTTTCTCCTTTTCTCTTAGTGGTCAGTACCGTAGCCGCTGTGAACAACGGTACCATCATCGGTTGCGAATTCAATTAAGCAGCCGGGCTGCCAACCGACATAGTTGATGTGAGTGAGCTTACCGAACTCTGTCACTTCCCAAATCTCGTAAGACTCAGAAACAATGTCCTGCATATCAATGTAGTGGACCAGTTCGCTGAGCGTCATAAGAGAAGATGTTCTCAGCTCATCTTCGGTGTCAATGTCGAGAATTCTCTGAACGAGAAATAAAACTTCCTTTGTCATATTTCAAACTCCTCTCCAAATACTTCTCTTACCCACTCTTGGAAGTCTTCATCTTCCTCGATGCCGGGTACTCATTCTTTTTTTCTTTCCTTTCCTCATTTTCTATAATAATTATAACAAAAATTTTAGAAAAAGTAAAGGGCTAAGAACTTTAAAATTTTCTTTAAGAAAATCAGTTCTTAGCCCCATGAAAGAAAGGAAGTATTATGATTATGTTGGAGCTCTCGACAGGAATCGAACCTGCAACCTACTGATTCATCTATCAATGCTCAACTTTTCACCTCTTTAAGTTTATTGATTTGCACCTCTATTTCATAGTCCTTTGCAAAAGTAATTCCTTTTGTTTGACCATTCTTAGGAGGAATAAATCTTAAAGTTTTTTGTGCTGAACATTCGCTCCTTGGAACGACATAACAATGACCGTCCCAATAAGTTGCAAAGAAATCAACATCTTCTGGTTCGTATTTTTCATTCTTAACTCCTGAGCAGTTCACATGAGTGCTTCTGCAAGAGAATTGAATTACTCCTTCGTCCTTCAGTGATGAAGTCTTTACCTGAATCTTATACAGTTTCTTGTCAATCTCGGCGATAAAATCATATTTTGAATTATCACCATAAGGAATACTTACCGCACATTCCTGTGCTACAAATGCCGCTAAGCATTGTAATTCAGTTAAATTGCCTTTTATTTTGCTATCCATATTCTTTTGAGTTTGATTGACAAATCAGTTGCGCTACCTGTTGCGCCACGAGAGCATACTCAAGACGGGACTTTGTGTACGGAATCGAACCGTTTTATCTCTTTGGAATAGAAATTGTTTACCTTAAACTATCACAGTATAGATTGCTGAACCGTCTTTGATTGGTGTCGAGGGAGAGACTCGAACTCTCGACCTCACGGTTATCAGCCGTGTGCTCTAACCAACTGAGCTACCCCGACATGGTGGTGTGGAATAAGGGAATCGAACCCTCGTCTCCTGCATGGCAAGCAGGAATCCTAACCGCTGAACGAATTCCACATTATTGAGGTTTTTGCCGAATACTCAGGGATAAACCTCTTAACCCTTTGGCGATGACGACGGGACTCGAACCCGCATATAGCTTTCGCTCCGGAGAGACAGTCCGGTGCCTGACCAATTAGGCTACGCCACCATTAATCGGTTTTACTTTGCTTCTTTATTTTTTTTACGAGGCGTTTTCCACTAAAGCCACATACCGTACATTTACTGAACTTTCGTCACGAGTTTTGCACGTCGGTGGTAGTTTAAACCGAGAAATCCATGTTAACCCCTCAAATGGTCGGCGTGGTGGGACTCGAACCCACACGTCCCGAAGGACACCAGCTCCTTAGGCTGGCGCGTCTGCCAATTCCGCCACACGCCGATAAATTCAAGACGGGAAATACATTACCCAAAAAATGTTTTGTTATGATTTGCTGAACCGTCTTTAATTGGTGGAGAAAACGAGCCTCGAACTCGCGACCTCCTGCTTTGCTCGACAATGCTCACAATGATTTAATCACCTCACTGAGTTCACAATCCTTCAACCAAGTGATGCCCTTTGTCTGACCATTCTTAGTAGGAAGTATTCTTAGTGTTTTTTCATTTGAACATTGAGTTACTGGAACCAAATAACATTTGCCTTGATAAGAAGTAGCAAAATAATCTATCTCTTCAGCAGTATATTTAGTTCGAGTATTAACTTTAGCATTTCCGCCTGATTGTCTAACGGTTTTGAATTTTATTGCCGCAATAGTTTCATTGTCGTCAAGTATTTCAGAACACGCTTTACATTGAACTCTCAATAACTTTCCATTGACATCGCCAATGAAATCATATCGAGAATCTTCACCAAACGGAATACTTACTTGATAGCCGAGTTTCATAAACTCAAGCATACATTCCATTTCTGTGGTATTACCTTTCACTTTTGTATCTATCATATAGCATACATTGTGAGTCTATCAAGCAAGGCAGGCGCTCTCCCAACTGAGCTACAACCCCATTAATTGGCGGCTTCAGGGACGCTACAAGATAACCAACCGCCAGAATTATCACGCACTTAATGTCCCATGGTGGACCTTATGGGAATCGAACCCATCTGTTTTCCTGTTTGCAAAACAGGTGACCACCCCTTGCAGTCCCAAAGCCCATTAGTAATCTTGAAAACTTAATAAAAAGAACATTGCCGGTTTTTATTCGCCGTACTCATACAACGCTACGCATTATTCAGCCACAGTGACGATAAGTCTGAGCCCCAGAGCCGTCGCCCTGAAGCTTCTTACCGCAGTTCCGAAGAACCCAAGCACTGAGAGGATTTTGTTTCCCTCCAACTTTCACCCACCATTCAGAAAAAATTTAATACAAATCTTCATTTCTATCAAACCAATCTGAGCCTTGGGCTACTCGCACCACCATCGGGTTTCCTCTCCATTTCTGGAAAGGTTATAGGCTCAACTCCATTGTTTTGCATTCCCTGTATTTACTCACATCTTGCGGACGTGGTCTGCAGGGTTCTTCCCATCTGGGCGTCTATTGTTGGAGCAACCAGTTTAGGTGTGCCATTGCTCACGTTGCACCTGTGCCGCGACTTCTTCATTGATGGCTGGTATACCATCTGCCCGTATCCCCTTTCGGTTCAACAGTCGCAACCGCTTCAAGGTATCCCTTTAACGACTACGAGACAGTTCCGCCGCGCCCATGCAGAGATGGTTAATCCCTCATTTTAACACATGGTTACAACATACTTTTTATTAAATTTTCAAGATAGTTGGTGGGCAGGGTAGGATTCGAACCTACGTAGACCGAAGTCGCCTGATTTACAGTCAGGTGCAATTGACCAACTCTGCCACCTGCCCATTTTTAAGTGGTGCCGCGGGACCGAATCGAACGGACGACACCGGGTTCTTCAGACCCGTGCTCTACCTGCTGAGCTACCGCGGCATATTTTGGACTTTCCGCATCCGGCTTCGCGACGTACCGCGCACTGCCAAGTCCTGCTCCGTCTCTCCAGAGTGTCAATCCTAACCATAACATTACGGCGCCCTGATTTAGGCTAACCAACCAGTTCCATTAACGTTCGACTGGATGCAGACCCGTCGCTGTTATACAGTGCGATAACTGCGTACCTACATTTAAAGTCCGTAGCCGCGAGACTCAAGGTTAATAAGCATTTCGCTTAATGGTCGGTAAGGTAGGACTCGAACCTACAACGCCATAGGCAACTGTTTTACGGACAGCTCGCTTCACCAGTTTGCATACTTACCGATTTGGTGGACAATTTACATCTCCGAATGAGCGCCGCCCTCGCGCAGTTGTTTGCTTGGACATTTTTAAGAGTTCCTGAGAAACAACCCTCTTCCCATCTCTGTTGGCGATAACGGCGGGAATCGAACCCGCGACCTCATGCGTGACAGGCATGCGTTCTAACCGACTGAACTACGCTACCATTTCAAGGCTACTTATTTTAACGAGTAGTTGCCTTAACAAACTCGGTTCTTTTAATGAGGTTATCTCCTCTATTGGCTGGAACGGAGGGACTCGAACCCACGACCTGACGGTTAACAGCCGCCTGCTCTACCGAACTGAGCTACGAACCAATCTGTTGTACTTTTTAAGTAACTTTCTTTTGTCTTAACTCTAAAATAATTATATCATAAATTTTAGAAAATGTCAACTTTTCAATTCTCTAAAATTTTTGAAATCGAAAGGAATCCGGTGGAGTTTCAAGCGGTGCCACCGGTCACCAGTTATTTTAGAAAGGAAGAGCAGTTTACGAAACGACTTACTCAGGTCGAGTAGATTTCTTTTTTTATCTTTCCCTCATTTTCTATAATAATTATAACATAAATTTTAGATTTTGTCAAGATTTCTTTTCTCTAAAATTTATTTATAGAAGCGTCCCTCCAAAGGAGGATTTGTTTATTTGTGGGATTTCTGACACTGAACCTAACGCCATTATTGTAGAAAGGAGTTCCTGCACTTTTCTTTGCCGCCGTGCAGGTAGCGGAAGTAATTATTGGTTGCGGGGGAAGGATTTGAACCAACGACCTCCAGCTTATGAGGCTGGCGAGCTACCAGACTGCTCTACCCCGCAATATAAAGCGGCGACGTGCGCCGCTTGAAATCGCACTGTATCTTTTCTTATTAACCCTGAGCCTCAGCCTTAACCTGTGCTCTCTTTGCTTCATCAGCCGCAATCTGCTTTGCCTTAGCTTCTGCCTTAGCCGCATCATTTGCCGCCTTAGTTGTAATGTAACTGTCATACTGTGCAGCCGCATCGTAGAAATCGAAAGGAACATATGTCTTCTTGTCGGAAGCATGATTTGTAAACTCCTTAACTGCCGCACTTACTGCAACGACAATCGGGTTTGTCTCACCATCTTCACCAGTTCCCTCGCCGACGATAACACCGATAAGATTTGTCTTGGACTTGTCAGAGCCAGTTCTCATCAGCTCAGCCGTACCGTACTTCTCTCTGAGACATTCGAGGATATAATCCTGAACCTCATTCTTCACATCTGCCTTGGCTTTCGCCAGTGTGTATTCCTTAGTGATTGTAATATCCATTTGATACCTCTTTCCCGCCCTTTTGAGCGAATTTGTTGATTTGTTTTTCTTAACTTTCTATAAATATTATACAATATTTTTTAAGAAAAGTCAAGTTTTTATTGCCTTAAATTTTTTGATTTGGGGCGGAAGTCCGCCCCTCTGACTTAGGCGAGGGTGTAGCCCTTCACCTTTCTGCCGTTGGAACGAACATCGGACTGAACAAGCTTGCCTTCCTTGGTAAGGTCACCGGCAAGGCTTGAAGCCTTCATTGTGGTTACGCCGACCAGAGTACCGAGCTCAGAAGCAACGTAAGTCTTACCAGCTTCCATTACGGAGAGCATAGTCTCACGAGCAGCGGCATCAGCTTCACGCTTAGCAACTGCGGCTTCAGAGTTCTTACGCTTGTCGTTCTTCTCGTCGAGCTTTGCAAGACGAGCAGCAGCGAATGCCTTGAGGTCCTCGGAAGCGGTCTCAAGAGTTGCAACCTCTTCCCATGCGTTTCTTTCTGTGAACTTAGATGTAGTAGCCATAATAGCCTCTCTTTCTGCACTGTAAGGCGTGTGCCGCCATTCTTAATTTTGAAGGTCTTTCTTGACCTTTTCTATAACTATTATAACATAAATTTCAAAGTTTGTCAAGTTTTCTTTCTTTGAAATTTTTTGCTAAGAGGGGAGGTCAGAGTTAGGAAGATAAACCCATGGTCTTCCATCAGGGCACGGGCATAGTTTGCTACGACCCCGCCTTCAACCCTCAGGGACTATTGGTCCGCCGCCGGGGACTCGAACCCCGAACCTTCAGATTAAGAGTCTGCTACTCTACCAGTTGAGTTAGCGGCGGATATGATGGACAATCGGCAACCAAGCTGCGCACTTCTCAGTCACTATGTCCTGCTCTGTTCTTCTTCCAGAGTGCCAAGTCGCTGTACTTTTTACGGACGGTACGCTGCAGCCGTCTCAACCAACCTTAAGGCAATATTGGTTCCGCGTGCTTGATGTGGTTTATCGCTCCACTGGTCTGTTGATTTATATCCCTAACCACAAGGATATTGGTCACGCCTACGGGACTCGAACCCATATCTTCGCCTTGAGAGGGCGACTTCCTGACCAGTTAGAAGAAGGCGCGATTTTCAGAAAAGGTATTTCTCAACCTTTTCTATAATAATTATAACATAATTTTTTGATTTTGTCAACTCTTTTTGTCTTTAGAATTTTTTCTTTTAGTGAACTTGCCAGCAGTCGTAATGAACTTCTGTCCAATCGCCGCTTTCCGTATAGGCTTTCACAGCGTATTTTGCTTTGTCCACATTGTCAACAACACAGAGTAAAGTTTCGTCCCACGGAGTATCAACATGAGTTCCATAGACGAGGTAATCAGTTCTTTCCATTTCTTTCTTTCCCTCACTTTCTATAATAATTATATCATAGATTTTGGAGTTTGTCAAATTTTTGGTTCTTAAAAATTTCAAGATACATTATCAGTCGGTCCGCCGGGTTTAACTACTTCCCTACTCCCTCATAATGGTGAGGGAGGACAGGATTTGCACCTGCGAAGCCACAAGGCAGCGGATTTACAGTCCGTTATCAATGAGTTGCTGTATGTATCTTTTGGCATAGACGGAAGGATTCGAACCCTCACCAGCGGTTTTGGAGACCGTCATGCTACCATTAACACCACGCCTATATAAATGTGAAATCAGCTCGCGTTTTTCCAGAGCCGCGCAACCATGGCGGATGTACTCATTGTCCCTTCCGATTTCACTTGCTTCCCTTTATCGTAGAGGGCTTGCCCACTCCCAGTAGAAGGAGCGCACGTCCGGTTTTCACGGAGGGAATCTACCTTTCCTCTGCTCAGCACTTCTTTTAATGAGTCAAGTTGCAGGCTCTTCAACATCTCATGTCCCATGTACAGGACTGGTACCAGTAACCGGGCTCGAACCGATGACCTGCCGCGTATGAAGCGGATGCTCTTCCAACTGAGCTATACTGGTATATAAGAAGTAAGTAGGTGCAGCGACATAAAGTTCCTACCGCAACGCTCAAAAGCCTATGCTGACAGTCATATGACTTTCTTTCCAAAACCTCAATCTTATCATCAGCGCTAATAATAAAATATATTGATTTTGCTACTTACTGTTTGGTACCCCGGCGTGGAATCGAACCACGATTTAGCGCTTAGAAGGCGCTTGTTCTGTCCGTTGAACTATCGGGGCATCAAGGAATGCCAATCCACTGGCTTACACCAGCGAGTCTTTTGTAATCACAGTGAGCGTAGGTTGTTTTGCAGTGTCTTACTCTTCTGTTCCACATTTTCTTATACCAATGTCTGGAGACTTTAAGACCATCTTTGAGCCATCTGTTACGCTTTGAGCCTTTCATTTCAATCCCTCCTATTGGTTTTTGGTTTCCGCTGAGAGACTCGAACTCCCATTCACGGCTTCAGAGACCGGTGTCCTACCTGTTAGACGAAGCGGAATTATATGGTGACGGTTAACGTCCCGTCATACGACTTATGGGTCTTTTTTCAACTGGAACCTCTTTTGTTCTTAGACCAGCTTTATGGTCACGGCAACGGGGCTCGAACCCATATTTCCACCTTGAAAGGGTGGTGTCCTCAACCAGTTAGACGATGCCGCGATTTATCCAACTCGCACATTGAACCTTTTACGGTTGGTCGGGGGAATTCCACACCCACTCGTGAGGTCACGCAACTTGCTCGCTTATCAGCTCTCCTCACTAATTCTCCGCAAGACGGATACCGATATCACCTAAGTCGGAAGGGATAATTCCTGTTGAACTACCAAGTCATACGTCCTGTTTGGCGCACGTCAGATGCTTTCCTTTTAAAGGCGGTGTGCAACAACAACCTTTCGCTTATACTTTTAAGTGCCATTCCACAGAACAGTCTTCAAGAAAACCGTCAACGAAGTCATCAAGAGTAACACCCTCAAGGTCCATACAGTTTTCATTGTACCAAGTCATGGCAGCGTCAGTAGCAGAATCGTAATACCATTCATCACTTACGCTATCTGCCGCATAACCTCTATCAAGAGGTGTTGACGTAGGAGAGCAGAAGACTGGTAAGGTAACCGATTCTTTTATTCCTGTTGGGTTATGAACCCAAGTTGCTTCAATGTCAAATCTCATTTTCCTTTCCCTCACTTTCTATAATAATTATAGCAAAAATTTTGGAAAAAGTCAACTGTTTTTAATTTTGAAATTTTGGCACCCCGTAGTGGAATCGAACCACTATCTTAAAGTTCGTAGCTTCATATCCTATCCGTTGAACGAACGGGGCTTTTCTCATATCCTTTGGAGATTCCGGTGGGAGTCGAACCCACGACTCCGGTTTTGCAGACCGGTGTCTTAGCCTCTTGACGACGGAATCTCCAAAAGATACGAGAAGGAAAGGTGTGCTATTACGCCAAAGAACGCTCCGAGTTATCTCTGCCGGCACGCTCATTACTACTAAGATAACTTTAGAATACAAATGAGACGTTGAGGAGCTACCCTCACCTGCCCCGGATACCGTTTCACTCCAACTTAGCAGTCGTTCTGTTAATAACACGCTACTTCGGTCCGTCCCCTGTAAGTGGGTAGCAGTGGTGTTCACTCTTTAAAAGATGGCTGCTTCTAAGCCAACTTCCCTTTCCTTTATTCTATAATAATTATAGCACAATTTTTATTTTTTGTAAAGCTCTTAACTCAATAAGAATTTATGATTTCGATTGAGAACTCATACTCTTCAAGAGTCATCAGCACATCGTGAAGATTGAATTGTGTATCAGGGTAGTCGCCCTCGTCTTCAATATCACGAATTACATCTGCGATAATACCACAGTTGAGATAATGTTCTCTGTCCTCGATGTTCTCATAAGCCAAAATGTCTTCGAAGCGAGCGAAAAGATTATCCCAAGCACAAAGCCTTGAAAGCTGACGAAGGGTAATCTGTCGAGCAGAGTGAGCACCCCAGATTGAATCTGTAAACAGCTCATCATTCCTATCTGCCACAGCGGCAGAAAGAGTTTCGATGATGTCCTCAAGAGCTTCAGGCTTAACCTCAAGCTGCCAGTCTTCATCATATGAGATTACATTCTCTTCGTTTGCCATTGCAACCTGCATTGTCTTAGTGCGAAGTGCCCAGCACTTACGCCAGTAAGCAATTTCAAAATTGGCAACGACTTCCTTATCCTTTCTTCGCTTCAGCTTTACACTGATTTCATAGTCAAGTCCCATAGCTTACTCCTCTCTGTCTCTCGTGCCGAGAGAATCATCTGCATCTCCCGCCGCCTTGCAGAAGACCCATGCGAAGAATGCTGTCACGAGCCAGATGACTCCACCGATGATTACCACTTTCATATCACAGCACCTCGACAGAATCGATTTCGACATTATACTTGAGAGCGAACTCTCTCTTAGCCTTGCGGATTGCGTCAGGAGTATCGGTCATTACAACCTGCTCGGTATAGAATTCCTTGCCACCGAAGCCTTCTGCTGTCTTTGCTCTGAGTACGAATGTTCTTTCCATGATAATCTCTCCTTTATATCTCGTCATACATAGGGGCATATTTGCGAATATGATTATGAGTGACCGTAGCCATCAGCTTTTCATTACCATCAACTTCCTTGATGTAAATATCAGTCTTGTCTGTTGTGACAGAACCTCTACCTCTTGGAAAGGTAAATTTCTTCGCCGCCTTTTCAAGATAAGGTAAGTCAATAGTATTAAGCTCCATTCTGCCGCCGCTATGACGGATAAGAATAAAAAGCGGAACACCATTAATCAGTTTGGGATTGCTGTCAAGTAATCGTCTATGCCACTTAACAGAGTATTCTTCATACTGGTCAGTGACAATGAGATGTGTTTTTACTCTCATTCAATCTCTTCCTTTCTCATTTTCTATAATAATTATAGCAAAAATTTTGAAATTTGTCAAGATTTTCTGAGATTAAAATTTTGGTGGAGATGAGGAGAATCGAACTCCTGTCCAAACCCCTTCCTCAACTTCTTATCTACAAGTTTAGGATTCCCGACCCTGTTCTCTTTCTTCCACGCTCTTTCGGGACCACGAATGGTGGAGACGTATTGGTCATTGATACGAATGAGCCGTCACCAAGCCAGCTCACAGAATAAAGAATAAGTCGAAAGAGTTAAGAATCCTTCTTTATTAGTAAATTACAGAACTCTCATTGACGCTGCCGATTAGGCAGCAAGTGCATAAGTATTTGCGTTTATATTTAAGTTTGGCTAAAGGTGCCACCTACTTGCTTGAAGCGATTTCAAAGCCTGTCGAAACCTTTACATCCCCATTACTTGCCGAGAGAAGGTTCATCAAGAGAACTCTGAACGCAACTTATCTTCTGAATAGAAGACGCCGATGTAGACTTTACATCGACGACCTTAACACGAGTACCATTACATACCGCCTTAGTGCCGTCCTCTGAAAGCATACGAATTACATCGCCCTTCTTAGGTACATTGCCTACAACTTCATAGTCATAAGTTCTGCCGCCAAAGATAAGCTGCTTATTTTTGAACTGAACTGTAACGAACATAATGTTCTCCTTTCTTATTAAAACTCGACGGTAAATACTCCGCAAAAGTGGTCGCGAAATGATTTTCTCAATGATTGCTGACCCGTCATTATTGGTTACTCCGCTCGGATTCGAACCGAGGAAATGCCGGTTTTAGAGACCGGTGCCTTAAGCCCTCTTGGCGACGGAGTAATATGGTAAATCACGATAGAGGTCTTTGCCACCGTGGCTTTTATCGCAAGGAGTCGAACCTGCGTTCATATGCTCAGAATTTTTATGTATTGCTGTGTCTATCGTATTGGTAGTGCCGGAGGGACTCGAACCCTCGACCACTCTCTTATAAGGGGAGTGCTCTAACCGGCTGAGCTACGACACTATTGGAATTGGCGCCGTGGGAGAGATTCGAACTCTCAGTCCCTTTCAGGACGACGGTTTTCAAGACCGCGCCTCCTCCCCACTAAGGTACCACGGCATATTAAATTGGCGTGAGGGGAGGGATTCGAACCCTCGGACCCGTTAGGGTCGGTTCCTTAGCAGGGAACTGGTTTAAGCCAACTCACCCACCCCCACATTATAAGGTTAATAAACCTTAATAGGGATATCTCTGTAAACAGGAAGTGCAGGACACATTTCACCCCAAACCTCTGTTGGAGGAAAAGTAAAAACATGAACCTCAGTCCAAACCCATTTTGTGCCAGTCTTACGAACTTCCTTTGCATGAGTGTCACAGAAATCAAGTTTACCAATTCTCTTGGTTGCTTCTCTATGACAGATAGGACATTTTCTTGCGAATTTCATTATAACCCCTCCTTAATAAGTAGGGCAAGACACAATACATTTATGCCTGTTGCTCTCCCACTTGAGCTACTCCGCCATGGTGGCGGAGGCAGGATTCGAACCTACAACCCACTGGTTTCTATTATGTACATTGGCTTGCTGTGTGTGTCTTATGTGGTGTGCCTGAGGGGGCTCGAACCCCTGACCTACGGATTTTTTCGTCCTTCAGAAATGGCAATCACATTATTTGAATAATATCCTCTAACTTATAATCCTTTGCAAAAAGGACTCCCTTTGTTTGTCCATTCTTTGTAGGAACAAATCTTAACTTTTGCTCCTTCTTCCCACAAACATCAAAAGGAATTAGATAACATTGACCCTCATGCATTGTAGCAAAGAAATCAACATCATCAGATGTGTAAGAAATATTCTTCGTACCTTGTGTATTAGTATGACTTGTACTTGTAGCGAACACTAAATAAGCATCTTCCTTATAATTTCCAGTCTTAACCTGAATCTTATAAAGCTTCTTATTTACATCTACAATAAAATCATAACGAGAACTTTGAACCAAAGGCTTAGAAACTAAGATTCCTTGCTTCAAAAATTCTATTGCCACCTGCTGTTCAGTAATTTCGCCCTTAAAATGACTGCTTAGTTCCACAATATCACCCCTTAAGATGATTGCCAATCTACATGAGTCAAAAAAGTCCGCTACTCTACCATCTGAGTTACAGGCACATTTCAAATTCAAGACTCCTTAACATTACTTCTCAATATTTCAGGTATTGTTTTTATAGTTTGCTGTTAGAGCCTTATAATTAAAGCTAAGTTTAATATCAAGACAGTTTAATTACGACGCCATGGGCGTTTTAGGATTTGAACCTAATAGAAGAATTTACAACAAAAATTTTTCATTAACCTGTATATGTATTGCTGTAACTGCCTTAGTGGTCCGAGTGGGGAGACTCGAACTCCCAGCCTCATGCTCCCAAAGCACGCGCGCTGCCAGTTGCGCTACACCCGGATAATTATTTAAGAAAACTACATTTGGGAAGGACTTTCTCTTGGGTTGCCCTACACAACACCAGACGCTTATAGTTGGTCTGTGTAGCCAACAGAACTTCTCATTACGAGATTCTCTCCTTCATCCACTCCTCGGGCTCACCCAATGAGTGTCCTTCCCGCCTGCGGGGAACTCTGTCTGCGCTCCCGTTGACCGCCTTACTCACTGCTTCCTTGCCAACCTATAACGGCTCCACAATGAGCAGGTCAACCGCTAATATAAACACCCTGACAGGAGGTTTGCCCACTTATCGTATGAGCTGTTCCTTACGCCCCATAGGGGAGGATTGATTCATCGCCAACAATGTCACCAATCCTAACTGGTACCCGAAGCCGGGCTCGAACCGACGACCCCCTCCTTGTAAGGGAGGTGCTCTCCCAGCTAAGCTATTCGGGCATTTCCTTAACTTTCTATAATAATTATATCACAATTTTTATTGAAAGTCAAGTTTTTTAAGATGAAAAGTTTGACAAGACCGGTTTGTTCTTATTACGCGTGATAACCCTTTCACCAACCCGCCATAATGGTTGCGGGCGAAGGACTCGAACCCCCAATTCGTGCTCCTGATGCAAAAGAAATATGTATTGCTGAACGGTCTTAGTGGTACGGGGTAGGGGATTCGAACCCCTAAAATCTTGCTTCTAAGGCAAGCATGTATACCTAAGTTCCATCAACCCCGCATCTTTTCGCCGCCAGATGACGGCGAATAAATTACTTTGAAAACTTGTTTGCGATACCAGAAGCTGTGTAGCTATCTGGCTTAATAGCCACATCGAAACCTGCTGAGTGAACCCATGCAACAATTTCGCTGATAAGCTGATTTGTCTTGCCGTAGTGACCAATGTCACAGTGTACACTGAAGTTCACATTGAGGTCATCAATAAGAATATCCTTATCACAAAGGACAACTCCTACACCATCAAGTAAACCAGTTGCGTTCTCGATTGAACGTGAAGTCTCCTCATAAATCTTCTGCTTTAGAGAAGTAATCTTCTGCAAGTATTCAGTACGGTAGAAGAAAATGCCGCCATGTCCAACGCGGTGAACAGCAATTACCTCAACCATCTTGGTTGCTGAATGGTTCTGTGAGTCAGTACCTACGGTAATATTGTATGTCTCGTTTGTGTCTTCTGCGATGTAATCAGCAATAAGCTGAATCATCTCACTTTGCGTACACTTTTCTCCATTGCCGCGCCGAAAAATCTTTTCCTTTTCCATAGCGGTTTCTCTCCTTTCAAAAAGTTTAGTGGTGCCCCAAATGGGATTCGAACCCATACTGGACGGATTTTAAGTCCGCTGTCTCTGCCGATTGGACTACTGGGGCAAAAACAAGATACGTTTTTCGTTTATAACCTGCTCTACCGACTGAGCTACCGTTGCTCCATAGGCGCAACGAGTGGGACTCGAACCCACGACCGGGGGATTAACAATTCCAAAGCTATTATAGATTGCTGTGCGTATCTTAGTGGTGACGGCTACGGGATTCGAACCCGTGACTCCAGCGTGAAAGGCTGGTGACTTATACCGCTTGTCGAAGCCGCCATTCGTGTCCACATCAGGGGTGGACACCCATATGGTTGCTTAACCTCTATGTTTAAAGTCCTGATGTTAAGCCGTGGACTATTGGTCGGAGTGACAGGACTCGAACCTGCGGCATCATGGTCCCAAACCACGCATTCTACCAACTGAATTACACCCCGATAATCGGTGAATTTATTAAGTCCTCACCGCAGAGACTATACGCATATTGTCGTGACAACGGGCGGTTGCTATCCCGCCGCCATAGCCAACACAAGCTATGAACCTTTCTATCATCTTGTTTCTTTTAACTCGCCAAGAGAAGCGAGCCGTCTTGGGTTCCCACACTATCGCAGTAAACGCGCCGCTTAACCACTCGGTTTAGGTAGAAAGAACCGAGAAATTGCCCCTTACATCGTCAGCAGTAGATGTATGATGTACATCAATGAGGAGTTCCCCTACGCTCTCCTCGTACTTGCCTACAACGGAGTAGAGATGGTTGCAGGACTTTATGGGTATAAAGGGAGTTTAACAACTTCCACGTTGGGTTTTAACGTCTTTTCCTTGACATGGGTGCCAGTCGTGGATTCGAACCACGTTCGTCAACCCTTTCGGGCGCCGAATCTGTTTCAGCTTTAAGATAGTTACCTTGCATTTCTAACCGGCAATATCAGTGAGGTTTTAAAATCTAAGCCAGTACAGGTACTCGCTTTTGGAAACTCCCCTCAATGTTTTGGTCTTTCACTCCGACACTATTGCATCGGAACTTCAAAGGAGGTATGACCACTGTCACCCTACTCGAAAGCTCTTTCCGAACTTTCTATAATAATTATACCAAAAATTTTGGAAAATGTCAACTTTTTAATTCCTCAAATTTTTTTTTAAATCACAAGACACAACTTTACCCAACAGCCGGACTCGAACCGGCAAATTATTCTTTTGCAGAGAATTGTCTTAACCACTTTGACTATACTGGAAGTATGAATAGCTGTATGTGTCTTTTATGGTTGTGGAGGTGGGATTCGAACCCACGCAAGGCTTTCGCTGACGGAGTCAAAGTCCGTTGCCTTACCACTTGGCGACTCCACAATAAATTGGTGGGGTGAAGGAAGAGGGTCGAACTCTCTCTTGCAGAGCCACAATCTGCCGTGCTACCGTTACACCACCGACACCATCAATTTGTGGTCTTTGTACTTATAATGTGGGTTTGGAAAATGGTATCTCTACCATTTTCCACCCAAAAATTATCAATACTTAACCACGAACTCCTTAACCATCTGGTTTCTCATGTCGTCCCAGTCATAGCGAATGGTAAGAATACCCTTCACCAGCTGCATGAACTCTCTTGCCTTTACCTCGTCCAGAAAAATTCTCATAAACATAAACATTCTCCTTTCAGATTAAGAAGCCTTTCCTTAACTTTCTATAATAATTATACTATAATTTTTATAAAAAGTCAAGTTTTTATTTACTCAAAATTTCTTCAGTTGAAGTTTTGAAACCACAGAAGTCAAAGATAACCAACTTGCCGTCAATCCAACCGCAATTACCCGCCCTTATATCGTTAATGTCATACTTAATAAGGAACTTATGAAGCCTTTGGAGTTCTGGAAAAGAATAAGCCGCAAGAAAATAACGAATAACATCAAGCTTAATTCGTGACTGCAATCCTGCCAGACCATTCTTTTTACAGTAATCAAGCAATTTGTCAGTATCTTTAATGTTTAAATACGGAGCTTTGCTTTTGCCATTGAAATAACGTTTCGGTAAATCATCGTCATTATAACGATAATCATTAACTGTGGCATCAACTTTTGGCTGTTCATAGATATGGGAACTGACTTCCTCTGTTTTCGCAAAGAAATATTCAAGCCCCTCTGCTTTCGCCGCCATGTAGATTTCGTATTCCATTCTTGCGTAATCGGGGAATCCGTCCACAAGAACATCATCGCCGTCTTCATCTTCTTCGACAATGCCACCATAAGATGTTTTTAATACGCAATCATCTAAGATTATAACTACTTTACTTGCGCCACATTGATAACCGAAGTCTGAGTAATCAAGATAGTCTTCTTCATACACTCCACCAGTACTATCATCATAATGAAAAGTAACATTGAGTGTATTAAGAGCTTCTTGATATAAAGTGTCTGTTATTGTCATTTAATCTCCTCTCTCAAACTCTATAATAATTATAGCACAAATTTTGAAATTTGTCAAATGTTTAAGAGAGGAGTTCTGCCTTGAATACCCTCTTGAGAACTTCCAGCTTAACAGCGTCAAGCTTTGCGTAAGTCTCTTCGTTTACCGCAAGGTCAGGATGTGCGGCGAAGTATGCAACCTTCTTGTCGTGCATCTCCTTTACCTTAGCGTCACCCATTGCCTTTGCTTCCTCAACAGAGAGCTGAGGTCTGTACAGCTTGAGGTCCATAAGTACCTTCAGCTCGTCCTCATTAGGGACAAGAAGACTCTTGTAGTCTGCGCCTGCCATGTACTTATCCATCATGTAGCCGAGTCTGTATGCATGAGAGAGCTGCTTGGAGTCGTAGCCACGCTCCTTAAGTAAGTCAACCTTACCCTCGTAAGGGTGACACAGAGCGTGAACTTTCTCCATCGCCATGCCGCACATTGCATTCAGATGCCGACCTACGTCAGCTCTGGCTACAAGCGGAGCAAGAGCACGAACCTGCTCCCACTCTTCTCTGTACTCAGGTGCCGCCCAGTAGAAATCAGTGAACAAAGTCTCAAGGAACTGGCAGTTCTGCTTCTTGTATTCACCGAACATCAGGCGAACGTCCTTAACATCAACCTGACCATCGCCGTAAGTGTAAACCTTAGATACAGGCTTAGCCACGCTTACTACGTCCTCAAAAGACGGAAATACCAGAGCCTTGAAGTCGTAGTCAGACTGCGGAGTATCCATCTTGTAGTTCTGTGAACCGTAGAGGTTTACAGCCCACACATTATAACCAAGTGACTCAACGAACTTGAACGCGTCCTTGAGTACCTTTTCCATCTTTGCGTCCATAATTGTCTCCTTTCAGAGGATTACAGTTCTCCCATAGGCTTACCTGTCTCCTCAAATACTCTTTTTGCTTCGTAGAAATCCCATGCAGGAGTATACTTCTTCGTTCCGCAATGGTCCTGATAGTTCTTAATGACAATCTTAATTGTCGCTGCCATGTCACACGGACAGCCATCATTATCATTTACGTCACCGAAAACTACAGCCGGAGTGTTCTTATCTACGAAGCCAGCGTTCTCTTCACCGAATTTCTCTTTGAGAAACTCATTGATAGCTTTCGCCAAATCTTCTCGACCGAGATTCTTTGCTGTAGTCTCATTCTTTGCCTGTGTGTAATCAAACTTTTCAGCCATAGTTTAACCCCTTTCAGAATCTTCATAGATTTCTTTCATTACTTCGTCCATGTCGATATCGTCCCAAAAGAAATAGAAATCATCAATCTGTCCCCAATCGAAACCGTCCATTCACATCATTCCTTTCTCTCAACTTTCTATAATAATTATATCATAATTTTTTCTTTTTGTCAAGATTTTTTCTCTTTGAAATTTTTTCTTGACTTTGAAGAACAATTATGATATAATTATTACAGAAAGAGGTTAATAATTCCCTCTCTCGTAATAATCTACTTTTCTTTCGTATTTATATTTTTCCGCTTCCATTTTATACTTCGCCGCCAGAGCCGTACAGATATATTTTGTTATGAGTACAACTCCGCCTACAACTGTGGCAAAATATAGAAATGACATCCATACGTGCTCCTGTTCCATAAGCCCCTCCTTAATAAAGTGGTCCGCCGAACATCGCGGCGCAGTACAGACTAAGGTCGTTACAATCAACCTTATAGTCGTTTGGATTGAAATAGGTTTCCTTTGTGACTACGGCTGTCATAGAGGAATGTTCCATGGGGTCACCTATTCCATAATCAAAGTCTACGCCGCCTGTCTTCTTTTTCTTGAACTTAGATTGGTCAAGTGGTTTGATATTTGTCTTGGGTTTATTAAGGTCGAGGTAAGCAGAGAAATCTACTGCCATTACTCGTCCTCCTCATCATCTGTCCTAAAACCAAGCAGGTCCATTGACATTTTGGTTTCCTTGAGCTGTGCATAGAAGATGTATGCAATGAGTACGCCGCCCCATGAGAATTCCCAGAATCCAGCAAGATAGCCGAGGGAGACGATGCAGAAGGGGATACCGAATGCTGTGATGAATTTGAGAATTGATGCGAAGAATAACAGCATGAAATACAGTGTTTTATCTATTTTCATATTAACCCTCCTTTAACTCAATCTTGAACAGAGAGATGAACTTCTTTGTCTCCAAAGAATCTACGGTATGTGCAAGCTTACCATCGTACTCTGCAAAGTACAGAGGTCCCTTCTTGCCGAGGTCCTGTGCGAACCACTTACGAGCCATTCTCTCGTCCTGCTCGTAAACATCCTTGTTGTTGTTCTTCCACTCTGCTACGTCCTGACGAACCTTCTCTACTACTACCTCAGAATGGTCAATCTGTCTCTTGACGTCGTCAAATACAGACTGATACTCAGGGAAGTAAGACAAGAACTCGTAGTGGTCATTTGCACGGATTAAGTCGACAATACGCTCCAGAGTGATAACACCATTGTTCTTTGCGCGGTGCATCTCGAAGTACAGTAAAGTCTTAATCTTTACGCGCTCACCATTCTCATCACGAACAACGATACCCTCATGACCCTCAGGCATCTGCTCAACAAGGCGGCGGAAACCAGCCTCGTCGTTCATGTAGTAGAACTGTGGCATAGTAAAGTTGAAACGATTAGCGAACTCAGCTACTTCATCAAGAGGATGCTCTACAAGTGTGTTCATATTACGGATAGAAAGCAGATATACCTTAGTCTCAGGATAGTCGATGACTACCTTGTTGTAAGGAGATACAAGCTCGAAAGTGTAGCACTGATGTGCAAGCATATTAGAGAACTCGCTGAAACGAGACAGAGGAAGTACAGACTCAAACAGCTCACCGAAAGTCTTGTAAGGACCTACACCGTTAAGCTCTGCCTTGAATGCGTCGATAGTACCGTTAGTAGACAGATGCCACTTGCCACGTGCAAACCATACAGACATAATGGAACCATCAATCTTCTCAGTTGCAACAGCAGTATCCCAGTCGAGCTTAGCTGCGAAGCCCTCGTCTACGTTGAAGAACTTCTTGAAGGCATAGCGAACTACACGGAAGTTGTTCTGAGCATCAAGGATAAGACCACGAGCCTCCTTGCAGATTTCCTCGTTGAAATCAGAAGCAATCTGGTTATACTTGAAGAGAACGTAGCCGTCGTCTTCAGAAATCTTTAAGTTGTAAGGTGCGTCAGCTAAAAGCTCACGCCAGTTATCATGTGCAAGGATAAACTCCTGAATCTTTAACATAAGTAAATTTCCTCTCTTTCATATAAGTCTGGAACTCTTCTTCAGAAGCCCAGCCGTTTCGCCCTGTCACCCAACCAAATTCTCCTTTGGCGGCACGTTCAGCAATGTCTCTGGCAATCTCTCTTGCTTTCTCTTCCTGCTCTTTAGTCAGCATCCTTAATCCTCCTTTAAAACCTCTTCGAGCTGATTGGCTAAATGTAAAAGTGCCATTTCAGTGGGATTTTCTCTTATATACTCCTTCTCTTCTTCGGTATAGTTATCACTATCAAGTGACCAACGTGAATGAGCAGGACACTCAACTTCCTCGAAGTAGAAATTAATTCCTTCGATTACTTCATCAATCTCCTGCTTTGTGAGGTCAATGGTTATTTTCATTTTATTCCCCTTCTTCAGCCATCCAGTTGCTGAGCTTCTTTTTTACGTTTTCATATTTTTCCTTTATATAGAATGTTCTGTTGCCACCGATGACGTTAATGCAAGTCAGGTCATTCTCACTATCATCAGGGAAAACCATTGCGATTGCATTGACATTCAGTATAGTTCTGCCGCCCTCAAAAGATACTAAATTTTTATCCATTTTTTAACTCCTTTCCTCAACTTTCTATAATAATTATATCATAATTTTTTTAATTTGTAAAGAAAAAAGGTAAAATAAAATTTTACCTTTAATAGCCGCCCAAAGGTCTGTGACTAAACCTAAAGGTCTTGTATTCAATTTCTTGACCTAATTCAAGGTCCATCCATTCAGAATATGAAACTGGAGCACTACGGATGTCCTCTCGGTCATCGACGATTACAGCAAAATAGTGCTCTGTTCTGTCACCAAGACGCTTGTCGCCGTAGTCAGGGTTAGAAACATCTTCGGGTATTGTTGTTTCTTTCCAGTATGGGTTACGGTCTGAGCCAGAGGTACATAGGTTACTATCATGCTTCCAGCGGTCTATGTCATAGTGGTAATACGTTTTATAAACTGGTACGTCTTTATATACAGGGTCTTGATATGTTTCTGTACGATATTCTGTACGATAAACAGGTGTGCGTGTTTCATGTTTTGTTGCCTGTCCATTACCATTATCAGAGTAGTAAACGTGAGTATCATAATGGTCAAGAACCTGATATGAGACCTGACGTGTCTTAGTTTCATAGTGGTCTATAACGTGGTCAGTATGATGCAATCGTTGCTCTTCTGATGTTATTCTGCCGCCAGCCGGTACTGACCAATCTTCTTCGTGGCAAAGAGTAAATTCCTCTACCTCAATGGTACGGTCCCACTCAAAGCCAGTTACCTTACCAACTCTGGTGATGGGGAAGAAAAGCCATACAAGGAAAATTACAGCAAGAACTCCAGCTGTTATCTTCGCCGCAAGAGGGAATACGTCAGAATGAAAAAAGTCACTTATGCCGTCTTTGGCTTTGGTTAGAAAGCTTTCCTTGGGCTCTGATTCTACTTCGCCGCCGTCCTCGTTGGAAAAGTCTACGATAGGAGGCTCTTCTATTTCCTTAACGAAATCATCATAGGATTGTCCCTTACGAGTTTCAAATTCCTCTTTGTTCTTTTCGTCAAACGTAGGCTTATTACCGAAGTAGTCCTCTTCTGCTTCTTCTTTTCCTGCGCCGCAGTTCACACAAGATGTGTTTTCATAGGCGTTCTGATAGCCGCAGTAGATACAATTCCAGTTCGGCTTATCGCTTTCAAGCTCTTCGGGCACGATTTCTTCAACAACGCCTATGGAATTTACTTCTTTCTTATACTCTTCTTTGCCCGTGATTATTTCGCCGCGGTCCATAGCACTGATAACTTCGGGATTATCAGGCATCATATACTTAACCCCATTGGGTATAGGGGAGCCACAACACGGACAAGATTTATTATCTCCTCGAATTATGTTTCGACAAGACGGACAACGCCAATAGGACCATACATTACTCATTTAGCTTCTCCTTCCGTAGTTTCAGGCTTTGTCTCAGCAAAAGTATACTGACCTTCCTGTGTCTGGTATGTCACACCATTCTTGAAGTGGATAGTGATGACATGCTTGTCGTGCATAATTACATCTGAAGTGATGTAATCAATGTCCTCAGTCGCGTAGTATTCACCGCCGATATAGATATACTTGTGGGCATGAATATCATTTTCCGCCACTGAGCTACTCCAGCAACTCTCAAAGCAAAGTAATATAAAACCTATTACAATGAATATGAGAATTGTGTAAAAGGTTGCTTCACTGTCACGCCTATACATTTTTGACTCCTTTCTTTGATTTTCTATAATAATTATATCACAGTTTTTAAAAATTGTAAAGTGATTTGAGTTTTAAAATTTTTACGCAAAAATGCCGCCATGCCCTCAATGAATAATTACACTAAGGTACGGCGGCAGTTATTACTGGATACGGTATGCTTCCATGAGTTCGCGCATACGATTTTCTATGTCTCTTTTATATCTACGTTTACAGTCTTCTCTTACAGCAAGATATAGTTTGATATATTCAATTAAGCTCATTACTCTTCCTCCCCATGAAAAACAGAATAACAGGTTTCAAAGAAATAATATTTTCCCTTGATACGAAAACCTCGAAACTCTATTTTACCTCTAATTTCTGCTGGCTCGACCCATATACACAATATTGCTTCGACGTCCATATTTAATATTGTGTAACCACAATGGGTTCCAGCCCATTCGGAGACGGGTTTATTAAACATTTTTTCGAGAACAAGACCATTGTGAGCACTTCTACTTATTTGAATATGTCTATTGTCACCATTTTCGTCTCTGCAAAATAGTGTCCAGTAGTATGTGCCACTAAAAACCTGTTCAATAATCCAAGGCTTATATTCTCTATCACCCATTATATTTCCTCCATTTCTCAAGAACCTCTGTATCATGACGGACTTCTTCCCAAGGATGCTCATAGCACTTGTCCACAGAAGTCCAGCTGGTATTGCCCCACCCCTTAAAATTATCGTAATAATGAGAGAGCGGGCGATACTCTTTCATATATTTAAGAGCTTCTTTTGGCGGCACAATACGACAGATAATTGCATTAACTACTTCACCAAAACTGCTTACGCTATCTTTATCGCGACCTCCATCAGGGTATAGTGGGTCAATATCTAACAGTTCATGACCGAGATATATAATAGGACCGTCACCTATACGCCCAGCCAGTGCATATTTGGTTCTGTAATACTCCTGTACTGCACGCCAGTGAGTATACTCACAGCTTGCTTTATTCCTTATAACAAGGAGAGAATGGATAAGAGCCTTATCCTCTTTTGTTAAACGCATATTATTCCCCCTTGTTCTTGATTACAGTACGGTCCTTCGGGAGAATAACTTCCTTTCCTTTTACATCGACTGCAAATATTTCATCGCCCTTGATGGTGTAGGAGTCAATATAATAGGTCTCGTCGCAACAATAGAGAATTGAATTAGCCGCCGACTCCTGCTTATTTTCATCTATGAAGTTATAGCACAGAATGCCAATGAGTCCGATAACGAAAACAAGCAGTATCATCACTACAATTGGGCAAAACTTCTCAATGAACCAATCCATAAACTTTTTACACATTAATCATTACTCCTTCTATAATCAGGTATATCGAATGTCTCAAACTCATTACAAGCCCGCTCATTCATCCAGTTGGTCCAATAACTATTAGCCCAATACTGTGCGTACTCCAAGTCGCTGTTGAACTCCTTTACATCTTCCCACAGATATGGGTCTTCTCCGCCCTTATTCCACGCTTCAATTCTGGCTTCAAGACCTAAGTATTTTCTATTCCACTCTTTGTAATAAGAGTTGTAAGCCTTTTCCGACCTTTCGCAAGGTATCAAGGCTCCGCATACAAGGGTGCCAAAAACTCCAACCACCATCATAAGACAAGGAATTACAACATCCCAGCACTTTTTATCAGCTATGAATATAAGAATGAATCCCAAGACAAGGGAAACTATGAAAAGAATTAATAATATCATCAGTATCCTCCTATAAATTCATTATCGGGATGCTCTTCTGAGTTAAGACTCTCCCATTCCTCAATCATTTTCTTGATGACTTCCACTTCCCCTTCTGTCAGTTTATCAACATCAATCTCTTTAGGCATAAGCCAAAGATGACAACCCCTTGCTTTGGCTATCGGGTTCATGACATTGAATAACTCATACAGGTCATGAGGGTCATAGGCGTCCATATCGACCCTTGCAATGACAGTGTCCCCTTCATTAAGATGAAGTTTCTTAAGGCGATTTTTGGTCGCCTTATTCATCTTCTTCAGTATCCTGCGATTCATTACTCATCCTCCGCCTCAAGGTCGATACCCATAACGTCAGCGATTTTCTGAGCAATGTTGTCAGTCTTCTCGATGAATTCCTTCGCCTGCTCAGGTGTAAAACCGTAATGTCTTGTATTTGCCTGTAAGCCCTGAAGAGCAAGAGCGATGTAGCCGAGCTCCTCTGTTGTCAGTTCGATTGTAAACTTCTCGTTTCCTGTAAATTCCATAGTAAAATCTCCTCTCAAAAATTTAAGTTTTTAGTGTTCTCAAGTTCCTTCTTCTGCTCCTCCTTTAATCGCTGACGAATTGCTGTCAATCTGGAGCAAAATTCCCTTGCGGTTAATATGGTGTCGCTCTCTTTTCGTTTGCCGATTGAGTGAGTCAATGTAGCATTACCCGAAGCGAGTAAAGCCTTTTTGAATCCCTCGTTCTCGGCGAGAGCTGCGTATGCTCGGTCAAGCAGGTCTTGGTATTCCTGACTATCTCGTTTAATCTCCTGTCCCTGCCAGTACAGAATACGAGTCTGTTTCCAGTTCTTCTTAGAGCCTCTCGCTTTTGCCGCCCTGCCTACGAGTTTGCAGACTTCCTTTTGCACATCAGGATTGGAGAACTTCAAGGCTTGCAAAAAGCCTTCCATTGAAGCACATTCCACTCCGTCAATAACGAAAGGGTGAGGAGCAAAGTTTGAGAGAGCACCAGAAGGGTAGTCGTGTCCGCTGTGAATGTCCAATGGTTCCCACTCCTTCTCCTCTAAAAAACTCCAATCCATTTATATCACTCCGTATATACAAGTCCGGGATGAAGCATCCCATAGACGATAATATGAGGACTACTCATTTCTGAGAGGTGAGTGTAGAGGTGATGGTCAAAAGACTCTTCCAAAACCTTTACCATATGAAGTCCTCTTTGTGTCAGTATGCCGTTAACAACAGTTCCGCTCAGATGAACAACGATGAGAGCTACATGACTCTGAGCGATGAGGTATATTAAAGAACGTATAGAATCTGGTGTGTCTTCTGCGTCAAGCCATACGTCAACCTCAATGTTTTTGTCAGAAAGGTTAGATAAGGGAAATGCTTCCTTGTATCCTTCAATGCTTGCGCGAATACAGGTTTCTGAACCGAATCTGCTTACGTCTATCTTCATTATCAGCCCTCCTTATTGATGTGCAAAAGTCTATTTGGTTTACGATTTTATTAGATTGAGCGATGCTCTTAAGCGTCAATGGTTCAGGCGGCTCAACATGAACTCTATCGTCTAAGAGCTGAGTTCCAAACTTATCAATGAAGTCAAGAAGCAAATCTCTGATATGTGTGCCATCTTCTCCATAAACGATGATTGGAAATTTATCCTGCATTAGCAATTCCTCCTACGACTTCTTTCCACTTACTGTTGAGTAAGTTGCAGACTTTCTGGCAAGCCGCCTTGTCCTTGAAGTATCCGTAACAATATCCTGCCTTACCTTTCAAAGTTGCACCCTGAGACTGAAGGAAACGCAGATAATCAGGATAGGAAAGTCCAAGCAGACGTGAGCCAAGTACTTGGAACGAGCCGTGGAAGATTACTTCATTATCACGGATGAGGTCGATATCATCCATCGCCGCCATCCACTTGCCCTCTTCACACAGTTCTCTTGGGAGATATTTCATACCAAAACCTCCTTTTGAATTTCCTTCATCTCATTCCATTCCTCTTCAGAAAGCATACAGCTATCCATGAGTTCCTGATAGGAAGTGTATGCTTTCGGTCCTACGATTTTCGACTCGTCGAATGGCGGCAGTTCAGCCTGATTGGCTCTGCTTACATAACCGGGAATGAGGTACTTGGTTACTGTCGCAGGAGAACAGCCGACAATACGAGCAACCTGAGTTTTAACTTTGAGTTCAAGGTAGAGTTCATTGATTTGTTCAATGATTTCATCCGTCACTTTTATCGCCATTCTCCAGCTCCCCTTTCGTTTTTACAGAAACCCTTTCAGGTCTTATAAAATGTTCTGAGTTATTTTCATCCAGTTCCCTTATTAAATGACCCGAGTGGTTAATAGTTTTAAGATATGGCTCCTGTGTGTCTTCCGAATCTCCCCAACGGATTTCCATTTTGACCTTATCAAGACTGCGAGTATTATAACTATGAAATCCTATCTTATGGTTTGCAGCATCGTAATATTTGTCTGAATAAACATCATTTGTAACAATAACGGTATAACCCATCTTGACTAATTCTGCTCCGAAATCCACAAGGATTTTGTAAAGTTTTGTAGAAAGAAGCGTACAGGCTCTCTCTACATCACTAAGTTCTCCGAAGGT
Organism: uncultured Ruminococcus sp.; assembly: GCA_937902395.1. GTDB lineage: Bacteria > Bacillota > Clostridia > Oscillospirales > Ruminococcaceae > Ruminococcus. The sequence continues at coordinate 33,702 of CALGTV010000065.1, forward strand.
GAAACGAGGATAAAGGTCAAAAGAACTGAAAAGTACTACTCCTCCCTTTTGAACTTCCTTTTTAATATCTTCCCAAGTTTTATTTTTTATTGTGTTGATTGCTTCCTCTTCTTTCCAGCGAGCATAACTCCTTGCCGCAGTTGCATTGAAAGGTGGCTCAGGAAGCTCTTTCTTTGATGGCTTACATGGCGCGCATGGTGGCATTGGAGGAGTTGACGCGTGTATGGTTTCTGGAGAGATGTCTCCTGTTTTTGGCTTTTTGAATATACTCATTAATAATCTCCTCCCATCGCTGCAAGACACTTTTTATCATACTCTGCTAAACACTCGTCACTACAAAACGGTGCTTCATAACAAATCTCGTGAAGATTTGTCTTCTTGCCGCACTGGTGACACTCTACAAGTCCATTACCAATAATGAACTCTCCATGACGAGTGATAATGTTTACTCTCTCATAGTGGTGAACGCCATCTGTCTTTTCAATATCATAAGAGATATGGACAGCTTCGCATTCACCAGTAGGAAGCGGAACTGCTCCGCTATTTTCAATAGGGATGGATGTGCTCACCCAGTTTTTAATTCCTAAACTCATAGAGTTTCTAACTCCTTTCTAATCTTCTCTCTGAAATCGATTACGTATTGAGCGTAGCTGGCATCGAGTCTTCTATCCTCAATCTTCTCCTTGTTGGTTTCACACCACTCAGCGCACTCCTTACGAGTATCGCCAACACAGATGCGAGCACCAGAAGCGATATCGGTTGCGACCCATCTCTTGCCGTTCGAGGTACGATGGAACCCAATAGCGTTGTCTTCAGAAAGCCAACCAGATACGTATTCGATTGCATTTTCTGCCACATCAATCATTTGTAATGCGATTGTAGCCTTATGAAATCCCATTTCCTTTACCTCTTTTCTCATTTTCTATATATATTATACCAAAAATTTTAGAAAAAGTAAAGGAAAAGGCAGAATAAAAATTCTGCCTTTAAAATTATTTCTTGTCTTTTAATGTATATCCCATTGCAGAGAAGCGAACGATTGTGCCATCAGCGAGTTCTATTTCGATTGTGTCCTCTTCATAAATGCCGGAATTATAGGTCACACCACGAATATCTTCAGTGTTATAATCTTCGCCATTAACTGTAATAGTTCTATAACAAGCTGTGTCCTCTCTGAATTTCTCTTCACCAGATTTATTATGACAAGCAACCATTCCAAATAATAGACCCACTGCAATAATAAACAATGCAAGCACTGCAAAAAACTCTTTTACGTCATCTTTCATTTAGTCATCGCTCCTTAACTCAACTCTACCATATTTTGATTTCTCAACCTTTACATAGGCAGGATATGGCACATCTCCATTGGAATGTCTGATATACCACATTTTATCAATATCTACTTCAATGACAGTTGCCGTACCAGCAAAGCCGATTTTGAATCGACTTGACGGCGCACCTCTCATTGCATACTTTGCCTTATCCCACGCGTGCCAGTCATTATGGTCTTTGACGTACTGGACAATACGAGGGTCAAAAGACATATCCTCATTCGTCCCCACGTCATAATCTAAGTAGCCAATCGACTCATAAAATTCCTTGAATTCCTGCGGCGGAACGAAGTGACTGGCAAAAATTACACATTCTTTTACGTTCATTTAGTCCTCCACCTGTACAAAATCGCCGTGATTGAATCTCTCTGCAACTTCGCCGCGACAATCGCTTTGGAGCCCCCAAGCGAAGCTGAACTCATAAGACTCAAGGTCCTTATAGGTTGCACCAAGTTCATACTCAATGGAATCTCCGACCCACTTGATGAACTTTTCTCCCTCGTCTGTCTGGGTAATGTTTGAGAAGTCAATGCGAAGCACAGATACTCCTGCAACCTTACACATTCTAAGGAAGCTGATAACAGTTTCTTCGGTGTCGCCATCAAACAATACCATGCCGGCAAAGTATTCCCCTGCTTTTACAAGCGGAACATTGCTGTTTTCGCTGTGCTGATTATGAATATATCCTGCATAGTCCATAACACAGAAAGTGTCCAAACCCCATCCTTTAAGTGTATCAAAAGTAAATTGAGCCATTAGTAAACCTCCCAATACTTCTCCACTGCATTCTTCATGTTCTGAACACCAACAGGGTTCATAGAATGGAAGTGGAACTTGAAATTAACATTCTCATCGTGAAAATTCTCAACAAGCCAATCAACTAATTTAATAGCGTCGCCGCCCTGTGATGCGTAGTCGCCAAGGTCATGGTCAAGGTCAAACCAAATCTCGTTGATGCCGTTTGTAACAGCTTGAAGTACAAAATATTTTGCGCCGTTAACGTGCTTAGTAACGCAGTAGTACTTAAACTGATTGGTGATGCTGGGAATGTCTGCTTCACGAATATCGTCGAGAAAAAGGTAAAGTGCGTGACGCTTCTCCATTAGTTAGTCCTCCTCTTCGTCTCCTACTTTATGCCATTCTCCCTCATAAGGGTCTTCATCCTTATCTTCGGGTGAGCGTTCATCAAGAACAAAGGTTGCCTGTCCCTTGTCAGTTGCATAGAACTCACGGAGATTGAACCACTTGTCCTCAATAATATTACCGATTTCATCAATGGTACTGCCCCACCCATTAGTCTTAACACGAATAAGTTTGCCGGGCAGGTCTTCCCATTTTGAAACACCTACAGTGTCCATAATTTTCATCATGGCAACAATGGCTGAGCCATTACCTTTCCACTCTTTTGCGCCGAGATGTCCTACTCCATTCATATACTGACCAATACTACAGCCCCAGCCGTCTCCCTTTACACCGAAAGAGATACACAGCACGCCGTGGTCAGCCATTGAGATTGAAGTCGAAGTAATTCTTGCATTTTCAATCGTCATTTTTCTGCTCCTTATCGAAAGTTAAAAGAGAATTAACGTAGTTTCTGTTCTGTGTGAAGACAGGGATATTGAGGTCAACCACCCACCGAGGTCTATCAACAAGAGTTGAAGAGCCGTCCTTGAGCTTAACCTTTTTCTTCATCATTCTCTTAACCGCGCAGGCACCACGCTTCTGATAGGTTGAAAGGTCATTCCAGTTGACTCCCTTTTCTCTGAACATCTTATCCTGAAGCTGATTACACTTCAATCCAGAGAGCTGCTTCTGAGAGTACAAACTCTGAGCAAGAGCCTGAATTGAGTTACGGGTTGCGTCCTGCTGTCTCCAGATAAGACAGTTGATTACCTCTTCCTTAGGAACGTTGAAGCAACGAGCATCGAAGTACGCTCCCATTTCAAGCTTTCTGTTGATGAGGTCAATTTTATCAGAGAAGCTGATATCATTGCTCTCCCACAGTTCGTCTCTATACTTGCACAGCTCCTTGAAGAAATAAAGAGTTGCCATTGATGCCGCGACAGAACACATCTTCTCAACGTTGTATTCGAACCAAGCATCGGTGTCTACTTTCTGGTAGTCACAGAGAACAAGAGTGATTTCGTCACTCTGAGTATATCCAAGTACACAGCCCTGAATATTCTGACACAGACGAAGCATAGTATTCTCCATCGCAAGTTCGATTGCTTCATCGAAAGGCTTGTCAAATCCACGAGTGAAAGTGTGGAAAGCCTTACCGTCAAGTCTGATGATTACCGGAGTGCGGCGGAGTAAGAAGTTCTTGGGAACTGCCTCATACTGTTTCATTCTATCGCCAAGTGAAGTCTTATCCATTTTCATTTCTCCTTTTGTTTCATTTTCTATAATAATTATAGCAAAAATTATAAAAAAAGTCAAGAGCTTTTGACTCTTGACTTTCTTCATTTTAGGATTCGTTCCAAGTCCCGTTTAAGCCGCCAAAGCATTTGCCACAAGCGCACTCAACACCCTTATAAAGTCCTGCTCTTGGAATGACGCCAGACTTATACATAATGTAATGCTTAGGCATCTTGTAGCGACCGCTGTTGCCGTCGTCGGATGCTGCGTGGTTCTTAAACCACTCATCAATCATAGCCTTCTCGTCTTCAGTGAAGATAAAAGAATCTTTACTATAAGCGTCAAGTTTCTCAAGGTCTTCTGCTACTCCTCTGAAGAATTCAGCCTTATCCTTAATGGTCATTGGTTCTCACCTCTGTATTAAAATTAATCGCCTTGGGCGATTTTTTCCTCCTCATTGGGCTGCTCGATATCCATCCACTGGTCAGTAAGGAAGTGACCCACTGATTCGAGCTTAAGAACCTTCTTATCTTCGGTTTCATTTGCACGAAGTTTAACAGGCTTACCAATAACCTGCTCCCAACATGGTGCGCCTGCAACGGCAAGTAAATGAGCAAGATTCTCATTAGTCATCGGAAAAGCGAAAGAAGCCTTTGCCGCATTGCCCTCGTATACAAGCTCACATTCAACAGCGAATGCCTGTGGAGTAAGGATACTGTTTGTAATAACGCCGTTAATTTCCATTAGTCTTACCTCCATTGGTATATGTGTTACTGATTTCGCCCTGGTCTGTAGCCTGATGGACATTAACTGTGCCCCAGTTCATTATTCTGGGATTGCCTACGACCTTTGCTTTCTCAAGAGCGAGGATTGTTTCTGCAAGGTCTTTCTGTGCATCGAAAGACATTTCCTCGTTCATTGTTTCAAATTGGGTTAAGAGAGTATCGATGATACCATCAACTCTCTCCTCATTTCTCTTAGTCATTTATGATTTCCCCCATTAGTCTCTTTAGTTTAATATCTTCAGTTATATTGAATACGCCGCCGATATCAATTCATGCGTATGGTTCGTCACATGCAATCATCATTACATCGTCGTACATAATCCTCGTGTCACCAATTAACTTGTCAATGTGATAATGTCCACAGAAATGCTCTTCATATATTGCCATATTAAGAACTCGGTCAAGCTCTAAGTCTGAAGGTGTAATATCAAAACCAAGAGTTTTAACAACTTCTGTACCGCCCGTATGTGAGAAAACAAAGTCAACAACTCCGTTGCACTCACCAAGAGTAGTAAGAGCCTTAGCAGTATCCGTTGGAGTAATTCTTTCTTGCTTCCACCAAGATTTACCCTCCTTACGGAGGTGCTTGTCATGAGAGTCTGCTCCATTTACAACAAGACACTTTTTGCCAATGAAGTCATATACTTCGCCTGTTAGAGCGTAGTAAATAGAATCATTTACTTTATATGCCTTGCCGCCATGGAAGTCGACAATGGGAAGTTGTTCAATTCTGTCATAGTTTTCGTGATTACCAAGCACACAAAATGTAGTCCAAGGCTTGTCGTCAAGGAACTTCTGCCAGAACTTCTCTTCTCCACCGCCGTTCCAAACGAAGCCTGCATCACCCATTATAACGAGAATATCTTCCTTCGTTAAATCGGTATTACGGAAGTGGCGAGAATTCAGTTTGGACATATCAATACCGCCATGTGTGTCACCTGTTACAAATAATTTACTCATTTATAATGCTCCTTTCTCCCAATTTTCTATAATAATTATAGCAAAAATTTCAAAAAAAGTAAAGGAGTTAATTACCAAGAAATTTCCTTTAAGCCGCCGTCCCTATCATAGAATGAAGTTTCCTTTTCTTCTGCGGGAGATTCTTTCGTCTCTCTCATATACATTCCCATAGAAGGGTATAAATCCTCACCCTGAAATGTAATCCAATGCTCTTTCGCATGGAACTCAATGTCATAACTTCTGCCGCCAAAGCTATCGAATTTCTAATTTACAACCATACAGTTGTTAATATCCTTGAAATTTAATAGGACTTCGTTTCCTTCTTCATCATGTCCTATCATGATAACTTGCTCAATATTTTTAATATCAGCCATCACAACCCTCACAAGTAAAGACTTCCATAGACTGACCATTCCTAAACTTCAAAAGAGGCTGGATTGTTTCTTTTCTTGCTTTAAGAGCAAGTAATACATCGGCAATGATAAAGTTATAAAACTCCACGCTACCAAGTCCAAGAGTATAAGGAATGTTGTGGTCTTCAAGGAAGAACTGAATTCTATCTCCGATTTCGTCTGACTCTGCTTCTGTCTGGTTTCTGCCGATAGGATTATAAGGCTTATCTCTTACAAGAGCATAATTCATATTCTCATAGGTGTTGAACACATCAAGAACAAGATTCTCATAATGCTCTCCAAGAACAGGATTGGTATTATAAAAGATACCGAGAGGAAGAGGGCTATCAGTTATAATTACATCGACCTTATCGCGGCAACGCTTCATTCTGAAGGACTGCTTACCAAAGATGTACTCCTGACAACTCAAGGCTTCCATGTTCTTTTCCCAAGTCTTATCCTTCGCATACTCAGTAATCAGCTCACAGTTTATTCCCCTCATCTTAAGCTGTGAAAAAATGAAAGCTGCTCCTGTTGATTTGCCGCTACCCGGCGCTCCAAATAGGTTAATTACAATTGGTGTTTTCATTTTTACCCTCCTTTTTTATTTGATTATAGATGTATAGATAAAAGAAATTATCAACAATATTGCCGATTAAAGCAAAAATAAATAAGATTTGTAAATCTAATGGACATATGATAGCAAATCCCGCACCAAGTAAGGTGGAAGTTGCAGAAACTATTTGATTATTATTGTCATAACGTTCTCTTAGTTTCTCTGTCGGATTTACTTTCGCTCGCATTTTCGTGCCGCCGCAGGCAAGGTTTCTGGTTATTAGTGAGTAGATTATAATGTTCAATAGGAAATAGAAACTTAAATCTCCTCGTATCATTACATCAGAAAAGAGAATAGTATCTGCGATTATCTCTGCCCACAAGATTAAACGGTAGTGATTAAAGAATCTGTCACTGTATTTATTCCATAATTTACAAAAGATTATGGTAGAAATACAACATAGGATTTGTTCCAAGGCAAGAAACTGTCTTGGAATGACCTGAACTGTCTCGGCATAAATGTATGGGTATGATGTTGCATAAAATAATCCGCTAATAAAATTAGCCAGCAACATCAGGTTCGATAGTCTTTTCTGTTTTATCATTATTCTCCTTCTCCAATCTTAAAAATCTCTCTAACTTTTCAAAATCAACTGTATCTGCACGAAGTGTAAAACGGTCAAGATAGTGAAGTAATCCGTCTGCGAGTTTATATCTCTTATCCGATTTCTTAATTTCCGGAGTGGCGAACTTATTCATCAGTCTCAACGCCTGCGGATAGAATGGAGCATCTTTATAAATAGCATAGCTAATAGAAGTAATTCCATATTCTTTATATGCTTTATAAAAGAAAGTAATAAGGTCCTTCATTAGCATTGGATTGTTATTATTGAAAGAAATCAGAATAAGTGCAATTAACGCCTTTTCTTTTTCATATAAGGAACAAGAAATCAGACCATTAAAATTGCCGTCATTATCAACAGAAACGAATTGAATTTTTCTGTCTACCTTTTCTACTTTTATTCTTTTCTTATTATCTTCGCCGCTGTAATACCACTGATTCTTTTTATCATAAAAGTGACAATACAATTCAGTGTTTAACTCATTTTCATAATTTCTCGCCGGTTTTAACATCAAATCTCCTCCTTTCTTAATTCTATAATAATTATATCATAAAACTGATTCAATGTCAAGAATTTATTATAAAAATAAGGGAGCCATTTCTGACTCCCTTTAGTTTAGTCTTCATCATCATCGTAATAATTATCACGTCTGCGCTTTGAACGTCTACGCTCTGAATCTTTCTTACGACGGTCTTTCTCTTTCTTGTTGCCGTCCTCTTCAAAGCTATAATTTCTCTTTCTCTTATCGTAGCCCCAATCCTTCTGAGTAGAGTAATCCTTGCGAGCCAAGTATGTCCCTCCCATTAGAAATTGAGTTCCTTACGAATAATATCTCTCAGCTCATTCTCCCAAGCATTTGCTGCGGGAGTGCTGAACTCCTTAGCCTTTGTTGCTTCCGAATTGTAAAGCCAAGGATAGCCGCCGGAAGTACGGAAGGTACAAGTAATGTCACATCTTGAAAGAGGCTGCTTGTACTTTGTAGCATAAGCCTGTGCCTCGCAGTTGTAAGCATAAACGAGCTTGCGGAGCTCTTCATACTTGTTCTCAATGAGGTCCTTTCTCTTCATCAGGTTATTATAATCTGACTGGCGGCAAGCCTCAATTCTGCGAGCTTCGCTCTTAGTTTTCTCTGTCTCTGCCGCATCCTTAGCAACGCAAGCAGCAAGGTCCTTTTCTGTATACCAAATCTTGCCACAAAGAGGGCAAGTAAACTTTCTATTTGCCATTTTACAACACTCCTATTGATATTTTTTCTGAGATAAACCAGATTAACATAGCGATATAATCAGGAAGCATAGGCATCATTGCTGATGCCTACGTCCAAAATATTCCGAATTTCTGGAGCATCTCGCTCACTTCCACTGGAAGGCTGGGCGAGAAAGAATCTCCTTCATTGCAGTCATTGCGTCCTGAGAAATAAGAGTTGTAAGCTCCTTGAAAGTTGCAGCAGAGCTACCACTTACGTAAGCTACTCCCCTGTTCTCCTTAGAAGCAATGTAACGGTCACCACGGGAAGCGACGTTCCACATGATAAGCTTAGGAGCCTTAAGACCGATACTTGCGTACTTAGCCTGCCACTTCTCAGCAATTCCCTCGAAAGAAGAACCCTGAGACTCCAGACGACGTCTGTAGCTGTCGATTTCTCCATCGGAGATTACGATAAGGGCAGAAGGTGCATCATGCTCTCTCTTAGCAATATCGTAGATACGCTCGAAAGCAAGGTCAAGGTTGGTGTTAAGTCCCTCGTGAGAAGCCACCTGCTGAACTCTTGAAAGCAAGCTGTCGCTTGGGTTCAAAGTGTAAAGAGAAGGCTTGTTTGTAAAGGACATAACCAAGTTCTTGTACGCACCTGTGTTACGCTCTGCAAAGTAGATACCAAGGCTGATTGAAGTTGCCATAGGCAAACCAGTCATAGAACCTGATACGTCTGCAAGAACGATTGCGTTGTGCTCACCCTTAACATAGTTAGGAAGAGCCTTCCACTGAGCCTCAAGCACAGGGTCGAGGTTTGCTCTTGAACGGCTGAACCATCCAGTAACAGCATCGACATATGGCTTTGCAAGCTCGTAAGGGTAAGTAACAGTAGCGTTAATCTTTGCATCGCCGCTTGTTACAGCATTGATGTAAGCGTTGAAACGCTCAAAGTCATGCTTACCGAAAGCAGAACGGTAACGAGTCATAGCGACAGAAGGTACTGCCTGATAGTCGATAGCTGTGAAGTCCTGTGCGGACATCTTCTTCTCAACTACATCAAGGTACTTTCTGAGTGCAGAAAGAGTCTTTCTGTAAGTACGCTCGCTCAAACCGAAGTATGTGTAAACCTTTCTCGCAAGACGACGAGTCTCCTTAGAGCTTGTGTTTGCGGAAGGAAGCCACTTAGCAAGCAATGAGATGCTCTCGCCCTTGCCCATGTCAAGAACGTCCTTGCGGAACTGCTCCTTCATGAACTCAAGTGCGTCATTCTCAACGCTTGTGCCCTCGAAGACGAATAAGTCGTCCCAACGACCAGCAGATACGATTGTATCAAGGTTACGACGAACCTTTGCAGGGTCCTTAAGGGCAATAGTCTTCAAAAGAATTCTTGCGATTCTACGCTCACCGATACCGCCCTCACGGATGTTACGGGTGTAAAGAATGAGGTTATCTGCAAGTTCCTTGTCCTCGTTACGAGCATCAAGGTAAAGACGGTTAATCTCTGACTCAGATGCCTGACGAAGACCACCTACACGTGCGAAAAGGTTAAGCAAAGCGCTACCAGTAGTAGACTTTACTGTTGCACCATTCTCAGTGCGAGTAAGGTTGCTGTTTCCACGAAATCCATCAGTAAAACTCATAATTAAGTTCCTCCTTTAATCAAACAAGATTCATTTTTATTGTTGCTGTAAGAATCTACAACACGTCACGGTTGCGTATCAATAGCATAAATGGCGATTGTTCATAGGTTGCTGTGCGTGACGTAGTGGTGCCCTAAGTGGGATTCGAACCCACACTGTACCGGGTTTGAGCCGGTTATCTCTGCCAGTTGGATTATTAGGGCATTAAGGAGCTTTTTGTGTACGAAGTATGCTCAAACTCCGCCGCCATACCGCAATTATAATTCATACTCTTACAGGCGCCTGAATTCTTCATGCCATAGGGCTGGTCTGTCTTCTTTGAGACCTACCGTGGTACGCTTGCCTGACTACTCGGACAGGTTGTCGACTACCTTCACTTTCATTCTGGTATAGGCGTGGTAGGTTCATAAATTATACGCAAGACGCAGATAATTTAAAAATCCTTAATAACCAATTCATTAAATGCTTTTAAATATTTATGAATCGCTGTGTGCGTCTTCTGCTTTTTCGACGGCTTACATTCGCCATCAATTGGTGTGGGATAGGAGAATCGAACTCCCATCTCCTGCTTGGAAGGCAGGCATCATGACCATTAGACCAATCCCACATAAAGACTATTTTGGGGTTATTACGTTAAGAATAGTCAAACTCAACGCTCCAGTTCTACTACGCAGTCTAAGAGATTGAAGGGAGCAAGCCTACTGAAGCCAATCTCTTTCTTCCTGCGCGGCATCGCCGCGGCGCTTCGTTTTTACTTTGGCGAACCAAAGCCTGCGCCATACTCCTTTTGAGAGCATACTGTATTTATCGCTGACCGATAAACTTTAAGGAATAATGCTATAACATTATCACGATGGACGGTGTTTTCTGATTGCCTTTCATAGCTGAAATATTTTCGGGCTTCAGCCACACGAGCGGTCTTGGATTCTCGCCGCCACAAAGTACGGGTAACGTAACCGTACACGCCACACTCTTTCTTAGCTATGTGATGCCGTCTCATCTTCCACCTAAGGGAAGCAAGTCTCCTGTTATTTGTTTTATGGATTGTTGTTTTCCATCGTTTCTATAATAATTATAACAAAAATTTTGAAAAAAGTCAAGAAGTTAATTCTTAAATTTTTCTAAAATTTGCGAAATCCAATGGACGATATAAAAGGAAAATATTCCTACAAATATTCCATTCTTAATGAGCGTTAAGGTCAGCCTCATGAACAAGCTCGTACACCTTGCACATATCTTCTCCATAGGTTGCCTTGAACTTCTCAAGATAATGCTCAGAATCCGCAAAGGACTCCATGTGCCACTGTACAAGTACAATCATATTTGCGAGCAGAGAATGCTGCTTCTCGCCCTCAAACTGATTTGCACAGCAAGCCATCATGTATGCGCCGATTTCTGCGTGGTTGTAGTAGTGAGAATGGTCATCGAGTTCACCGTTCATCTTCATGCGAGACTTAACCACAGGCTTACCAATGTCATGGAACAATGCGGCAGTACGAGCAAGGTGAATCTGAGCCTTATCCAGACCCTTCTCCTCACCATGCTTGGATGCGTACGCACCTGCCTGAATCATGTGGTCAAAAATGTTCGCAGAGTGATGAGGGTTATCATGGTCCATACCATATGCTGCGTACAGATACTCTCCAAGAGTCTTGGAGTTCTTAGGATGCGCAATCATACGGATTCCGTCCCAACCTTCGTCCTTACGAGGAAGAGTCATCTGCTTGTACATTCTCATGATAACCTCTTCGGGAACATGACGTTCACGAGAATTATTCTGCTCGAGAATAATGTCAAGTTCAGTAGCCGCAACTACAGCAATCTTCTTCACGCCATCAGGAATTTCCTTCAGGAACTTCTTACGACGAGAACGAGAGAGGTTAGTCGCATCGTAAACGCAGGAATTACCGTTGAACAGATAGTTTCTGATACGGCGATGAACCTCGTTAAAGACCTCGCCGTTATGAGTCTGGTCGTCCTCAGAGCCAAAGAGTTCCTTTCTGATTGCGTCAGAAGAAACGATAGGACAGTTAAGTCCCTGTGCGATGAAAGACTTACCAGAGCCGGGTACTCCTACCATCATATATAAAGTAACTTCAGCCATTTGAAATTCTCCTTTCTTTCTCTCAACTTTCTATAATAATTATAGCAAAAATTATTGAAAAAGTCAAGGCTTTTAAGTGTAATAATTTCTTCTTCTTGAAATTTTACTTTCATCTGTTGAAACATAAGCCTTTACAGGAGCAGTTGCTACTGCACCCCAAAGTTCTTGGCTTCTATATTCATTCATATGGGTAATAACAATAGATGGAATAGAAGCGAATCCCTTTGCCGCGATACTACGATTATCATTAATGGCTCTTGCTACTGCGGCGTCAGCTTCTTCGAAGGTAAATTTGCCATAGCGAAGCGTTCCCTGATTAGGGTTAGGTACATTTGTGCGGTCAACCATATCTGGATTGATTGCGCCCTTATCACACTCACAGTTGCCAGTAATACCCACTTGTCCCTTGCCATGACGAGTAAGATAAGAGCGAGTTACATAGAGAGGTTCAATCTGAACTTCAGCAGGCACAAAGTTTTTAGCAATAAGGTCAGCCGGTACTTTCGTACCCACATATGCAGGAGTATTGTGGTCATAGTCAAGGCAGAAAGAATCGTCAAGAAGTAAGCCCTGACCATTTTCAAAAACGATAAGAGGATAAGAGTGGAAAAGTGCCTTTTCCTGAATATCGTCTTCAATAACCTCTACATGCTCGTAGAAGAATTGCAGGTCTCTATGAGAATTGTGCATTAATGCCGCACCGTGGAGCCAATCTTGTGCTTCATCGTCAACTGTGCCGTGGTTCCACTTCTTGAAAAGCTCTTCATAGTATGCGATAATATCAGAAAAAGCATATACATTCTTCTCGTTGGATAAAGTTTGGTGACGATTGAGAGCTTCCCAAACGCCGCATCCCGTTGAGGAATGAGACTTATCCCCTCTTAACTTTTCAAGATATACATTGGCATACATATCCATTACCGTAATAATTCTTACGGACGCACGACAGTATACCTTTGGAGTTACACCCATTGCGGCAAGGTCTTCCCATTCCTGCCTAAACATAGCAGGATTTACAAGAAACCTATCAGCAAAATAAGTAGCGGCACCCTTGAGAGTACCGCTACCAAAATGACGGAACACTCTCCTTACACCGTTCTCAACTACCGTATGCGCCCTCTGACAAGAGTTCGAAGGCATAACATTTAAACAGGTAGAAGTAGAGACTGCATTAGCAACGAGTCCTTTCGACTCGTCACCATAGTTCAGTCCAGTTACAATTTTAATGTCCGTCATTTATATTCTCCTTTACCAAGAAATCTCGTTTGTGAAACCGATTACAGGGACATCTGCCGTCTCCGCAGGAACAGTGTCATCTTCGTGCTGAGCAATAATCTGAGCGATTACCTGAGCAAGACTGTCTACACGACAGCTATATACATGGTCTTCGCCGAGCGTTCTTTTCCAGCCACTCATGTTAGGAATACGACCGTGTTCGATATTGATGTGGTAGATATCATACTTCTCGCTTGCTACTGCATATACAGCGTCAGTGTCGATATCCTTGTCGTTTGTCTGGAAACAGCCTTCCTGTCCAGTTACCTTCTCGTACTCACGACGAGGCAGATAAGGGTTGAGCTGCTCATCACCCATTGTGATGATAATACCACGCTTACCTCTCTTCCAGCAGTCGAGGTCAGTCTGTGTTGCGGCAAATGCCCACGCACCAGAGTAAGACTCATATGCATTCGGTCCGCCGCCGCCCTCAAAGTAAATCTTATCAAGCTGCTCCGCAATACGCACGTCAGACTCGAACTGAGAAACCTGAAGTGGAGCCCTGTCATATACGAAGTCACCGATACCCATAATCATGAACTCAACGTCAGTTACTTCCTTATAGAGTTCAGTCATAATAACGCCGAGCTTTGCCGCAACTTCGTTTGCAGTATCGCCCATAGAGCCAGTTACATCGAGAGCGAGAATTACAGGAATAGTGTTAGGATGCTCAGCGCTATCCCTACACTCTCTCTTTACGTTAAGAGGGTCGAGAACATCTGCGAGACGGTTCTGAGTATAGTTCTGCTTTACATCATGGCTGAGTAAAACAGTGCCGTCACTGCGGATTCCTCTGCTCATAGACTTAGAATATCCACGAAATGCCTCTTCGGTCCAGCTTCCTCCACCCATTACTTGTCCTCCTTAAGTTCAAACTTAACAGCTACTTCTTCGTCAATCTTTCCCTCTGCTTCTGCAATCTCTGCATTAGCAAGGTCTACACCGATGATGTATTCATCATCGGCATAGGTATTCATATCAATATTGCAAGGTGCGCCCATATTATTCTCCCTCCTTTACATCAGTAGGTGCTGCTACTGTAGTAGTAGGAGTAGCAGGATTTGCAGCCTTGAACAGATTGTCGAACATATTCATGCCGCCACCGTTCATCATCATCATCATCATCATAGGATTCATGCCGCTATCCTTGCCGCCCATGTTCTGGCAGAGCTGCTTCATCATCATGAACTTCATAGCGTTCTGTGCACCTTCACCGCCACCGAGCATACCGCCCATATTACCGAACAGGCTCATAATCTTACCGTAGAAGTAAGTGTTGCCCATGAACATGTGACGCTCAGGCATGATATTCTCGACAGTACCGCTCTTGTAGTTGATGCAAGTAATCATGTCGTCTGCAACCTTGAGTACATAACGGGGCTCGCCGCCAACCATGATAATATCGCCGATTGCTACTGTATTTGTAGGAATAACGAAGAACATCTCATCACCGATATCGAATACGAAGCTGTCACAGTTGATGAACGCCTTCTGCGTAGGATTGTAAGTCTTATAGCCGCCCGGAACCTTGATAGCGATATTGCCATCAACTGTCATACGACAAAGACCGCCCTTAATCGGACCGAACATTCCCTGCATAAAATTACCCATTTCCATAGTATTATCCTCCTGTAAAACTTTATCAATAGTTTTTGTGATTTCCCCATCAAGGGGAGTTCCATCTGCATTATATTTTGGCAGTTTGCCAAAGACATTGGCAAGACTGTCTGGTGTTGGATTATGCCAGCTATCCCAGTATGTCCTCACTTCACTGCCTCCCTTGCGAGCTTCATTGTAAGTGAGCCACAAATCTTGCCAAAGTTCTCAATCTGAGCAACTGTCTCAGGCTCCTCCTTTACACAGTCGTTGTAAACTGCACGAGGAAGATGCTTTGCGATTACACCGAGAGACTTCTCGTCCCAGTCCTCAGGAACGATACCATCCTCAACGAGCTTCTGGATAGACTTCTCCACACGACGAGCAGTTACGATAGTTGCAGCGAGGTCCTCAGCAGCCTGTCTTGCAGCGACCTTTGCAGGGTCAATCTCCTTCTGAGGCTTTGACTGATGTACCTCAGAGAACTCCTTTGCAACAATCTTCACATACTCAGGTGTGCCGCTGAACTTGTTGTCAAGACGGTCCTGAGACTTGATTACAACGCCCTCACCTGTAGGCTCGCCACCCATCTCTGTCTTACCGACAAAAGAGTAGATATGCTCCCAAGAGATGAAAGGACCATCGTAGAACAGCGGAACAGTCTTAAGACCGATGAACTCCGCAATCTGCTTTGTGAAATCCCAAGGCATGTACTGCTCTGTCTCGGTGTCATAAACATCGAAAACGTAGAACTGCTTCATCTTGTCCTCGGGGTAACGAATTGTGTGCTTTACAAGCCACTCACCGAAAAGGATGTAACGGCTTGTCAGTGCTGCTGAAACGATAGAAGCGTCAAGTGTCTGAACGAAGTCGTAGAAGCCCTGAAGAGTGTTGTTCTGGTTAAGCTCATTACGACGAGAGCAAGCGGTAAGAGTACCGTCCTCATTTACAACGATTGACGCATTTGCACCATCAATCTTCTCAGTGATAGTGATATGCTCGCCAACCTTAAAAGCGGGAGCGTACTTATCCTTAAGACGCTCAATATCCTTGTACTTTTTCATTTCTCATTCTTCCTTTCCGTTTCATTTTCTATAATAATTATACTAAAAATTATAGAAAAAGTCAACTATTTTTCATTTCAGAATTTTTTCATTCTGGGATGTATTCATAGCTCATCTTAGGAACTCTCTTGACGCGAGTGATTTCGCTGTCCTCGATGTCTTCCATGATAGAGGTATATGGGGAGTCGGTGTACTTGATTGCGTAATAGATGTCGTCAGTACCCGGAACCTTGAAGTAAGCGATTTTCTCTGCATAGCTTTTTTCAAGGTCATACTCAAGTAGCTTTGTATCGCTCGATTCACACCATAACCATTCCTGTGATTCGATGAATCGGAAGATATCCTTTTTCAGCTCGAATAGCTCCTCAGTATACTCGTCCTCTTCTTTTTCTTTTTCGACATAGAACTCAAGAACCTTGTAAAGGTACTCGTCAACTGCATCGCTGAATCTGTTGCGCTCTGCATTGCAGGCTTCATCTTTCCAGTCGAACTGATAGCAGACATTGACAAGAGCATCTTCATGCTCCTTAATCTGCTCAAAGTTGTAAAATTCGATTCCATCATATACGAAAACCGGAATATCCATTATGCGTATTCTCCTTCCTCAATCGCCTTTACTTCATTATAGATTTCCTTCCAGCTATCACAGTGGATAATAGAATGGTCAGTTACATTCGTATTCCACGGATAGTTGAGACAAATGGAAGTATACTTTCTGCCGCCGTTCAGATTGTCGATACAGTCGTCAATAAGAATGTCAAGGTCAAGAAGCTGTTTCTTATGAATGTTGATTGTGTGTCTCCAGATGTAGCCCGGCTCGAAGAAATCCAGCTCTCTTTCAAGATGCTTGATTTTCTTGCGGAGATTCTCAGGAAGTGAACTGGTTACGAAATAAATTTCGTGTCCCTCACTTCTCAGCTTGTTGATGTACTTCTTTGCTCCCTTGATTACCTTAACCTTTTTCCACATATGCTTAGACTCAAATGCTTCCTGTACAAGAAGCTCATAGCCGTGGGGAAGATTTCTTTCAAGCCAGTACTGCTTACAGTCTTCCAACTTGAGGCTAAGATTAGGGACACGTTCATTAAGATATTCGATTACTGACTCTGTTGTGTTTACAACTATGTTGTCAAGGTCAATTCCTATCCTCATTCTTCAACTCCTCCTCATATTTATCCTGAGTGAAAAAGAATGCGTGCTCTCTTTTATGACATTCAGGACACTCAACTTCTGTGTCCCATTCTTATATACCGCATTGAACCTCTACCGTATCAGCTTTGCTGTAAGCAAAGATACAGCCGCAATTACATTTCTATGCGTAAAGGTTAATGCCGCTTCGCAATACTTTCATTCTTTCGCTCCTTTCAAACTTTCTGTAATTATTATATCGAAATTTTTGAAAAAAGTCAATTACTTTAATCTTTAAAATTTCTGCCGATTTTATACTATTTAAATATACGCGCGGGCGCGCACGTGATTTTAACAAAATTTTTAAAATTTGTCAAGACTTTTTAAATAAAAAAAATTACCGCCCTTGGGCGGCAAAGGATTATAGATATGTGCATGGATATTTCTGTTCAAAACGTTCCAGAATTTCAAGAATAGAAAGCGGTAAATACTTATCCACTTCCAGCTTCAAGTTCCACGGAACGCCATAATATGCTTCTGCTACACTACAAGCGATAGCCGCAAGAGTGTCAGAGTCTCCGCCGACAGAAATTGCAAGACGCAGACAATCCTCGAAATCCTCACTCTCGAAGAAACATTCCAAAGCCTGTGGCACTGTTCCCTGACAGGTCTCGTTGAACCGATAGGTTGGTCTTATTTCATCAATAGTGAAGTCAAAAAAGTAAGAAAAAGTTTCCTCTATGTACTTCTTAATCTCCTCTTTAGATTTCTGCTGACGAGCCAAGAAGATAGCTGCTGTTACTGCCGCCGCGCCCTTAAGTCCTTCAGGATGATTATGAGTTACTCCAGTAACTTTATCAGACATAAGCAAGGCTTCCTGCATAGATTCTGCCGCCCAAGCACAGGCAGATACACGCATAGCCGCACCATTACCCCAGCTATTATATGGACGTGGATTCTCACTATACATCCATTGTGCAAATCTGCCGCCATATCCTGCCTTTTTGAAAGGTTGACCGACCTTGCGCATCCAATAAACAGCCGCTTCATCAAGAGGTCTGTTATGTTCCTTATGGTCCATTACCGCAAGAGCAATAGCCGCCGTCATAATTGTATCGTCAGTACACTTACAAGACTGTGTGAATAAAGGGAATTCTTTATCCTTGTGGTTTCGGAACTCAAAGCGAGAGCCTACTACATCCCCTATTACTGCTCCAATCATTTGCGACCTCCTTTAAGTCATCATAGTCAATAGTACAGGTACGAATACCATACTCTACACAGCATCTCCACTCAACCTTACAACCCCTTGACTTATGCCAGCCTGGGGCAAACACAGCTATATCAGCTTTTGACAAAGCCATTAAAGAATGACCAAGACAAAACAAGGGGTTTACATCTTTTGCTCCTTGAATAAAGGAGTCAATAAAGTATACATCTTGCCCAGTAAACATGGTTTTTATAATAACTTCAATGGCTTTTCTTTCTCTGAGAATAACATCCTGTGGTCTATCCTGCATTGGCTGAGAAATAAAAACCTTAATCATGTTTAAGCCTCCTCTGCCCAAAGCCAAACAACATCACGAGTTGCCAGCATATAAATCTGATTGAGCTTGAAGTGGTCAGGCTTTTCAGTAACAACCTCAATATGTGTGTCTGTGCCGTAAAGAGATTCTCTGAATTGCTTTCCGTTGCCCTGAATGATTTCAGAACTTACCACCACAAATCTCTTATCGCCCTCTTCATCCTCAACTCTTCTGAGCTTAGTCAGATGGAATCTGAACTTGCTCTTAGGATATAAAAGCTTATCGTCACCCATTGTAATTCCTCCTTTATCTCCACACTACTTTTGTAGCACAGTAATCACAAGTCATTGTTTCGGGGTTAATTGCTCCGCCGCAAGAAGGACATCTTAATGCAACAAGCGTTTTTCCCTCTTTCTTTTCTTCCTCTTTTTCCTCTGGTAAAATATAATTAACCAGTTCCATATAAGACTCGTCAGTCATTGGGCTTAAAAACCTATTGATTTTAATATAAAAAACAGCAATCTCTTTTGCATCTTTATTCAAATATTTATCACTTTGAAAGCTATATTGTTGTTCTCCATATTCATCATGCGTAACTATCATTCTGTCAATAGTAATAAACTTATCTTGAATGACAACAATTTTTGTCTGCATTTCAAAAGGGTCATACCAACACTCAATCCAAGTCTTAATATTTCTTAAGTTATAAATAGTTTCACGCAAGGCTTGGGCAAATTCCTCACATGAAGTGACTCCTCCCTCACCTACGTTTGCGGTAAAAACAGGAAGTCCTTTATATGTAGCTACATAATCTCCCATATTTCCACCTCAATCCCACAGACTATGAAAGTGTTCTGTAAATAATTTTAACGCTTTATTGATAATCTTCTGTTCCTTTTCAGTAGGAAAATCCTTTGCACAATAGAGATAAAATCCCCTTATCATTTTGTCAAGCTGAGTATTCCAACGCTTAAAATCTGCATCAGTAGCTCCCCATGAAGTTTCATCATTTCCTCTTGCAAAACTGCCGGGGCATCCACATCCAACTTTCTTAAGCTGAACAAGTCTTACAAGAATAAAATACGCTGTCTCGCCATCGAGATTCCAGACTTCCTCAAAATGGAATCCATATCTCTTATAAAAAGTCTCAGAGCGACCATAGCGGTCATCCTCTGGATTAAGGCGGCAAGGTTCATAATATTTAACGGCGCGATTTAAAGTTATCTTCCCATCTTTCATATCTTTTCTCCTTTATTTCTAACCTGATTTCTCTTAGAACGTAGCCAGCAAGAAATAAAATCAAGGCAATGCACGACAACATAGAACATCACTCGTGAATAAAGTTGCCGTCGTCTGCTTCGGTGTTAATCCACTTCTCAAAAATAGAGTAGATTTCAGCGTCAGACTCTACCCAAACATCGTCTCCCCACTCAGAGCAAGCAAGCATACAGCCCATGATAGACTTTGCGCTTACACGATATGCACCGTTCTTAGTGATAAGAGAAACATCTGCCTCGATATCCTGTGCCTTCTGACAGAAGTTTACACAATCTCTCTGTCCAAGTAATTCAATCTTATATCTCATTTCTTAAACTCCTCCTTAATTAATCTTCTTACTTCGTCTTCTTCAAATACCACAAGTGCTACACTTGTAATAAGCCAAATAAGTCCACCTAAGAAATAGCCAAGGCTCCATTTGACAATTGAAATGATTATCAGTCCAACAGGACAAATGAAAAAGACAACCACAACAATTAAAACAAAAAGAGCAATAAGCCACAACTTTGCTAAAGTTTTCACAACTATTCTCCTTTCACATAAGGTCCTGAATTGTATGTGTTGCGCCGCAAGAACATTTCACTTCCTTGATTATTCCCAATCCAGTTGGTATAATAATATAAGAAAAGTTTCCGCCTGCCGCGCCGCCGTGGTGACCACTGGTTTTATAATGTTCCTCTGCCCAGGCTCCAGCTTCTTTCAGCTCTTCCTCTGAGAAACCAAAATCAACCATGTCCCACTCTTTCACTTCATATTCATGTAACTTTGCTTCAAGTTTAACAATCTGCTCGTTTTTCTCTTTGATGATTGCGTCATTACGAGTCTGTGCGCGATACTCTTCAAGTTCGCGTTTGTTCTCTTCATATGACTCGAGCAGCCAGTCAATATCAGCTTTGATTTCTGATATTTTTCTTTCATTTAGCTTTGCAAAAATATTTTTCTCCATTTTCCCTCCGATTTCAAATGAGCTGCAAATGAGCTGCGATTAGCCGCAAATGAGCTGCATTTTGGTCAATCAATCCACGCTTCTCCGCCGCCCTCTTTGATTTTCACCCAGACGGATTTGCCATCGCGTTTGATGTAGAAGACGTCAAGCTCCATTTCAGACGGAGGATATTTCTCTACCATTGATACGACACATTCGTCAAGATTGATTTCCTTGAAGAATTTCTTTTTGTTTTTCTTAAAATTCCTCTCATGCTCTTCTCCATATCTGTTCACTGTCGTCAACATTAAATTGAAAGAGGATTTGAGAACATTCTCCATTAAAACTCTGCTTGGACTTACCATCTCTTTCATCTCCTTTCGATATTATTATTATATCAGAAAATTTTAAAAAAGTCAAGTATTAAATAAAAAGAGAGAGAGACAAGAAGTCTCTCTCTAAGAACATAACAAATTAAGTTTCGTCAGTACCAGGAACGCCAGGATTAACGTTAGGTGCTGGGTCAGGAGTAATCTCCTCGTTAATTGCAGCAGTAACCAAAGTGATTTCCTTGCGGACTCTTGCAAGCTCAGACTGAAGCAAATCAACTGGGTTCTTAAGAGCTACTCTTGTGTTAGTGCTGTCAACTGTGTATGTACCTTCCTCAAGCTCCTCAATTGGGTCTCCACTGATAAGGCTTGCATACATACCCTTTGCTGCCTGTCCATCGAAGTCGGTGATATTTTCAGTACCAAATTGGTAGCTGTTAGGACCGATTGTGATAATAACAGGACGATTCTTGCCCTCGAAGTCCTTAATCATCTGAACTAAAGTCTTAGTCTTCTGAGTAAGTTTTGCCAATCTCTTTGAGCATTCATCTACCTTCTCAGGTCTTGGACATGGGTAAGGAGGAATGTATGGTGGAGGTGGTGGAGGACATGGACGAGGGTGCTTACCAGGAATTGGAGGCATTGGCACGGGCTCAATCCACTCGTATGGGTATGGTGGGTAGTATGGATATACATCCCAATCAATTGGAGGTGGTGGAGGAACTGGGCATGGAGGTACAGGACCTGGCTTAGGTGGTGGTGGAGGAGGTGGGAATGGTACAGGGTCTGGATGCCAGCCCGGAAGTGAAGGTACCGCATAATCTACTCCATTGAAACCTGTCTTCTTATATGTGCTCATTTAATTCACCCCTTTATATAAAGAAATAAATTGGACCTTAAGCCGCCCAATCGAGAAATGTTTTTCTCTTAAATAAAGTAGGTGAAGCTTTTCCCTCGTCTAAAAAAGTATTTACAAACTTTTGTCAAAGTTTTAGAAGAATTTCTACTATATTATAAAATAAACCCACCCCTATTAATGATAGAGGCGGGCATTGTCAACTGCTTCGACTAAATGATTTATTTGGTCTTCCCTAAGAGGTGGAACATTTAAAAGAGGAAGAATAACATTGTTAATATCATCTGCTGAATGTTCACGATAGTCATCAATGATTCCCATTTGTGCTCTCCTTCCGCGAACTGCATCCCTTCGTTCACGCATCATTTCCATTCTTCGTGAGAAGGACATAGAGTCCTTGGAAACCTTGGGGTCGGGCTATCTTTTTGTAATATCAATAGAGCCATATTCCTTACCGATTCTACTTAATTTCATCTTATCCATTGAAAATGTAGCTTCAACATCTGCTCCGCAGTGGTTTTCCAAATAAGTTAAAATGTCTTTCTTATAATTATCAAATTCCGTAGAAGTATGACAAGCGATACTAAATCCACAACCGCCGCCATCTTTATACCATTCCAATATCTTTTTGTAAAAATCAGTCATGAGTTACCTCCTGTTCCATTATAGCCCCATGTATCAGCATGATATAGAGCTATGTATTCTCGTTCTTTTTGATTAAGTTCATCAACCGAACAAGTAGCAAGAACTTCAAAGGTAAAATTCTCTGCACCATCTTCCCACATTGCCGCATAGAGTTTGTTCTATGTGCCTGGCTCTGCCTTTACTCCTCGTTTTAAATGGGTGCGCCAGCGTTCTTTAAAAGCCTATCTCGTCTATCCGATATAGCTTCTTCCATTTTCAAGATTTGTTATCTTATAAATACCACAA
Organism: uncultured Ruminococcus sp.; assembly: GCA_937902395.1. Lineage (GTDB taxonomy): Bacteria > Bacillota > Clostridia > Oscillospirales > Ruminococcaceae > Ruminococcus. The sequence goes on from CALGTV010000065.1 coordinate 56,551, forward strand.
GCCGCCGCGTCATTTGATACTACTCGTCCAACCATCTCTGTGAAAGGTTTCTCGTAATAGGTTTTATAAATGAGTTTATAAATAATGGTTGGGTCATGTAATTCTCCTGCAATTTTCCTGAGTTTTTTAACATCTTCCTGAACTTCTTCGGAGAGGACTATTCGATAGAAATTTTTGTCTTGTTTAATTTGTTCTGCTCGTTTATATTGTTCGATGATTTCTTGCTGTTTTGCTTCTTCTCTTTTAAGAACCTTTTCAAGTTCTTCTCGTCTTGCTTTTATTTTTTCTTGATATGCTTCAAAATCTGTGTAGATTTCTTGACGACGATTCTCATAGAAGTCAACAACTCCCTAAAGTTGTAATGCTTCATTCTTTGATTTCTCATTTACTGACTGGACGATTTGTTCTTCCAGTTCTTTCATTCGTATCTTATAGTGTTCTTCACTTGCATGTAAATTATCCTACGCCTTTTGCAGGGCGGCAAGACTATTCTATCTTTGTATCTCACAATTATTTATATACTCTTTAAGACTCTACTCAACCTTCTTTCTCTCTTCATCAATACGTGTCTAATTTTCTTTACTAAATTGCTTGCCTAAGTTTTCAACTTCTTTTTTAAAGGTTTCGGAATATTTGGAAGGACTCTCCTTCTTGCCGACGAAGAGTCCTAAACCAATCGCACACAGTGAACCTACTATAATAAATAGTAGCCACCACTACATATTATCCCTCCATCATTTCTGCGCCGCAATGAGGACAGAAATTAGTTTTACTTTCATGAGGCTCTTCGCACTCAGAACACCAGAAGTATGTTCCTATACCACTTGGTTTGCTGTCGTGCATTTCAGCCCACTCGTTAATACCTATCCAGCGTCCTTTTGCTCGCCATACGAACTCCTTAAGAGGCTTATACTTGCCGCAACCCTCTCTTTCAGGACAAGCATGGATAGAAAACTTTTCGCACTTCGGTACGAAAATTGTTTTGAAGATTTCCTTCTCTTCCTTACTTATAGTATCCGCATTAAGAATTGCTTCTACCATTGCCTTAGCAACCTCACGAATTTCCTTAGAAGCTCTTGCGCAAAGACGCTCATTAAAGAAGTTCATAAGGGCACGGATATTCATTGTTACATAAATAACCGTTGGTGTTGCATTAGGAAGCACGCATCTTGCCGCGTCAATTGTAGATTTCTGGAAACCTGGGTTTGCATCGTCAGTCATATCCTTGTAAGCATTAAGCATAATGTCGCAAGCATGACGAGCAAAATCGCCATCAATTCCATAATCAGGAATTACCCAATCGAGGTCATCGTACTTAACATAACGCTGGCTCTGCTGAGAATAGGAAGCCATACGATGGCGCACAATCTGGTGTGAACAGCTACGAGAAATCCCTTCAATACGGAAAGTAAAAGATGCGTGTTCGAGGACAGAGGTATGTCCCGAACGAATGCAACCCTTTACAATCTGAAGGCTTGGCTCACTATCATAACAAACTGCCGCGGCTTCTGCTACGGTATAAAGTGGCGTAGGTGTATGCTATACAAGTATTACTTTCATTCCTCTTCATCCTCCTGTGAATGTTGGAGATAGGCGTAGAACTTTTTGAGTTCTTCAAACTCTTCGTCTGTTAAACCAAAAACTTCAAAGTAAGAGTAGTAGTAACAAACGTCGATAGTAAGCCCGTCTTCATCATAAATTGTACTCATTGGGTCTCCGACTAAATTGCGGGTATTAAATAGTCCGCAGTCGTACAGTGAAAAGTTCTCCTTTATAATCTCCTTTGCCTTTTCAAGTTTATTCATTATTCTTCTCCTTCTTCCTTAATTTCTGAACGTGTCTCCGTCTCTTCCATTAAATCAAAAGCCTTCATGTTCTCATAGAGAGTTAATAATTTCTCAGTATCAAGAGGAGAGTATCCCCACTTCGCCGCGTCAGCAGTGAGTTTAATTCCGTCAATCATCCCTTCGATAGGATTTTCACTATCAACAACAAGCAGAGCATAGTCCTGCTCATAGACACTGATATTTGTAATCGGCTTAATGATATAAAGAACCTCTCTACCATCGGGCAAAGTATTGAACATACTAACGCCCCAGAAATGTTTGAAGCCAATTTCTCTCCATTCAGCTTTTGAAAACTTTTCATTCAAGTGTTTAGATGTTGCAGTCTTTTCTCCGTTTAACTGAGAAATTACTCCCTTCATCTGTTCAAGAGTTCCGTCGCCATTATCTCCCATGATAATAACGCTGTCCTCTGGTTTGACAGTCTTATTCCATGACTTAATAATGGCAGCGTTCATCTGCTCAAATGATGAATAGCCGAGACGTTCTCTCTATTCATTATTGAACAGTTTTAAGTCTGCAATTATATAAGTTGCCATTTAATTCACCTCAGTCTTTGCTATTAGAAGAACCTGAAGAATGAGGAATGAGCAAGCCCAAAAGAATGTCAAGTCCTGCCATCTGCCAGAAAGTGAGTGCAGGCAGACCGAAAACTTTGACCACAATTGCTCCCCAAAGAAGCCACTCAATCCACCAACTCAGGCAACAAATGCCAAAGACGATAGCAAGTACGAACAGAACAATTAAAATCAATCCGCCGCAGCCCATTGAGTCATCCCACTTATCTTCAATTGTGTCTTTAACAAAATTCAAATCCATTTGATTTTCCTTCTTAAATTTTTTTCTATTATTATTATATCAAAAATTTGAAAAAAAGTCAAGAAGATAATAGAAAAGGGAAGGCAGAAAGCCTTCCCCAATCATTCCCAATTTTCAATTTTTTTACAGTAATCCTTGTGTTTACCTTCTTATCATTAGCAATTGAGGTGCCAACTCAATTCCGTTCACACAAGTTTATTCCCACAAATAAACTTGATTTGTCTTGAGATTAATAGCTTACGATGTAACAATCAACACTTACAACGCCTTGGTACTGGAACTGGCAGTTGCTGTTGTATGTGTAGTAAAAGTCAATTACATTTGAGTTACCAGCATCAGAATCATCAAGGTAGTAATAACCATTCATTGATGGGTAGCCACTAATTTCAAGATATACCATTGTGCGCTTTCCATTGTAGTTATATCCATAGTTTCTGTAAAGATATGAACTTGCAATAGAACCCTTCACACCATTAGAACCATATGAACAGTCAATAAGGCTTCTACCAGAGCCGCCTGTACACTGATAACCATACGCATAGTAAGTACCGCGAGAAAAGTTCTTAACATATGTCATAGGATAACCATCAGCATTATCAACCGTTCCATTGTTAATAACGGGTGTAGGTCTCATAGCATCAACTGCAGCCTGCACTTCAGCATAATCATAACCTGCCGCCTCAAGACGAGCTTTACGGTCTGCTCCAGTGCCCCACTTACCTTCCCAAACTTCTGCCGCAATTTCTTCAACAGACTTTTTGGTAGGCTCCACTGTTGTAGTTGGTGCTTCTGTTGTAGTCTCACAAGTGGTTACAACCTCAGTAGTTTTTGTTTCGCTGTTTTCAACATTTGAAGATGAAGGGAGTGCTTGGGTAGCTTCCTTTGTATCAATCTTCGCAAGTCCCAATTGGACAATCTCCCCTTCTGTTTGAGGAGTCATCTCAAGGGGTGTTGGATTTATTGTTGTAGTTGTATCGGTTGTGAATGTAGTTTCTGTCTTTTCCGTTGTTGTCGATGTGGTTGTGGTTGTTTCGGATGTACTTGTAGTACTCTCTGTGACACTTGTAGTAATAACAATCTCGCTGCTGTCAGAAACTGAATCTGTATCGTGTCCGCAAGCTGTTGCTGCAAAACACAGGGTTGCGCCGAGGATAATGCCACACATAATTTTAGTAATTCTCTTCATTTAAAAAGCCTCCTTTTAGTTAGTCATTGCTGACCTATAAAAGGATTACTGTTAAATTGGGGTTTACTCACAGAGAGTAACAATAATATGTGAAAAACCTTAGTAAAGTCTCTAAGTTTCTCCGCTTTCGTTAAGAATCAGTGGGAGAATTAAGATATTATCTTGCAGTTCTAAAGCTATAAAACCTGAGACTCCATTGGTTTTTACATCGTAAAAATGTGTCACACACTTTTGTTCGCTTTGCATTTTATAATAGAGTTTAATTAAAATCTCCATATTAACTTTCCAGTCGTGTGTAACTTCGTTTTCAGTGAGGTCAAATGCTTCACTCACCATTAAAATTGCATCGTTTAACGGGTCATAAATATTTGTAATCGCCGCCATCTTGCCACGGTTTAATATCATAGCTTTCGATGTTGATATGACACGCTTACCTTTTATCTCAAATAGAGGTTCAACATATGTTAACACATCTTGTGTCATCATTTCAAACTCCATTTGAGATAATTGTTTTTGATTGTTTGCTCTGAACGTAAGTTCATCTGCAATCGGTTTTAGCATCATTACTTTCTATTCTTCATTCTCATAGATAGTAACAAACTCCATTTACTCCACCCCTCAGAATTGAATAGTCTTCCTTTCTGTTTTGGAGAAAACGTTACCAGCAAGATGAGATTTGTTCTTTGCTTTGCCGCGATAGGTACGAATTGATGGACACCAATAAAGAGATTGCATAGCACGGGTTGCGGCAACGTAGCAAATTCTTCTTTCCTCTTCATTGAAAGTTTTGCATCCCACTGCTACTACATTATCAAACTCAAGACCTTTTGCAGAATGGACTGTCATAATTTTAACAGCATTACGATTAAGTAAGTCTCCCATCTGGTCAAGGTCGAGGTCTCCACGTTTAACAATAAGATTCTTTACATTTTTAGAATCAAGATATTCCTGTGCGGTTTCAACCTCTGAATTTGTTCTACAAAGAACTGTCCACCCTGTCCAATCTTCTGTCCAAGTCATTTCTTCCGCCGCGTCCCTAAAGCTGCATTCATCAAGAAAGCCTGACTTAATTTTTGCAGGCACAGCACAAGGGGAAATCTTTGGCATTGAATTGAGGAATTCGTCCGCAAATCTTAAAATGTTGGGAGGATTACGGTAGTTATCTACAAGAGGATACTTTTTAAAGTTATCATCAGTTGCCAACTCACGAATGAAGCGGTCTGTTGCTCCTCTGAAAGAGTAGATGAACTGTCTTTCATCTCCTACATAGAAACGATTTTCTGCGGGAATCTTTGTAATGAAACTATATTGGATTGGGTCCGTATCCTGAAACTCATCTACAAATAAGTATTTAACTGCCGGATATTTTTCCCACGGTACAGTCATAGCCTTTTCAATAATTTTATCGAAGCGTTCTGTTCTGATATAATCGTATGTATCAATATTACCAATACCACAAATCTTATTTGCATAAGAATGGATAGTACCGATAAACATATCTCCACACTTATCTCCCAAACGCTTTCTCATTTCCTCTGCCGCCTGATTAGTAAATGTAAAAGCGACAATGGAAGAGGGCGCAACGCCCTCATCCAAAAGTCGTTCTATTCTACCGATAAGCGTGCGTGTTTTACCCGCTGCGGCGCACGCTAAACAGAGGATATTTTTATCATTTGCCGCAATAATATTTTTCTGTCGAACATTAAATTCCATTGCGTAGTTCCTCCTTTTCACTGAACTACTATTATTATATCAAAAATTTTGAAAAAAGTCAAATGTTTTATTAATCTTCCTTTTTAAATTGACAAACCTGACCCCAATATAAAGAAGTACCGCCATAGAAGTAACGTGCATCTTTTCCTCCATTACCAAGCTCTGCAATTTTACTATAAATAGCTGAACCTGCAACATCAATCTCTCCGTTGTCTTTTAGGTTCTGCTAAAAACCTGCGACAGAATTGTTCTTTGCAATGTTTGGCTTTGAATCATAAGGGTTAGCATTGGTTGCTGTATCAACTATTTTTCCTATATAAACGGGAGGAGAAACTGTTTCGTCCTTTAGCACTTGATATCCAGAAGAATCAATTTTTACAGATGCTTCTGAAACCTTAGAAATTTGAGAATCAATAAGTGGTATTGCTCCTTCATTTTTCTAATGTCTAATAACGTCTATATATCTTACAACTCCTTCAAATACAGGCTCAAACGTTGCAGTATATTTAGTACGTCCGTCTGGATACATTGATGCGCCGCCATTGATTTCTTTTTTATGACAAGTATTCTTAGCATTTACTTCATTCTTATCACTAATTACAAAGAACTATCTCCAACGGCTGCCATCTGAAAGATAAGTAATTCCGTCTATACAATTATAATTATTAAAGTATCCTTCAAATCTTTCTACGTCTCCACAAAAAACTATCTTACCAATTTCTTTTGTTGTGTCTCCTTGATTTACAGTAATAATACCAGACTAAGTATTCTCTCCATTATTAAAATCCATAGCCTTATCAGTATGTAAAGAAATAGGAGAAAGATTATTATATGCTTCGACGTATTCGGCAACGTCATATCCTGGTTCACTACTGTGCCCTTCAGTAATTGTATCTATATGAGGAATGTAGAAATAAATTGCTGGAATGAAAGCACTATCCCAGTAAATGTCATGACCAGTTCTACCCTGTCCTTGCCAAGGAGTTAAACCAACAGAAGTAATAATAAAGCATGGGTCTTTATAAAGGCTGTTAACTGTTAGGAATTTCTTTGCAGCTACAAGTCCGTCATATCTCATATGCTCTTTTGTCGGGTAAACGCATGGCATTACTTCTGGTGCTGTTGAGTAACAAATTGTGTTATCAGTTCTACTTGTGATTTGCTGGTCATATGATTTATCATTATGTCCATTATAAGTATCCCATCTAAAACGATAATATTTTGTATTAGCACTTGATAATGCTGATGAAGCTGTGGTTTTTGTAACGTTACCTCTCATAGAAGTGTACATAAACTTTTGACCACTTGCTTGTACTGATGCCATTGTAAATTCTCCGCCGTCTATTGGAAGATAATTACCAATCTTTAAAACATATGCTTCAGTGTTAAACAAGTTTTCAGACTCAACTGCTGATGCAGTTTTTCCTTTCCAAGAAGCAAGCTCTCCCATGTAATATCCAGGCTTATCAATCTAAACTGATTTACTATTTAAAGTATGCTCTGATGGACGCGTAGGAACAGCACTTGCATTATAAGTAAAGGTTATTATATCAGAATCTTCTAATGTATTGTTTGAATAAGAACCAACTTTTGTATTCTCTGAAATCATTGGCGCCGCCGCGTCATATACGGATAATACAATGCTCTGAATCTCTGGTCCATTTTCAGTTTCTTGACAATCGACTGCTGGAATCGTTCTAATGCAACCATAAAGAAGTGCTCGTATTTTTGCTTCAACAGATGATAGGTCAGAGAAAGGATAAGACCATAGAAGCTTACCATTTGGAAGCTGTTTAGAAGCATATATATTAGAAGAGAATCTTCCTTTTTTATTCGCAACTTCTTCATATTGAGGAGAAATTACGATTTCTTTTAATTCGTCTCCTATTTTTTCTTTGAACTATTTACTACTCCAAGTTTTAGCAGTCGCATCGTATAAATATACTCCAGGATACCATTCGCCACAATACCAGTTATGTTTATAATTATTGATTCTGATATATGGAATAATACACAAATCTTTTCCATAATACTAATCAGTTAAATAATTGATATGATTAATAATCTCATCATCAAAATTATCTGCTCTTGTAATAGAAATTGATTTGTCATCAATAATATAACTATACCAATCGAATTCGTCAATAAAATCATACTGTCTATCATGGTCGTCCACTCTTTTCTGAATTGGAAGAACAATAACCTATATGCCACTTGTATCATTCTAAGATATCGCGGCAATACCAGTCCATAGATAAAGAATATTTTCCCAAATTTCTGAGACCTCTCTTGTCATTCCTTCTAATACTTTAGGAATTGGAGAATCGTCGTCGAAAAGATATGCACTAATTGCCGCAATAGTCTGAGCGATTACCCAAAAGTTACGGTCTAAATCTTCGACTTCTACTCTTCGTCCATATTGGGGCATGAGCAATCTAATCCATTTATCAAGGGTCAAATCACTTTCTTCATCGTCACTGTTATCAGGTCTACGAGTATATTGTAGCTTGTTATAATTCTTTAATATGTTAATGACTTCATCTTTTCTACGAACTTCGTCATAATTTTTTGCATCGACATTATACCAAGGAATAACCCACCTCTCTGTATCATTACGAAACTCTGGGAAATTGTTACCTGCGTCAGCTTCTTTTAATGTACTAACAGTAATATTTTTCTCTTGGCTACCATTATCAATAAGAACTTTATCACTCGCTTCTATATTTATAATAAAGAAATTAATTAATCTCTACAAAGATTCATTCCAAAAAGAGTCATCTTCTCCCTGAGTACACAAAGCCTTTAAGTTTTCATAGAGAGCGCTTACTAATACGTCTCTATCAGGCATATCTTCTAAATCAATATTATTGATAATAATGCCAAATAGGCTTTCGTCCTTATCCTCAGTCTCTTCATCAAAAGCAATGGGAGAGTTCTCGCTACGAAGTGTAGCGAGAAGATTCTTCCAAAAGTTTACTTCTGTCTCAGGAGTGAGATTAAGAGAATTAATTAAAACCTTTAAGTTTGTTATTGATTTGAGGTAATGTAACCATTTTTCAATATTCATTTTCTCACCTCATTTTAACTTGGAATATCCCATGGATAATCTTGTCCTATGTCTTGCCAATTAACAGAATAGCTATTGAATAACTCATCGTCTAAAGATGGATTGTAATAGCCTACATCAAGTAAACGAGCCTTAAATTTTGACTTATATTTCTCAAAATTCTCTTCTCTCTTGTTGTTTGATACAATTGTATAGTTTGCTCTGATTTCATCAACATTTCCATTTGTAATCTCTTCATCTATAACTGTTTGAGCAGTCCAATGTCCGTTAGCATTTCTATAATAACCTCTACGAGAATAAAGCTAATTAGGACCGAATACATAAACTCTCAATCCAGTTACTATATTTCCAGCAATAAATAAACGGTTTGAGAAAGTATTGCCTTCGGGGTCTTTAATTCCGTGACTTGACTGTCCCGTATATGGAGGCGTCTTACCAAAGCTTGCCAATGCAGCCTCTGCTTTTGCAAGGTAAGAAGACTAATCAACATTATACATATGACACTAATCTTTATACCAATCATCATAACCGCCATGCATTATCGCTTGTGCATAATACCAAGTAGTCAAATCATAAATGTCAATTCCTGCCGCGGCAAAACGAGTTTTTATAGCTCCAGCTATATGTCCTACAGTATGATCAGCAGAAGTTTCATATTCTTCCTAAGCCACTCTTCTTGCAAGCTAAGCGTGAACATCTTCTTCTGAATAAGTGCCCCCCTCAAAGCAGAATTTTTCAAATCCGGTGTAGCCACCTAAGTCTTCATCGTAAAGTTTGACATGAGTTAACCAATTCTCTTCTACTTTTACAACAAGCCAATTATCAGGAGTAAAAGCGGTTTCTCCATTTTTAATTCCTACAAGCCACTGCTCACCACCTGCTCCTGAAAATGCTGTCCATCTCTTAAATGAATCAACATCTTCTGTCGCTGCGGCGGCATAAGGAACTCTTGTATCATCGTTTTTAATATAACTTCTTACATCCAAATCTTTACCTGCAGCACTATATGCGGTATAAACGGTAGAAGCTGGTAAGTTAACTGACTTATGCATAGGATAGAAACCAGAGGTTCTCTGTCCTTTAATAGGTAATGATATTACAGCTCCAGTTAAACTTGAACGAACGCTTGCGTTTTTATTAAAGCTCGTTGTTAATCCATCTGTATTATTATTATCATAGGGGAAGTACTGCTCTGGTGCGCCGTTAGACGTTAAATCGCTTGAATAATCAGTTCCTCTTCTGCCTTCAACGAAAAGAATTGTTGATTCGAGATTTTTGTCTCCATTCATTTTGAAATACTCTTGATTTTGTGCCTACCAATCTTCCTATGTTGGGTAAGCTTTTCTGAAAGAATTATAGAAACTATGAATGACACCTTGCCTTGTGTAATTAACATCCTATCCATTATTACCAAAGAAGAAAGCTGGAGTAGAAAATCTATCAAGACGCTCCTAAGTCCAGAACGCTGCAGGAAGATTATTATAATCTACAAAGTTATCAATAATTTTATTAAGAACTTTTTCATCTTCTGCTCTCATTTGTGCGCAAGATGGAGTAGTATATTGTGCCAAAATCTCTTCTAAGGTCATAGTTGTTGGTTTAAGAGTAGCACTTGGCAAAACATAGATGTCATAAATAATCTTTGATACATCATTTGAAGTACTAAGTAACTCTCCTTGATAGTACCCTTTAGTTATTACTGCCATCTATGGGTCTTGATTATCCAAAGGAGATTCCTCTTCATCTGTAAGAATATTATAAATTGTTGATGTAGGAGTAGTTCCATCATAACTATAAGTCAACTTATAGATATAATGATTTTCTTCTTCAGAAGTTACTAATTTTCTTGCCAAATCGTAAAGATTGATATTACAATTCAAATCAACCTCTCTTTCCCAACACTCACCCACTCTTCTATAAAGGTTACAATCTAATACTATTTCATCTCTTGCAAGACCATAATATCTTAGCTCAGTATCTGAAATAACGTCTTCGGAGTATTTCAACGGTGTTATATAGGAGTAAACTTCCTCCTGCTCCTAAAGACCATATATATACGCATTATAATCTTCTAAGTTGATTACAATACCATTACTGCCGGGGAATAGAACATACTCCCAGTCATTATCAGTATTGCGGTCATAGAACCAAATGCCAGGATACCATACCTGAGCATAATAATTCTTTTCATAATTATTCAATCTGATAATAGGCAAAATGCAAAGGTTCTTCTCAGGATACTTTTGTAATAAGTAATTCAATCTTGAATTAATTGCATCAACATAACCCTAAATTTGAATATCTGTTATATTATCATATTTAAGATAAGGTCTCAAACTATCATATTGAATAAAAACAATTTCACTATGAGTTTGAGAATAAAATCTATCTTGTGATAACAAAGCTAATGCCGCCCAAAGATAAATCATATTCTCCCATAACTCGCCAATCTCTTTTAATAAGCCCTTAATCATTGACTGTATTGGTCCATCTTCATCGAATAGGTCGGCGCTAATTCCTGCAAGCACCTATCCTATAACCCAGAAGTTACGGTTCAAATCTTCAACTTCAACCTTGCGTTTGTAACGAGGCATAAGAAGACGAATCCAGCGACATAACTGTTCTGATTGCTCTCTTGTAAAATCAAGTTTATTTGAATCAGTTAAAGCACTTACTCTTTTATCTTCTCCCCTGACGTAGGAATAAGTTTCTGCATCGAAGTTATACCAAGGAATTACCCACGGATTTTTTACAACTTTAAAACGATAATGTTCTGCCGCACTGGGGATTTCCATTTGCACAAGAACTCTTTTCTCAGGAAGGCTAGTAATATCTGCTTCAATGATACCACTATAAACAAGTCCACTATTTCCTTCGCTATGAATAAGAAGAAGATTTTTATATTCAGCAGATGTAATCTCTTCTTCGTTTCTTATTTTAGAAAGAACTGTATCAGCCTATTCTGTGAATAAGACATCTGTCAAAGTAGAAACGTGTTTGACATCTCCAACAGTATAAGAAAAGGAAATAAAACTGTAAAAGTCTCCATACCAATATGTATCATTTTCTCCTTCAAAACTGTTGCCAGCATCAGCATCCATTATATCAATAATGCGCAATTCTGCCGCCGCTCCATGAGCAGAGATGCCACCGCGAAGATGCTCTGTATCTATTTTACCCTCTGGGTCTACAAGCTCTATGAGCAATCCAGACTTCTCATAGTTGATAATGTTTTGAGGGTCAATTCTCTGTGCAAGAATTTGCAGTAATCTTGCAATTGACTCATTCCAATAGCTATTAGTCCACCAATTCTTTTTCCCTTCTGTATTGATTAAATCCATTCTTTTATAATCATTACTTGCTTCAAGAATTGTTTTTAGTTCCTCTTTTAAAGAAGTGTACAGTCCATGATTTTCATCATTAAAAAATTTATCTTCTCCATATTCATTATTATTTAATATTCCCCAATCAATGTTACGAAAAATATTTCGAAGAATGTCAGAGGAGGTTGACTCCTCTGACTAATATACTGGGTCGTTAATATGCAACCCACTTATCATTTCTTGCCAAAAATTTTCTCTACTTTCAGTAGAGGTAAGGTGATTAAGGACAAGATTTAATATCTACTCTTTTGTTAAAGGGTTACTCATTTTTAGTCACCACCTTGATTTAATAAAGGTTTGAAGACTTGCAAGAAATTATATTCAATCTTCCCCATTGCAAGCTGTGCGTAATTATTGTTGTCTGGGTCATTAGACTGTGCATAATAAACATATTTTCTATTATTATCAGCGTCTCCATCAACAGAAGCTTCAGCCCAAGTGTAGAAATCTATGCCTTCTTCTGTTAGACCAGGTTTTGTAGGATTATATACTACTGTTGCTGTAATTACTCCAAAGACATCGGCTGTCGCGCCAGTTTTAATTTCACATTTGTAGTAATAAGGATAAAGTGATTTTACCTTTTCAGGATTGCTAATAAGTTCTCCATTATTAAAATCTGAACGACCATCTAAACCAGCACAAGCTCTATCCTTGCAGACAATAAGATAATTTGACAGCTAAGGAATTTCTCCCTCAAAATTAAGACGAATACCTCTTGCTGTTCCAGCAGGGCTGTCATTTTCTCTAAATACGCCATCTCCATAAATAAGGTTTCCTTTGGTAGTATATCCGTTACTATAATGTGAAGTTCTTGGCTTTACTATCTATACTATATTACTTGTTGGAACTGTGCCTTCTCTCCATTGACAAAGTAACTCAGTACTCGCCGCGGCAGGAGAATCTCCGAATACAGAACTTACATAAGGATAAGGAATAACACTATGTAAGCTATTTGAAGACTCATCAGAAATCTCATAACGGAAGGAATATTTGTTTGTACCATTTGGAGTTTTTATTACCAAAGAAATAAATGGAGATATTTCAAGCTGACTTGAACTACCATAGTAATAAGTATAATGTGAGAAGAAGAATCTCGCAGAGTTTGTGGGCATCTATGAAACTTCCTCATCAACCCAGCCATTCCACTTAGTTTCTTCTTGACCTCCTGCACTTAAACTACTTAAGAAAGCTGAAAGGTCACTATAAACGCCGCCAGACGGAGATGAAGAGCTATCGTTTGAATAAAGCTTGTCAATTTGTTTAACGCCGCCAGTAAAATCAATACCAACCCATTTATTTACAAAGGATGCAGTCTTGTTTGGAGAATTAAAGTTCATCGTTGTATTTGAAGAACTTGAAACCCAATATTCACTTGGCATTGTTTTTTCCTTAATAACATAATCGAGAGGATAACCGGCATCACTGTAAGCAGGGACCTATATCGTTTTTGTTTCAATATTATCGGCATTTGGACAGTGGAATGTTTCTATAATTTCTTCAACCTTAAAACCGAGTTCATCCTGTCCATTTATTTTTATAACAGCATCACTTTTCGGAGTCTGTGTACCGATTCCTTGCCAATCTTTTCTTAAAGTAATAGGGAAGGTTGGCTCAACTGTGTTAAAGTATGACGGAACTTCGCCGCGATACCAGCCTTTAGTAATCTTCTTTGTCTTTGTTGAGAATGTTGGAAGAGTATCATTTACAACTACATTCTCTCCTTTAACGTAATCTACCATACCATCATAGTTTAATTTTAGTGTAAACAATGGAGTAGACTCGCCAGTCTCTGTATAAAGTTCTCTTGCTACATCTAAAAATTTTACAGAAAGTTTTAATGAGTTAACCTATCCAGCGTTAAAAGTAACAATAGGATTATTACCGTCTTTTGTAAAAATGGGTCTTACTGCCGCAACAAAAGTACCCTGACTTACATTGGTTGAATTAGAGTACTTTTCCAAGAACTAATAATTAGGACTACTTTCATATACTCCACTTGGTGAATTTGTAAAAGTCTTGTCACAAATTCTCAAACTATGGTCGTTGGCAAAAACCACTTTAAGAGCATGCCGCTGTGAATTATATATAACTCCAATAGGATAATATACTACCCTCTCTCTGTTTATTGCCTCAATTGATTCGTCAGTTGCATTAATATCAACTAAATTATTTATACCTTGAGGCAGTTTTCTATTGTAAACTATCACTCCAGGATATAAAGATTGAGCATAATAATTTTCCTGATATTTACTCTTTCTTATTTCGGGAATTATAATTACAGTACTCTTATTATACAAATCCTTCATATACTAAAAATGATTTTCCCAGCAATCTCTAAGTACATTAGTACTTGAAACATAATCAAAGTCATCAAATTTAATATAAGGACGCAGTAAATCATTTGGCACTGGAGTTACAATAATCTATACATCATTATTAGTAAGCTCTTGAGAAATTAAAGCAAAGGCAATCCATAAGTACAAAAGATTTTCCCAAAGCTAAGCAATTTCATCAAGTATTCCATTGAACAAACTGTTTAATGGAGAATCTTCATCAAATAAGAAAGATAAAATTCCAGTTAATACCTGACCAATAACCCAGAAGTTGCGGTTAAGATCTTCTACTTCAACAACTCTCTAATACTCCGGCATTAAAAGTCGGATATACTTTTTAAAAGTTGAATAAGTAAATTGTAAAAATTTGTCATCGTTAAGTATCCTTTCAATCTTATCGTTTTTTCTTACTTCAGGATATTGTTTGTTATCTATGTTGATATTTGGAATTACCCAAGGATTTTTCTCAAAGCTATTTCCTGCATTTGCATTTACAATATCACGAACTGTAATATTCGTGCTATCTATTTCTTCTTGGTTAACGAAATATTTGCGGTATAAAGCAAGTAACTAAGCAAAAGATGGATTCCAATGCTCCTGTGGAGAAATCTCTGCAAGACAAGAGTCAAGAAAAGAATCTATTAAATCTGCATTGTCATTAATATACTCAATAACACTGGTTACTTTTTGACTATCTATATCCACTGGGAACATATTTTGACGAACTCCATATTTTCCGTTAAATGGATTTTTCTAATATTCATTCTACAAGTATTGAAGTAGCCCATCCCAAAATACATCTTGGTGCTCTGCAAATTCTTTGAGAGCCGCGCTGTCAAAATTTTCAATAGTCGTGCCACCTTCTCCTGAGATGAGCTCTTCCATTACTTCATCAAATTTATCATAATTCGCCATCTTTCTTCTCACCACCAGTAAAGCGATTTACAATTTCCTTGAATGAGTCAAAGCCGAACATTGAAATGAAGGAAACTACAAAGCCGCCAAAGATAGCAAGGATAATAGATGAAACAGTGATTGTTCCGAAGATGATTGTATATCCAAGTACTACTATGAAAGATACAATCATAGCAAGAGCTTTAGTTGGGAAAGACTTAGGGATAACTGCCTTAAGAACCTCAACAATAATAGCTGTTGCCGCGGCAAGAATTCCTACCAAACCCAATGCTGAACCGCCACCCAATGCTGCTAATACTTCCATTTATCTCACCTCTGTTTATTAAAATCGCCGCCATCCGCTAATTGAATGGCGGCGTAATTACTTAAGCCTTTACAATCTTAATCTGAATTTTATCAAGTGCATTTCCGTAAAGACCTGCATAGTCTTCAAGTCCCTTAACCCATGGAAGGTACTTATTAGTTCCGAAAAGTGAAACTCTGTACATTACCTGATAACCAGGAACGCCCATAAGTTCAAGCTGAATACCGTCAACTGTATAACCAGGATATCCTGCAACACCCTTATTCCAGTCAGCCTTATTGAATTGGTCAATCCAACCAAGCCATTTGCCGCCGCTGTAAGTCTTTACATGAACTCTGTATCTGAGTTTACCTTCAGAAGCCTTTGCTCCGAAGCCAGAAACTACACAATTCTCAATACCAGCATAACCATTAACGTTTATATCATTGCAGTTCTTAATTTCTCCAAGCCAACGACCAGGAATATAAGCGCTGTAAATTACGTCAATTGTCTTCTCTACTGGCTTAATAGGTTCAATAGGAGTAGGAGCGGGTTTAACATCATCGTCACTCTTCTCTTCTGCGTAGTTAACATAGCTCCAGTCTTCATCAACGTCTCCGTTAATACCAGAGTATCTACCCTTCCAAGAATATTGCCACATTTCCTTATGACCAGGATAGCCAGTATTGTTAAGAGGCGCGCCGCCATTGCCAACATGAGCAAGCCAAATATCATACTTATTCTTTACTTCTTCTGTGAAGTAAGTCTTGAAAGTATAATAGGAAGAATAAATACCAACCTTATATCCCGCTGCCTTAAGAGCTTCACAGAATACTTCTGCAATCTTAGAAACATTTGCTTTACCAGTTGCAAATACTGAATTTTCTTCAATATCATACCAAACAGGATAGTCAAACTTTCTACCATTCAAGCACTTAATACAAGCCTGTGCTTCTTTCCTTGCATCGTCAACAGTCTTCGCATAGTTGTACCAATAGCCACCAACAGGAACGCCATTTGCTTTACAGCCTGCATAGTTAGCTTCAAATCTCGCATCCTTCTGTGAGACCTCACGACCATAACCGATACGAAGAATTGCAAAGTCAATCTCTTTCTTTGTCAAAGCCCAGTTAATTGAGCCATTCCAAACGCTTACATCAATTCCCTTAAGCTGTGCCATACTTTCTCGCCTCCAACTCTTCAAGAATTTCTGTATTCTCCTCAATCAGTTTATTGACCTCTTCCTCAGAAATCTTCATTACCTTTGCGATTTCTTCAACGGAGTAGCCATAGTGATGAGCTTTCAAAAGCTCTCTTTTAGTTTCTTCATTCATAACTATCTCCTCCTAAAAAAATAGAGAGAAATTCTGTTTTCTCTCTATTAAAGTGAAAATAATGTTGTTATGCTCTAATGTTTTATTTGCTGAACTTACGAGCGTAGTCTTTCATAACTCCTTCAGCTTTCTTTAAGTGAATTGAAAATCCTTTATCTTGCTCCGCCGCCTTGCGGTCTGTGTATGAAACAGTAGGCCAATCCCACCAGAATACTCCAGCAAAGTATGGAGATGGAAGGAACACATCATAACAGGATTTAATAAATGCTGCCTGTTCGTTCTCATCCCAAACAAGGTCTTCTGTGAAGTCCCAAGGATGAGTTGAAGCTTCCTTAACAGAGCGACAACCAATTTCCATAAAGATGTATTGCTTATTACGGTCCTTAGCAATTGCGTCAAGACGATAACGTACTTCCATCCAGTTTTTGCGCATTTCTTCATATGTTCTTGATTCACCGCCAACTGGATAGTACGCAGAAGTTCCAATATAATCAAGTGTATCAAACCACTCTTGGTCGTCTTCGTGGTCATGATTTGTGTTGTAAATGATTTTGCCCTTATAAACACGACGCACTTCATCAATTAAATAAAGCCAGTCATATTTACGATGCTCAGTTCCAAGCATTTCACAACCGATACAGAACATTTCGACGTTAAGTTCCTAAGCAAGTTCTGCATAGTGAAGAAGGAAGTTCTTATAGCTAATGAACCAAGCCTTCCAATAAACGTCCATATCTTCCATATTAAGGTCAGGGAAACCGATATGGGCTCTCCACATATGGTCACGGCATTCAACAATTGGCTTCAAACAAACCTTAACTCCGCGCTTATGAGCAGATTCGATAAACGCCGCAACATCCCTATCTGTTGGTGTGGCTAAATGGTCTGCATAAATAATTGTTGAATGATAGGTATCTTGCCAATTTACAACAGGAAGGCACACCCAGTTAATACCGAGGTCAAACATTTTATTCTGTGACTCTATCGCGGCAGGAGAACGATACTCTCTGCGATTTGCCATATAGCCATAATTGTAACCGATAATTTTCTTGCCGGGCTCAATCGGAGGAATGGCGTGAGTGCCGCTCACGAAGAACGGCACACCATCTGTATATCCGATTGGAGTTCCGGTAGTTGATGGGATTGGATAATATCCACCGCCATCTGAGCCGCCATAAAAATTGATTGTACTCATACTCCATTCCTCCTTTTATTTAATTAAATTTCTAAACATAAATTACCATTTGTCAAGAAATTTCTATTATTTAATGTTATTTGTCTGAAAGTGTTACTTTCTGCATTTTGTGTTCTTACTGCAAAATAAACATGAGGAGAATATTCCCCTTCAGGACTATTAAATAATAAAGGGAGAATTTGCGTTAAGATACCTATTTTATTTTCATATACTGTATATTTGGGCACAACAGTATCTTCATATGTCATTGCATAATCATAATTGTTATCAGTATCTAATTTATAACCAATTATTGCGTTCTTATCTGTTTGAGTTTTTGTGAAAATAATACCTTTTGTTCCTCCTAACATAATAGAAACGCTATTATCTGTTATTATAACCTTAGCATTACTATCTAAATAAGTAGATATGGTGAGTGAAGTTCCTAAAGGATATAATGTAATTTTATTATTAACACCTAATGAGGTTATACTTATTTTACAAATAACTCTGTCGCCTTTTTTAATTTCCAGCTCATTGACTACTGGTGATGATTCTGTATCTACATTAAGAACAGTACTATCAAAATAGTCAACATCTAATTCGTCAAGAATGGTTTTTAATGAACTCAACCAAGTGTACTAATTGGTTGCATCATTTGTTTTAATTGAGTATGCCATTATTCTTCAACCTCCTCTGCTTTTCCAGTCTCCCCTTCTGTAGAAATTATTCCTACTTCCATTTCAGTATTTGTCGCAATTGCTTGCGCTACTGCATTTATTTTTATTCTTACAATCTCTCTGGTTGTTGTTGGAGGATTATCTCCAGTAAATAAAATTCTTCCGCTGGGTCCTGGCTATGGACCTGGAGTATCAGGGTCGTAAGGAGTATCATCTATGAAGTTATCTGAAGCTGTCTGTACAAAGTCGGCTAATGTCTCAGCGGTTATCTCCTCATATGTGCCAGTTGCAATGCCGTTATCATCTAAAACACCTATATAACGTGGGCTTCGCTCAAAATCGTTAATCATACCATTTACTGATGTTGAAATCATACATCCCATATAGCTGCACATTTTTAATACAGCGTCCTTGATCTCCTCAGCCGTCTGCGGCATATCATACCAATAACTAAAACCTCTATAAACACCGCCCTCTGCATCAACACGCACTATCCTACAATGTGTAAAGCCCCTGACACCGTGCAGATATCCTTGCACGTTAGAGCCTGACGGAGTCCATGTTACAACGCCGCTCGATGTGCCATTACCACCTATCATGCCAAAAATACAAAAATGGCTATATGCGCCGCTTGTCCATGATATAGTACTTGTCAGCTCTGTATCACCTGCATAGTACAGATATCCGATAGAGCCGCCACTGTTGGGTACGCCGTCCATATATGATGCAGCGTTAGTTATAACTGCATTTGGCGTGTTGTCATCGATAGGTGTGTTATTAACTACCTTGCTACATGCAAAATTATAAAGTGTGTTAGGTATGCAGCCAAGACTCTAATCTATTTCGTTTAAACTACTAAAATTATCAAAACTACTACCTGATGCTGGCACAAGATATATTTGTGATATATACGGATAATAGTCACGGGCGGTTTTTGTGCCGTTATCATATCGCTTTGTTGGCGACAAATACATGTTTAAATCCATGACGTTGTAACGTGTCACGCTGCCTGTGTATGTGCCGTCACCATTGTCTGTTATAGTGCCGTCAAATGCTATAACAACAATACACATCATAAACTTTTTAAAGTCCGCTGATACTACAGCATTATATCTATATAAATCCCACGTGCCACTACGACCAGGTGCATTAAGCACACTAAGGTCATATAAATTATACATTATAGATGTGTTAGCATTACCGCTGTTACGGTAACGGCAACGCCACATTATTGGCAAACTATTGACGCTCTGTCTATCTCTTACACAGTCCTCATTTGTAAGACGGCAATTTACAGCACCATAATCATACATTGTATTATATGTGTGTCCGTTGAGCGTGCCGGGTATGCCATGAGTTGATGCACTGTTGTCAACGAGAGTACCGGCGATGTATTTGCCCGCATCAATGGCATACTGCAAGTTTGATGATATTATATCCGGGGTTGCTACTCCGTTAAAATTTGCTGTTTTTATACCGCCGTTATAGCCGGGTACTGTGTAATAGTTTGAGCCGTAAAAATCTGTGTTTACTGTCATAAATCCTAACCTCCTCACTCTTCTGGGATAAAATATAATGTATTTGGCTCTGTTGCTTCGCTATCATCGTTAATAATTCTTGAAGGAATAGTTCCAATAAAGCGTTTAAGATTTTTAAGCTCTGCAAGTGTAAAAGATACTGGTTCTTCCTGTGAACGATTAGAACCAAAAATAATAGTTGTTTCTCCTTCTATTGTCTATGCTTTAATATAAGCACCATCTCTAACTCTTAATTCAGATGTACTTCTCATCTCAAATACAGGAGAATCTGTAGGCGCCGGAATTTCTGTTATATGTTCGGTGTAAGTATAATTATAAGAAATAGTAACTTTCCATCGCACTGATGTATCTGACTCACAAGAATAATCATAACTACCATCCCAAATGTAACTATCTGGTACACTATCAATAAAAGATTGATATGACTCAGTTGTTTCAAAATCTTGTTTAGTTGGTTCATTTGGGAAGTCCTCTTTATAAAGATAATATGTTTTTGTTTCAGTTGGAGGAGCTATTGTTGCATCTCCGTACATGGCAAAGTTTGCTTTATCATATAACTATAAAATAGGAGCTGGATTGTCTGAAGCATATATGCCTTGCCAAAGTCTGTGTAAATGAGTTTCTGCCCTATTAGATGCCTTTAAATCAGCTCCTGTTGCAACTTCCTGTGAACCTCTTAGAATAAAAGTACCTGCATGATTTTCGACATGGAAATTTCCAGTAGTCTAAATAAAAGCGTCATTACCCTAAAAATCTGCATTAAGTTTGTACCATCTGCAGTCAAGTTCAGTTTTATAAGGCGTAAAATCGATTCCGCAATATCCTTTACTTGTATCATCCTAAGGTTTTAATCCATTCATACCATTTGGGGAGAAATTGATAGAAGTTTTTGAAGATGGTTCAAATAAAAATACCGTCTCACTTTCTTTCTCAGGACATATTTTATAATATCCTGTTGCACTGTCGTTGTCTCCAATATCTATTGTCACTGCTGAATCGACACCTTCTCCAATTTTAATATCCATTTCTCCTTTTCCCGCCCAATCCAGAACGGTATATTTTTCAGTAGCAATTCTCGCAGCAAGGACTCCTGAACCTGCTCCTCCAATTATAATGTTGGTTTTACCTTGAACTCCAAAAGTTGACTAGTAAACATTAGATGTATATTGAGCTAAAGAACATGTACGATACATATGCACACGAGAACGAAGACCTTCATACATTTTGCTATCGTTAAGACCGAAGATTCTGTTATGTTTATAATCTACCGCGTTCCAGAATTCATTCCAATCCATGTGCGAGTCTCCTTCTCCAACGTTCTAAGCCCATTGATTGGTAAGTATGATTTGTCCGCCTTTATCTGATGAATTCATGCTAAATAACGGACCATGATTTTTCCCGCTGTTATCTACTGGTACCCATTTACGGTCATCATCATTATAATAACATCCTGAAGCCATACTAAAAAACGAACCAGGATGAAAAGCTACAAAAGTTCTACCAGTAGGAGGAACGGGGTATTCATCTGAACATCCAGCGCCATTGACTTTAAAAGTAGCGTTTCCCGATAATTCCATGCCTGCACCGTCGGAAGTTTTTATCATTGATGCTCCTTCCATTATTAAAGTACTACTCTGTCCCATATGCAAATAAGGATATATTAATCCATCTGTATTTAATTTTTTATTATTATCTAAAGGAGAAGGATGGTCTTCATATACCTAACTCGTAATAGAAGATAACCTATTATAACTACTATTTCTGGCATAGCCTCCTTGAGGGCTAACTGTCCCATAGTTATCTCCATTAATTTCAACTATAGAAGTACCCTACATTGAAAAAATTGGTGAGCCACCTCTTATTACTGTATTCATCTAAAAGAATGGATTACCAGTAAAACGGACTTGCATTTTATCATGGGCATTATTCCAATAAGAATATGGAGGACCAGATGCTGTAGTTGTCCCCAATTCAAGAATACTTTTTGAGGTTAACAATTGTGCTGCCGCATTTTCAGTTTTACTATAAAAGGCTCCTGAGTTTGCTTTAGGATTGCCTTCTCCGTCTGCAGCAACAAGCATGTCAAGTTCTCCTGGAATTATCATCTTTTCACTTTTCCCTCCACTTGCGAAAGGATTAAATGTGCCCATCATTTCCATTTATATCACCTCTCAAATAATATAATAAATTGAACCGCTAAAACTACTCTTAAAAGAAAGATAATGAACATTAGCTCCCCTTTCTCCATCAAATGGTGTAATAAAACTTCCATTAGAAGGAACCTCCATAAGGTCTGATTCTGTCTATCCATTAAGATAGAACTGTGTACCTGATGCAGCCTCAAAACCAACGAATCTCAAAGGGGCACCAATTTTAATGCCATCTTTTGCTAAAGACTCCTTGATAAGAGAGACTACATTCTTGTTTGCAGGAATACCACCCTGCGGTTTAAACATCTTGTAATCCATCAAATCGCCTCCTACGGAACTTCAATTCCGACTTCATTAAATATCTCCTTTACTCTACTCAATTCCTCAGAGTTATCAATTAAAATTTTAATTGTTTCTCCCTACATAAAGCGTGAAGATAATATACCTATTAAAGATTTACCATTCACTCTTCTTTCATTTTCTCTATATAAAAAAATACTTGAATTTATTTCTTTTAATAAGAATACTAAATTCGCCGCATTTCTTTCTAATAAGTTATCGTTAAGTTTGTATGTACAAGTCATTATCATCAACTCCTATTATATTATAGCGCTCTTTCCTTTAAAAGTCAAGCAATTAATGCAAATCTTGACTTTTTAAATTGATTATGATATAATAAAAATATCAAAGAAAAGGGAGCGTGAACACACGATGTTAAATATTGAAATGTCTGAGCGTATTAAAAAGCTCAGAACAATAAATCATTTTAATTTTGTTGGTCCTTTCTTTAATGATAAATAGAAGGACGCAGATTTTTCTATTGGAAGTGCAATCAGAGAAATAATTACAAGGTATGATTATGAAATAAAACATAAATATACATTTGTAATTAAGTATGATAAGGATATTTATTCATTTTTGGCTTACCGTATGATTTACAGCGCCGGCTCTGTTTTACAGAGAACTATTGATATTAAAATTCTCGGTGATGTTGACACTCCAGAAGAGAAAGAAATTTTTAAGGACGTACCAGTAATAGGCTATCGTAAAGCACGAAAGCTAAAGAAAGTTGTTTTTGTAACTGGTTATCATCCTATTTATAATGTAATTGACCTAAGCTCTTACTCTAAGACTTTTATTGAAATCTTCAATCCAATTGAAAGGTTTTTACCTGATTCGCTTACAATGGCACAAGAGTTTTATCTTAAGCCGGAAAGTCAATTATGGAGTCTTTTCCTTGAAACAAGAGAGGACAATTACCTTGATTCAGATTGGGAGGACGTAATTGATAAAACAGTTCCAATTGTTGTTTTTAAACTTGAAGGTAATGAGAACGATTTCCCAGTTTTCAATTTCATCTTAAAATCTTCAAAGGAAGGCAACATTCATATGTATGTTGTTGAAAATGAAGAAGCCGCAAAGTTCATTACTGATAATTTAAGAATCTATGTTGACACTCGCAATGTTCCTTCTGAATTGAATATTATAAATAATGAAGAATATATTGATATGGTAAGTAAATTCGCACTTAATTCAAAAAATGAAATCGTAAATGAAATTCATTTCTTTGATAAGAATACATTACCAGAGGAGGAGGACGAAAATGAAAATAGCGATTGTTAATGGGCGTGGAGCATCAGGTAAAACTACATTTGAAACAATGGTACAGAAGATTGCCGCAGCAAGAGGAAAGAAAGTAAAAGTCATTTCTACTATTACATATGTAAAGGAAGTTGCAAAACTGTTCGGCTGGGACGGAAGTAAAACTCCAGAGGATAGACGATTCCTTTCAGACCTTAAGGACGCTCTTACTCGATGGAAGGACCTTCCGTATCAGAAAGTTAAGGGCTTCATTGAGATTTATGAACAAAGTGATACTGACCTCTTATTTATCGACTGCCGCGAGCCTGAAGAGATTGCAAGATTCGTTAATGACTATGGCGCACTTACAATTCTTGTTCAGCGTGGAGAGTTTGAATTGCTCGGTAATCACGCAGATGATAATGTTATGAATTATCAGTATGACGTTGTAATTGATAATAATAGAGGGCTTGATGAGTTAATGCAGGAAGCCACTATTTTTGAAGAAACTTTTGTGGAGGAAGAAGAATGATTGAAGTTATTCAGTATAGCGTAGGAAAAGGTAAAGGTCGCGGTTGGCAGGTCGTATTTAAGAGTGATAATAAACCTCTTAAAAGATATGAAAGACTTTGCCTTGGTTTTAAAAATGAAAATGACAGATGGGTTGTTTTTGAAGTTGAAAATAAAACAACTAAAATTAATGGTATGATTAAGGAATATATCTATGAAGCAAGTTTTCTTGGTTATAGTCCAGATACTACAATTGAACTCGACAAAGTTGATTTTGAATGGATTACTGACACAGAAATTATAAGTAAAGCGGCAAAAGAAGCTTGTTATACTTGACTTTTTGAAAAAATTATTTTATAATAATAATAGAAAATGAAAAGGAGAAATGTGCATGGAAATTATAATTGATGGTTTTGACTTTTGGAATATGACTCCTCAGAAATATTACGCTTTCACTGCCGCATTTAAGGGCGATAAGAAAGCAAAAGCGAAAGAGCTTGTAATGTCAAATCGTTATCTCGGTGCCCGTAAAATGGACGGCGCCTGGAATATGATTATTCGTGACATGGACGGTAATTTCCATATGAGAAGCCGCACGGAGTCTGTTAATGGCGGCTATCAGGATAAGGCAGAATGGGTTCCTCATATCTGTGACCAGCTTAAGGCTATTCCAAATGGTACTGCTCTTGTTGGAGAAATCTACTTCCCTGATAACGAAGGTAGCCGCAAGATTACATCAGTATTGAACTGTCTTAAGGATAAATGTCTTGAAAGACAGAAGAAGAATGGTTATCTTCATTTTTATATTTTCGATGTAGTTGCATGGGGCGGCAAGTCTCTTATCGACACTCGCTTTGAAGAGAGAATTAAGTATATCAACCTTGAAATTCTCAAAGACCTTGCAAATGTTGAGCGCGCACAGTATGTAATGGGCGAAGACCTTTGGAACATGTATGGCGAAATTATCGCCGCCGGTGGAGAAGGTATCGTTATCACTCGTGAGGATTGCAAGTATATGTGCGGTAAGCGTACAGCTTGGATGACACTTAAGATGAAGAAAGAACTCGAAGACACAATCGACGCATTCATTGACGGTGACTACAAAACTGCAACTCGTCTTTACACCGGTAAGGAAATCGAGACTTGGACCTTCTGGGAGAATGCAAAGACAGGAGAGATGTTCAACACTTGTATGTTTGAAGACTACAAAAACGGTGTTCCTGTTGAACCAGTTACGAAGCCTTATTTCTACCACTGGGCAAGTGCAGTATCTTTCTCTGTAAAGGATAACGGCAAAACCCGTCACATTGCTTGGATTAGCGGCATTACTGATGAACTTAAGAGAGAAATCGTAACAAATCCTGGCAAGTGGGTTGGCAAGGTTGCAGAGCTCACAGCAATGGAAATCGAACACATCGACAATGATTACACACTCCGTCACGGCAAAATTGAAAAATGGCGTGATGATAAGAAAGCGGACGATTGCGAGTTCAGTCAGCTCACTAAGTAAAAGATTAGACCATTATCCTTTTAAAACTACATTATATTAGTAGAGGTAGGTTGAACCCTACCTCATTTTTTTTACAGTGAGGTGAAAAAGAAATGCACGGCAGTTATGAATTTAAAACAGGGATTCCATATCCTTATGATTTTGAGGCTCCATGCCAGACTCCGCCATCTATTCCAGTACCAGGTTAGAGCCACTATCCTACTGATGATGACGGTCCTTGCGATACTCCTAAGTCTGTGCCGCCTTTCAAGCCAGAGCCAATTATCAGACCTGAGTTTGGTCCTACTCCAAACCCACCAGGAACACAGGAACCAGTTGAAATGAAGGTTCCTCGTATGCCATACCCTAAGAAACCAATATTCGCGCCAATACCTCGCCAGCTACCACCAAAGCATACACAGGTACAGCCTCGCTGTTTTACTTGTCGTCACTTTGAAATGTGTGGCTTTAAGAAAGATTACCTTAAGACGGTAACTTTAATTCAGAATAGTCTTGGCGCACCACAGGCAAGTTATGAAATTACAGATAAGTACCTCATAATTCCAGAGTTTGTTGGATTCCCTCTTGCAGATGAAAGAAAGTATTTCCCTAAAGAGGTTGAGTTCAATAATACAGACAATAAAGGCTGCTTATTCCTTGCAAAGTTCAATGGTATTAACTATGTAAATGTAGTATACCTTGAAGGTCACCACTATATTCTCATTCAGTTGAAATATAATAAGGAGACAGAACTTTACGAGCTTAAGTCTTGTGAAGAAGCCTTTTACGGTGTCAAGTATGAGCTGTCAGATAAATCTCTTGAAGAAATTCAGCTCGGTCTTATTGAATGGAGAGAGATGATTGTAAATGCTCAGAAGCCACCACCACCACCAAGAAAAGACATTATTAACACTACTCATTTCTCAGCTAATTTAAACTGTGATATGTATGACTGGAATAAGGAAACTCCAGAGGAAGCAATCCGTAGATTGGCAAGACAATTCCCATACGGTATTCCTATTGATGAAGAAGCTAATAAATACTATCATGTTGCTACCTTCCATATTGAACGAGGAGAAGTTCCGCTATCTCCATATTTCCCGCCTAAGCCACCGAAGCCTAAGAAACCAATTAGAAGATTCGGGGATATGTAATGTCAAAAGGCGAAGAAAAAATTGAAAAACTTTTGCGTTCACGTTTCATCTCTTTTCAGAGAGAAGTGAGCTTTCCTGATTTAAAAAGTTTAAAAGGTAATTTACTTAGGTTTGACTTTGCGGTTTTCAAAGGAAGATAGTTAGTATGTTTGATAGAATTTGATGGCGAACAACATTTTCATCGAGTTCCATATTTTCAAAAAACAATTTCCGAATTTAAATAGACTCAAGAGTGGGATAGACGTAAAAACGCATACTGTTTAAGGAAGAGGATACCCTTAATAAGAGTACCCTATTGGGATTATGATAATCTCACTTTTGAGTCTTTATTTACAAATCCTGTTTATAGAGTTTGTAATAAATATCACAATGATTTATTAAATCGGAGGTGAGAATGAGTGAACGAAGTAATTATCGCAGCTATTGCCGCCGGCTTAGGTTCTGTTATTACTATAGTCGGAAAGGTTATCGTAGATATTATAAAGGCGAAAAAGGAGCCTGACCAAAGTGATTTGGAACTTAAGGATGAATTGGAGAGAGAAAAGGAGAAAAATGAAGCGGCTATCGAAGCATTTACTAATTTTGGAAAAGAGATAAAAAGTTCTGTTGAGGACTTAAAGAATGATTTAACGCAGAAGATTGAAGACGTGGACAAAAGATTGGACGATATGGATAAAAGAATTGAGGGCTATCGTAAGGAGACACGCGAGATAAACAAATCTGCTATTAGACATTCAATAACCGAGATTTATTTTGAGCATTGTGATAGCAAAACATTGGATATGAGAACTAAAGAGGACCTATGCTCACTATATAATGCTTATAGTAGTATAGGAGGTAACTCTTTTGCTCATGAATTATATGAAGAAATGATGACGTGGCAAGTTAAATAATACTTATATGAGGGCAGGCAACTGCCCTCTTTTCTTGACTTTTTATAAAAATTATGATATTCTTATTATAGAATTAAATGAAAGGAGAATTCATATGAGCGATACACTTTTAAAATGTAAACATTGTAAATATGCAAGAAAAGCAGAGAACTCTGAATATGTAGGTTGCGCCGCCGCGGTTCGACAGGATAGTGTTGACTGGTTTGAATTTTATAGGAGAAGAGAAATAGCAACTGGTTGGGTTAATCTTAACTCTTATCCTGATGGTAACGGAGGTTTCGGAATGATTACCAACGGTATTCCCTGCTTTAACCCCGAAGACAAATGTCCACATTTTGAACTAAGAGAGGAGCGTACAAATGCCTGATTTTAAGATTTATACCGATGGTGCCGCAACAATGAGGAAGATTAACGGTGAGTATGTCCGTGAAGCTGGCGGCTGGGGATATGCCATTCTCGATGGAAATGACGAAGAGGTAATGACAGCTTATGGTGGCGAGAATATGACTACAAACAATGCAATGGAGCTGACAGCAATTCGCAATGGTCTTCGTAAGTTCCTTTCATTTGGATATACTGGTAAGACGATTGAAGTTTACTCTGACTCTGCATACTGCATTAACATCTTTACTTCTTGGATAAACAGCTGGAAGGCAAATGGTTGGACCAGAGGTAAGAAGCACGAGCCTATTGAGAATGTTGAGATTATTAAGGAAATCGACACAATTCTTGAAAATATCAAGAGACGCTTTTGTTCTGTTGAGTTTGTAAAGGTGCGCGGTCATGCAGGCGATAAGTGGAATGAGGTATGTGATAAACTTGCTGTAAGAGGTAAGATGGAAGATGCTTGCCACGGTATTGAAGTTGCATTATTCCCTCTTCCTAAAACTGGAGAGCAACGCATTGCCGCGGACCTTGTGCCGGCGGAATGGTAATAATAAAAATAGATGGTTCGACTCGAATGACGCAAAAATCTTAGAGTCCGACCATTATTTTTTTACTTTATAATTACCATATCTTGACTTTTTAAGTTTAAGGTGGTATAATTATTATAGAATAAATAAAAAGGAGTGAAGGACTATGGAAGTTACACTTTATTCAACTGGCTGTCCCAAGTGTAAGGTATTAAAAAAGAAGCTCGAAGCGGCTAATATTAACTACACAGAAGTGACAGATACGGACAAGGTTTATCAGATTTGCAAGAGCACTGGTTTCGACAGCGTGCCAATTATTGCAATTGAAGATGGACACATTCTTGACTTTAACAGAGCAATCGCTTGGGTAAAACAGGTAGGTGATAACAATGCCTAATATTGGTAGAAAGAATAAGAATTTTACAACACAGTGGAATAAGTTACAGAATGAGTATGGTACAGAACTCGCATACCTTAATGGTTTTGGTGATGACCAGCTTTCTCTCGGTGAATTTATTGACAACTTCGTTGATGAACCGGTTGTAGCAGACAGCTCTATTGACTCAAATAGTAACGTAAGAAGAAAGGATATTGTAACACTTCTTTCAGAAATGCCTAAGCCTCATAGAAAGGTTATGGCTTTTCAGAAGATTTATTATGAAATGTAGAAAGAATATGGCTTTAAGGCTGCTAATGAATGGCTTCGCCGCGATTGGATGGGAGAAATCTATATGCACGACGGAGATACAGCAACCTTTAAGTCTTATTGCTTTGCATATGATTTGAAGGATTTGGCTGAGAAAGGTCTTTACTTCCTTGGTGATACATTCAATGCTAAGCCACCAAAGCATCTTACAACCTTTGTTGACTTCGTAAAAGAGTTCATTAACTTTGCAAGTAACAGAACTTCAGGTGCAGTAGGTCTTCCTAACCTTATTCCTTATATGTATTATTTCTGGAAAGAGGACCAGAAGAAAGCCTACTTCGGCATTACTGAATGGGACGAATATGCTTATCAGAACATTCAGAGATTTATCTATGCCGTTAACCAGCCATGCGTAAGAGATGGACAGCAGTCCGCTTTTACAAATACATCTGTATTTGACAGAGAGTATCTTATGGCACTTTTCGGTGGCGCACAATTCCCTAATGGAGAAGATATGGTTGACCATATTGACGGTATTATGGATTTCCAGAAGCTTTATATGAAAGCAATGAGCGATATCCGTTCAGAGAATATGTTTACTTTCCCTGTTTCTACAATTTCACTTGTAAGAAAGAATGGAGAGTTCCTTGACCCTGAATTCGCAGAGTGGGCAATCTTCCATAATATTAAATGGAGTGACTCAAACCTCTTCATTGATGATAATGTTTCAAGCCTTTCTAACTGTTGCCGCCTTAAGAGCGATATTCGTGACCTCGGGTATGTAATAAATGCCCTATTATCCCTTTACCAGTAATCTCTGGGGTATACTTTAAAGTATGCTAACGGGGAAACCTGAAGCCCCTGTCGTGAGACACAGGTATGGCAATCCCGTGGGAAATCTTTTCACCTATAATTTCTCTCAGCAAGAGAGGTGATATAGTGAAGAAAAGCATTTATGTAATCAAAAATAAAATTAATAATAAAATTTATGTAGGTCAAGCAATAGACCCACAACATAGATTTATTGCTCATTTATCAAGAGCTAAAACAAATGCTGATAATTCTCCTATTCATAATGCGATAGAAGCGTTAGGTAAAGAAAATTTCTATTATGAAATTTTAGAAAAAGATATTGAAGATTATAATGAAAAGGAGAAATATTGGATAAAAAGATTAAATTGTAAAATTCCTAATGGATATAATTTAACAGATGGCGGTGAAGAACCACCAACATTTTATGGAGAAAATCATCCAAGAAGTATTATATCTGATGAAACAGTATATGATATTATTGACGATTTAAAATGGAGTAAATTAACACAAGCACAAATTGCAGAAAAATATGGCGTTAATACACAAATGATTACTTCAATTAACAATGGTATAACTCATAAAATAAATTATGTTGATTATCCAATTAGAAAAGGAACCCCATATCATTTATTACCAGAAGAAGTTGATAATATACAATGGTTATTACTTAATAGGGAATTTACAATAAAGACTATTGCAGAATACTTCCACGTATCGGAAGGAACAATAAAACACATAAATGCTGGAAGAAATTATAAAAATTCTGCTCTATCTTATCCTTTAAAAACAGGTAGAGCAAAAGGTGAAAAGGAACCTGTATCGACTATCCTCGCCAAGAGGAGTACATTTACTATTGATACGTAAGTGGAAATGGGGATATGCTTGCATAGGATATGTAAGTATAAGAGATAGTCAGTGCCCACAGAAATGTGGGGTTACACGATTTTAATTCAATTGGTGGTACTGCATTGAAGGTTGGTTCTGTTAAGGTTAATACAATTAACCTTGCAAGACTCGCACTTGACACAAATACGAAGGAAGAGTATCTTGAAGAATTGAGAGCAAGAACACTTTGTGTTGTTCGTTCACTTCATATTGTTCGTCATATTATTAAGAGAAATGTTGAGAAGGGATTACTTCCTAATTTCTCATATGGTCTTATCGACTTCGAACACCTTTATAATACAATCGGTTTCATTGGTATTTATGAGACAATGAAGAAATTCGGCTGTACATATCAGGACAAACTCGGCAATACTTATTACACTCAGGAAGCCGCAGACTTCGGTAAGAAAATTTTCGATACAATGAGAGAAGTTGCTGATAAGTTCCTTGAGGAAGGCGGCTACGATTACAAGATTAACACAGAGCAGATTCCTGGCGAGAACGCCGCTGCTAAGTTAATGAAGAAAGACCAGTTCTTCTATCCTGATGCTGACATTTATGATTTGCCGCTTTACGGTAATCAGTTCATGCCACTTGGTATTAAGTCAACATTACAGGAAAGAGTTCGTGTTCAGGCTATGTTTGACGGATTCTGCAACGGTGGCTCAATTCTTCACGCAAACATTGACGCACCTTTCAAGAACTATGAAACTGCAAGACAGATGGTTGAGTATATTGCTGACCAGGGTGTAACATACTTTGCATTCAACACAAAGATTCAGGCTTGTGAGGACAACCACGCTTTCTATGGAACTACTTGTCCTATTTGTGGCAAGCCTATTGCAACAGAGTATACTCGTGTTGTTGGTTTCTTAACTCCTGTTAAGACTTGGACGAAGGCAAGAAAGGCAGAGTATAAAATGAGAAGATGGGAGAAGATTAAATATGACCCTACTAACACCACAGGAGAGGGAGAGAATTAATAAGTTATGCGAGGAGGCAGCAACTTAGCTGCCTTCTCCTTTAATCCCGCCAGAGAAAATTGAGATAAATGTAAAGTACGAAATAACGCCGCAAGACTTAGAGGTATTAAGAGATATCTTCGGTCAGATATATAAGGACACTTTTGGGAGATATGATGATTCCCATATGTGGACCTTTGCGGAGTTTAAAAAGGAGAGTAATAATGGAAATAAAGAACTTAGTTGATGAAGATTTTTGTAATTATAGAAAGCCATCAATGTTTATTGGTATGCCCCATTGTACTTTTAAGTGTGACAAAGAGTGCGGGCGTAATGTTTGTCAAAATTCTGAGCTTGCTCTCGCGCCGACAATTGATATGAATTTAGTAGAAATAGCGACAAGATTCTATGAAAATCCAATAACTAAAGCAGTTGTTTTTGGAGGACTTGAACCATTTGATGATTTCGATGATATGATTGAACTCATTAAAGTTTTTGAAGCTTTATATCGGACTTGTTTCGATATTAAAGAAATGCCTGATATAGTTATTTATACAGGATACTATCCTCATGAGATTGAAGATTTACTTCTAAGATTACAAAATGAAACAACTGAAGCAAAGATAATTGTAAAGTTTGGACGCTTTGTCCCTGATAGACCGAGTCGTCTTAGTACGAATCTTGGAGTAGAACTTGCAAGTGAAAATCAATTTGCCGCTTGTTTAAGAAATGTCCATAATATGGATGCACTTAAAAAGGCTGGATTTGAATTTAAGGAGCGGGAGAACAGATGAAGGATTTAATTATACTTGGAAATGGAATGGCAGGAATGACTGCCGCATTATATGCAAAAAGAGCGAATCTTGATTTCGACATTATTGGA
Source organism: uncultured Ruminococcus sp. (assembly GCA_937902395.1). Classification (GTDB taxonomy): domain Bacteria; phylum Bacillota; class Clostridia; order Oscillospirales; family Ruminococcaceae; genus Ruminococcus. The sequence continues at coordinate 89,700 of CALGTV010000065.1, forward strand.
AAAGATAGTTATGATTTCGGACAGATTGGTAATGCTATTCTTGTTGAAAACTATCCTTGTTCAGAAAGTAAGAGTGGCTTTGATTTAGCGATGTCCCTTCATGACCAGCTTGAAGCCAATGGCGTTGAAATTAAGGAACATGAGATAGAGGACATTTTTAAATTTGATGACTATTACCGCATTTATTGTGCAGATGGCGAGTCATTTGAAACAAAAACTATTATCTATGCTTTAGGCGCAACTCATAGAGAATTAAAAACTATTGACCAAAATGTTCCAGTACATTACTGTGCGCTTTGTGATGGAGCATTATATAAAGATAAACGTGTTGCAGTTATTGGCGGAGGAGACGTTGCTTTTACACAGGCAGAATATCTTTCAAAGATTTGTAAAGAAGTACGTATTATAATGTGCGACCGTAATGTTACTGCTTCTCCTTCTACTTTTGAAAGGGTTTCAAAAATTCGTAATGTTTATATATGCTATGATTGTCCCGTAGCAAGAATTACCAAAGATACAAATGGAGTTTTGTGGATTTGGTGTGAAGGAGTAAGAGGACCACTATTTGCAGAAGGAGTTTTCGTATCAATTGGAATGATTCCTAATACCTCTATTCTCCATTTTGTAAGTCTTACAGAGAATGGCTACATTCCTGCTGATGAAACTGGCGTAACTGATTGCCCAGGTTTCTTCGCCGCCGGAGACGTTAGAACGAAAAAAGTTCGTCAAAGTGTAACTGCCGCTTCGGACGGAGCAAATGCAGTCCAGTCTGTAATAGACTATTTAAAGAGTCACTAATTGTGTGGACCATGTCGGAGATGATGCCTTATGAATAAATGTGATTTTTGTATTTGTAAAACTTGTGCCATTGCGTATTACAATGGTGGAGCGCCAGGATGCGGAGATTGCTGGCTTTGTGAAGGAACACCAAATTAGCATGGAGTGACAACTTGTCATGAGTATTATAATCCAACTCCACGCGAAAGAAAACCAAGTCCATACGATGAAATAAAAGGTGAGAAAGAAAGTCAAGAGTAATTCTTGACTTTTCTTTTATTTTGTGATAAAATAAAGTATAGAAAAATGAAAAGGAGTGGATATAATGGCTGAGAATTATGGCGTAGAAAATATTCAGCATTTGGAAACACGCGAAGCTATTCGTACTCGTATCCAAATGTATCTCGGCTCTGATGATACCGATGGTATTTATCAGGCATTAAAAGAGATTATAAATAACTCTACCGATGAAGCTATCGCAGGTTATGGTAAAGAAATTGATATCAGACTTGACGAAGAGAGCAATACTGTTGAAGTAAGAGACTATGGACGCGGTGTTCCTTTCGGTGTTAAGGACGGTAGAAACTTCCTTGTTGCGATTTACACAGAAAGTCATACTGGCGGTAAGTTCGATAAGAATGCTTATAAGAACAGTTCTGGTCTTAATGGTATTGGTGGTACCGCAGTTTGTATGTCTTCAGTTCATTTTCTTGTAAGAAGTATAAGAGATGGCAAGATTGCTGAAGCTCATTTCCAAGAGGGTAATCTTCAGGATTATAGGGAAATGACATTGGAAGAGTTTGGTATGGATACTGGTGGTACCGGAACTTATATTTGTTTTACCCCTGATAAGGAAGTTTTCAAGAATATGACTGAAGGATTCTCTTATGAAAGAATTTGTGATGAAATTAAAAACATCGCATATCTTAACAAGGGAATTAAGTTCATTGTTGAAACTACTCAGGGAAAGAAAAAGGAATTCTATTCTGAAAATGGTATTGCTGATTTCATTAAGGATAAGGTAAAGAATCCTCTTATGAATGCTCCTATCATCGCGTCTGCAAAAGATGAGTTCGATGAATTGGAAATCGCATTTATGTGGACTGGCGACCCAACACAGGAATATGTTTTCGTAAATGGTCTTTATTGTCCATTTGGCGGCTCTCCTGTAACTGGTGCAAAGACAAAGATTACTACAAAGATTAAGGCTTTAAGTGGTAAGTCTTTCGACCCTGAACTTATCCGTAAGGGTCTTGTGTTTGCGATTAACTGTAAGGTAGCAAATCCTTCTTTCGCAAACCAGACAAAGAGCAAGATTAATAACCCTAACCTTCGTACTCTCGCGTCCGAAGCATTTGACAAAGGATTGTCAGAGTTTGCAAATCTTCCTGAGTACGCCGCATTAATTGAGTCTCTTGAAAAGTTCCAGAAAGCTGAAAAGGCTGCTGACGCAATCAGAGAGAAGATTCTTAACGCCGCGAAAGAAGTAAGTGAAATGAGAACCAAGAAGGGTATGATTCTTAGTAAAGTAAGTGATGCCAAGGTTCTTGGAGAAAATTCTCGTCTTCTTATCTGTGAGGGTAAATCTGCAAGCGGCTCTGCTAAGAAAGGTAGAGACAAGGACTTCCATGGTATCTTTGAAGCTCGTGGTAAAATCATCAATGGATTAAGTTGTTCAGAGGATAAGTTCCTTGATAATGATGAAATCAAGCAGCTTCAGGTTGCAGTTGGCTTTGACTATGGTAAGCCATTCAATCCGAAGAAGGCAAGATATGGTTATATCGACTTCTTCGTTGACCCTGATGTCGATGGTCTTCATATCTTCTTACTTGGTCTTGTTGCTATTTGGAAGATTTGTCCAGATTTCGTAAGACAGGGAAGAGTAGGTTGGTATCACGCTCCTCTCTTCATCGTAGAGAATAAGGGTAAGCAGACATATTTCTACACTGATGAAGATTATAATGAGAGAGGAAGAAAACTTCCCGGTAATGTAAGACGTGTAAAGGGTCTTGGTTTGCTTGAAAAGAGAGAACTCCGTGAAGCAATTTTCGATTGCCCTGAAGCACACGAAGTCTTCGAATATACTCCTGAAGCTATGGAAGCTCTCGAAGCACTTATGGGTGCAGACGTTGGACCTAAGAAAGAGTTCATTTTCGAGAATATCGACTTCAGTAAGTACGGTGAAATGTAATATTTGACTTTACTGTTAAAATGTGATATAATTTTAATATAAGGAGTGATAAGATGAAAATGAATTTAAAGGACAGAGTTGAACAGAGCTTTGGTACCTATGCCGCAATGGCAATTCAGCATCGTGCTATCTTTGATGTGCGCGATTGTTTAAAGCCATCACAGCGTATGGGTATGTATTCTCAGGTTCTTGATAAAATTACATATAAACATGCTCATAAGAAAACTCACTTGAGTATCGTATCTGCCATGAAACATTTCTATGTTCATGGCGATGCGGCAATGGCAGGTGTTCTTTGTCGTATGGGTAGTCCTATCAGCATGAGATATCCTATTGAGGATACTATTGGTAATATGGGTACTTATGCTCATTTGGACGACTTTGCCGCTCCCCGTTATACTGAAATGAGATTAAGTAAAATGGGAACAAAGATGGTTGAGGGTATTGACAAAGAAAGTATTGATATGTGGTTCGATAACTTCGATAACACAGAGCAATTCCCTGCTGTACTTCCATCTCTTGGATATTACAATATCGTAAATGGTACAACTGGTATCGCAGTAGGTATGGCAAGTAGTATTCCTCAGTTTAATCTTCGTGAGGTTAATGAAGCAATGATTAAGTTGCTTTGGAATCCTGACATTGATTTTGATGAAATCTATTGCGCTCCTGACTTTGCTACTGGTGGTACAATTCTTAATGCAGATGAAGTTAAGGAGTCTTTAAGAGTTGGTAGAGGTAAGTCTGCGATTATCCGCGGCTCAATTGAATATGATGATAAGGAAAATGCACTTCAGGTTACAGAAGTACCTTATGGTGTTGCAACCAATCGTATCTTCAATGAGCTGGGTGGACTATTCAATCCTGACCCTAATAGTAAGTCTTTGAAGAAAATTCCTGCAACGGCTTGCGCAGGCATTAAGAGATTTACTGACTCTTCTGAGGAAATCGTTGATATTACCGTTTGGCTTGAAAAGGGAGCAATCCCTGCAAACGTTATGCGTAATCTTTACAAGTATACAGCAATTCAGAGTTACTTCCCAATCAATATGACGATGCTTGATAATGGTACTCGTCCTAAAGTATTCGGTTGGAAGGAAGCACTTCAGGCTCATCTCGACCATGAGATTGTTGTAAGAACAAAGATGCACGAATATGATATAAGAAAGATTGATGAAAGACTTCCTATTGTTGAAGCTATTTGTCTTGCATTGGCAAATGTCGATGAAGTTGTAGCTATCATCAGAGGAGCATCTAACACAGCAGATGCAAAGACAAAGTTAATCGCACGTTTCGGTTATACTGATGCTCAGGCAAAAGCTGTTGTTGATATCAAGCTTGGTCGTTTGGCTACACTTGAAATCCAGTCTTTTGAAGACGAGAAAGAGCAGTTAAGAAAAGACAGAGAATATCATGTTCTTGCTCTTAATGACAAGGATACACTTTACAAGGAAATTGAAAATGACCTGCGTGAAGTAGCAAAAGCATATGGCGATGAAAGAAGAACAAGACTTATGAACCTTGACTATAAGGGTGAAGGCGACGAAACAGAAGTTATCGAAAAGAAAGAACTTCTTCTTCACTTCACAAATCTCGGTAACATCTATACACAGACTTCTTCCACTCTTACTACAACCCATCGCGGTGGTAAGGGTTCAAAGGTAAAAATGCAGGATAATGAGGTCATCACAAAAACCATTGCTGACGACAACTTGGGTTATCTTCTTCTTTTCTCAAACAAGGGAAAAGTTTATAGGAGCGCCATTGCAGATTTACCTGTAGATGCAAAGATAAATACTGTTCAGATGTTTGAGTTCGAACCAGGCGAAAGAATTACTACTATAACTACAATATCTCGCCGCGAGAGCACAGACTTTATCGTATTCGTTACTAAAAATGGTATGGTAAAGAAGACTGCATTTGACGAGTATAACTTTAAGAAGGGTAAGTCTCTTAAGGCTATCAATCTTAAGGACGACGACGAAGTTATTGCAGTTCATCCAATAAATAGAGAACCTATCGGAATCTTGACTTTTAACGGTAATTTTGTTATAATAAATACAGAAAAGATAAATTCTATCGGTAGAGTTGCCGCAGGTGTTTGTGGTATTAAACTCAATGAAGGCGATAGAGTTATCGATTCTAAGGTCATTAGCGGTAAGTATCTTATGACAGCAACTGCAAATGGACTTGTAAAGAAAGCCGAACTTTCTGAGTTCCCTGAGTGTACTCGTGGTACAAAGGGCAAGAAGATTTCTGGAGTTCGTAAGGATGACAGAGTAGTTAAATTCTTGACTTTATCTCAGGATTGTGATATAATTGTTATATCAACTCGCGGCTTAATTAAGATTAAGTCAGACGAGATTAAGGTTGCTTCAAGAGACGCGACCGGTGTCACTGGAATGAAGATTCCTGAAGGAGCAAAAGTTGTGGATTTGGCGAGAGCTTAATCCTTGACTTTCCTTCAAAAATGTGATATACTTTATATAGAAAGTTAAGGAGGAGATACCAATGACTCTTGAAGAAAAAAGAGCTATTATTTCTCAGAATAAAGACCCGACTGTTGCGGCAATAACATCTGTTATTGATACTCATTATAATCTTCTTGCCCCAGTTACTACTGATAAGCAGGAACTTATTGAGGATTCTTTCAAAGACAAGAGGTCTCTTAACTTTGCAAGAGGTCTTAAAACCGATGTTCAAAAGTATGAAGAAGTTCTTATGAAAGTTAAAAAGAACGAAGAGCTATCCGCTAAGGATATTGCGTATATCGGTATCTGTTATGACTTTTGTGCAAAGAGAGCTGAACAGCAGTTGGTATCTATTGCAAAAGCTAAAGAGCTTTGTATTGATATGGCTGAGAAGTTAAGTTCTAATGTAAACGAATCTGCCGCGGCAGAGAATATGCGTAAATTGATTCAGAAGTATGATTTAAAAACTTGACTTTCAATCAATTATATGATATACTAATTATAGTAAAAAAATAGCGAGCCTAAGCTATTTTTTATATAAATCAAATTTACTTTAAGGAGTGATGTTAAAATGGCAACTAAGAAGACTGGTGTAATGACAGCAAATTCAAGAAAGGTGTTCGATTACCTCAAGGGAAATGGCGTAGGCGTTAAGTTTACTCATAAGGAAGTAGCAGACGCACTCGGTTTTGAGACAACTGCAGCAGTTGTTGGTTCTGTTACAGGTCTCGTAAACAAGGGTTATGCCGTTCGCGAGAAGGAAGTTCGCACTGTTGACGGTAAGGATAAGGAAGTTTCTGTATTCTACCTCACTCAGGAGGGCGCAGACTTCGACCCTGATGCTGTTACAGCAGACGCTGAGTAATTTAACGTCGGCGTAAAAGAAATTGGCGGAACATTGGTTCCGCCGATTTCCTAATTCACTTTGTTAAAAATGTTATTTATTGGAGGAATTTATTTATGTTGAATATTAAAGAAGCGCAGAGTACTAATGTTGTTGAGATTTCTGGAATTCTTAGCCAGCTCGAGGTTGAGCAGAAGAAGACTGCCGATGGCAGAAACTATGCATCAGCTAAGGCTACAATTAAGGTGGACCAGGAAATCGGCGGAAAGATGGTTGAGAACGAGATTCCTGTTAAGCTCTTCTCTATGGAGCTCAAGTCTGACGGCAAGGTAAGCAAGATTTATACAGGTATTCTTGAGATGAGAGATAAGTTTACTTCTCTTGCGGCTCTTCCTGATGACGAGAAGGATAAGGCTTCTAAGGTTGTTATTACTTCTGGTCAGCTTAAGGAGAACATCTGGGTTGACCCCAACAGCGGTCAGGTAAGAACAGGTTTTGAAATCGACTCTAACTTCATGAGCGCTCCTCGTCAGGGCGCTGAGTTTGAGCCAAGCGCAAGATTCGAACTTTCTGGTGTTATCATGGATACCACAAGAGAGACAGATGCAAACCAGGAAGAGACTGGTAGACTTAAGGTTAAGGTTGCTGTTGTTGGCTGGACAGGTAAGGACGGCGTAACAAGAGTTGACGTAATCGACCTTATTGCCGCATCTGATAGCGCAGTAAACTTTATCGAGAGCAACTGGGAGAAGGGCGATACTGTTAACATTAACGGTGCAATTAGCTTCAACCAGTCAACTAAGGTATGGTATGAAGAGCAGGGCTTCGGTGAGCCTATTAAGAGAACTAAGACTCAGACTCGTAAGGAGCTTATCATTCTTGGTGGTTCTCCAAGCGGTCTTGAGGAAGAGTATTCTTACGATGCTAATGACATCAAGGCTGGTCTTGCAGCTCGTGCCGCAAGAGTTGAGGAGCAGAAGGAAAAGGGTAACAAGCCTAAGACTCAGAAGAGAGCTTCCTTTGACGATGTAAACCCTGGTTTCTAATAACCAGGGCAACCATCAATATAAAGGAGGGATTGAATAATGGCAATTGATTTATTGGCACTTGAACCTCAGACAATAAGCAGAAACCTTAAAGGTAAGTACGCAATGTTCTATGGCTTGCCTGGTGTTGGTAAGACAAGTCTTGCGGCATAGTTCCCAAAGGTTCTTATTGCAGGATTTGAGATGGGTACTAATGCTCTTAATAACGTATATGTTCAGCCTATTAAAGGTTGGAATGACTGGAAACAGGTTGTTGGACAGCTTGTACGTAAGAAAGAGTTGCAGGAAAAGTTTGAGAGTATCGCAATTGACACGGCTGATTCCGCATGGGATTTGTGCGTAAAATATATTTGCGGTCAGGAAGGAGTTGAAAAGCTTGGCGATATTCCTTGGGGTCAGGGTTATGACATGGCTAAGAAGGAATACCAGTCAACATTCAGAGATTTAACCTTTGCAGGTTACGGTCTGATTTTCATTTCACACTCAACTGAGAAAACTCTTAAGGACGAGAAAGGAGAAGAATATCAGCAGATTGCCCCTGCTTTACCACAGAGACCTTACGATATTGTAAACAAGATGGTTGACGTTATTGGTTACATTCGTGAGATTAAGGATGAAGCGTCCGGCGAAAGAAAGAGATTTATTTTCTTCAGAGGCGACGACAGATTCTTCGCAAAGTCTCGTTTCAAGTATATTGTTCCTCGTGTTGAATTCAGCTACGACAATATCGTAAATGCAATTTTCGACGCTATCGATGAGGAAGTTAAGCATTCAGGCGGCGAAGCTTCAGACGAAATCAATCCTTATGTTGTAAAGACATTTGATGATTTGATGAATGAAGCTAAGGAGCTGTGGGGTGCAGTAGTTCAGAACGAAAAGGCTAAAGAAGCATCTGATATCCTCGAAGAGGAATTTGGAAAACCCACAAGATTTTCTGAAATTTTACCAGAGCAGATTGAAGGTCTTAAGAATGTTCTGATTAAAATTAAAGAAATACTTTAATTCAAGTGGGGAAGATTTATCTTCCCCATTTTTTTATAAGCGAGGTTGAGAAAATTGAACGAAAGTATTAAAATTTTGGACACAAATGTTCTCTTAGACTATCCACAGATTGTTACAAATCCAAAGGAGTATTGGGTTATTCCTATGGCAGTCCTTATGGAGATTGACGGTCTGAAGTATCACAAGAGCCCCGAAGTAGCATAGAAAGCTCGCAAGGCGGCAGTTTATATTGCCAAGAATATGGCTAACATCGAATGGGATTTAACACAGGATTATTCCAGAGATGTGGACTCTGTACTGTTGGATATTACTCGTAAGAGAAATGCTACACTTGTTACAAATGATGTTGCTCTTAAGGTAAGAGCGGAAGTCGCAGGAATTGATGTTGAAGGTTATAGCTGGAAAGATGATTATTGTGGCATCGTTTACTTGAATGTTGATGATTTGTCTTTCGACGAATACAATGAAATTCTCGGTAGACTTATGCAGGACGGTTTCTATGAAACTGATGATTACAATTTCAGTATCAATGAATATCTTATCGTTCCGCCGCCACATGAAGATGCTTCACTCGGTGATACCAGCGTCTTCAAATATGATGGCGCTCGTTTCCACTTAATCAGAGGTAAGGCAATCAGAAATGAATGGCTTGGAGAAATCTTCCCAAGAAATCCTGAGCAGGTTTGTCTCGTAGATGCTTTACTTAGCGATGTTCCTATCATTTATGCAGGTGGACATTTTGGAACAGGTAAAACTTTCCTTACTCACAACTATGCAATCGGACAGCTTGAGAAGGAAAAGATTAAGAAAATCATCTACGTTCCTAACAACTCTTACACTCAGAACACTATGGAGCTTGGCGCATTGCCTGGCGACTTAATGGAAAAAATTCTTCCTTCAATTGGACCTCTTGTTGATTTGGTTGGTATTGACCAGATAAATAGATGGATTTCAGAAGATAAGTTGGAGATTGTTCCTGTCGCTTACATCAGAGGACGTAACTTTGATGACGCCATTGTTCTCGTAAGTGAAGCTGAAAACCTTACAGAAGAGCATATTAAACTGTTACTTGCTCGTTGCGGCAAGAATACAAAAATCTTCTTTGATGGAGATATTCATCAGGCAGATAGTGCAATTTTTAAGGATAGAAACGGTTTGAAGCTGTTGCTTAAACTTCACGAAAGTACCGAGTTTGCTCCACTGTTTTCTACTGTTCAGCTTATTACAATCGAAAGAAGTATTGTAGCTGGTGCTGCCGACTTTCTTGATAATATCTAAGGATGGCGGCTTCATGCCGCCGTTCTCATTTTAATTCTTGACTTCTGAATTAAAATGTGATATAATTATTATAGAGATTAAGAAAAGGGTGATAGCCAATGGGAAAGAAAATTGATGAAGCTGTAATTGAGCAGATTCCTGTTTTATATGAGGAAGTAAAAAGTAAGGCAGAAGTTGCCAGACGACTCGGTATCAGTGCGGCTTCGGTTAATAAATATCTTGCAATTTATAATGGTGCGCCAGTTGAAGTCGTAGCCAAGAAAAGGGTTAAAGTCGATGAAGAAATGATTGCAAAGATAAATGAACTCTATAAAAGTTGTAAGAATATGGCGCAGGTCGCAAAAGAACTTGGCATATCTCCGACAACAGTTAAGAATCATCTTAATGAGGAAAATCTTAAACTTAAGGAAAGAGTAAATGATGACCGTGATGCTCTGTGGTTTTATATTCATCGTTTATTCGGTCCCGATACTGACGGAAAGCCAGTAAGTGATTGGAATGTAACTCAGATGATGAAGTTCAATCGAATGGGAATGAATTATAAGTCTCAGCTTTTGACACTGAAATATTTCTATGAGATTGAGAAGAATCCTGTTCAGGAGAAATATAAGACAATTGGTATTATCCCTTATATTTATGACAAGGCGGCATTGTATTATAAAACACAAGAAAGGAAAAGAATCGAGGTTGAGGAAGCTATCGAGAAACAGCTTGAACAAGACAGAATTGAAATTAAGTATAATCCCAGTGATTATATTGGTACAAAAAAGAAAAAGAAAATGATTGACCTTGACCAGATTGTGGGTGATGCTGAATGATAAAAATTGACCGCCATACGGTAATTCAAATTCTTGGCGGATTGATGAATCGTCCAGATTTTTTAAATGATGTAGATAAGTATAGATTTGAGTTGAGTGATTTTCCAACTTCACTTGATAAGTTTATCTTTTCTGCAATCAACAATTTGTATAATAATGGAGATGGAGCAAGTAATATTCGTTCCATTGATATTATTAACTATTTGAAAGGAAATGCTCTCGCCGCCGAATTGATGGAGAAAGAAAATGGCGAAGTTTATCTGCAAGATTGTGAGACGGCAGGAGAGCCAGCAAATTTTAATTATTACTATAATAAGTTTAAGAAGTTAAACTTCTTAAAAGATTTGCAAAAGAATAGTGGTAGAGATATCAGCGACATTTATTGTGAAGATATTCTCAATCCGAACTATGCAGAAATTAATGAAAGATTTGAACAAATGACTGTTGAGGACATTCTCAATAAGTTGAAAATGGAAATTAACAGTTATGAGAGCAAATTTGTATTAAAGAGCGTAGTTGAAGAGTCAAAGGCTGTTGATGGTATTGAACAGCTCATTATTGACTTACAGCAGAAGCCAGAGATTGGCTGTAAACTTCAAGGCGATATTATTAACTCTATAACTCGCGGCGGAAGAAAGGGTAAACTTTATATTCGTTCAGCAGGTTCTGGTGTTGGTAAAACTCGTTCAATGGTTGGAGACGCTTGTAATATTGCGTATCCAATTCGTTTCGATAGAAAGAAAAATAAATGGGTTTCAACAGGTAGTTGTGAAAAGGTTCTGTATGTAATGACAGAGCAAGACCCTGATGAAATCAAAACTATGATACTCGCATATCTTACAGGATATAATGAAGAAATTTTCTTGTATGGTACATATGGTGAAAAGGAAATGCCTCGTATTCAGCAGGCAATCGACATCATGAAGAAGTATGAGGGAAATATGTTGTTTGCTCATATGCCTGACCCTTGTGCTTCAGCCGTAAAGAATTTGTTCAGAAGATATAATATTCAACATGGTGTTGAGAATATTTTCTACGATTATATTTTCTCTTCTCCTGCTATGCTTAATGAGTATCGTGACTTAAAACTTCGTGAAGATGTTTGCCTTAGACTGTTCACAACAACATTGAAGAATCTTGCCGTTGAACTCAATGCTTTCATTATGACTTCAACACAGGTTAGTAATGATGACGATGAGAAGGGCGGATTTAGAGATTTCAAAAATGTTCAAGGCTCAAAGGCGATTGTTAACCTTGCAGACTTTGCTTGTGTTATGTCTCGTCCAACTAAGGCAGAATTGCAGGAGCTTGCAGGATTTTCCGGTTCATTCTCATTTGTTCCTAATCTCGTTACAGACATTTATAAGAATCGTCGTGGTAGATGGAATATGGTAAGAGTTTGGTCCAGAAATGATTTGGGCTGTTGTCGTAAGGAAGATTTGTTCGTAACAACAGTTGATATGAAGCCGATTAAAGAATTCCAGGTTATTCAGTTTGATTCTACAGCATATGGAGATTTCACTGAATTGTGTGACCTTTATAATGAAGGAATCGTATCAGATGGTGTTTATGAGGAATTCTATTCTGCCTCAGATATCAAGCCAGAAGATTTGGTTATTGATTCTGCCGCGGCATTTGAAGATGATGAAGATAATAAGAGAAGATTAAGCGAAAAAGATTTTTCTGATTTTTTGACCTTTTAAGGAGTGATTAAGTGAGCGATTTAAAAGACTTGATGAATAGTCTGACTAATGAAGAAATCATTGATATAATGATAAAACTTGGTGCAGACAGATTCGAAGAAAAAGGAAACGCAATAATCTTCCCAACAATTTGTCATAATCATGATTCTGCCGATGCAAGTATGAAGTTATATTATTATCCTAAAACTCATACTTTTCATTGTTATACTGAATGTTGCTGTACTTTCAATATTATTGAAATGTTTAAGAAGCGATATGAGCTGTTAAATGTTCAGTATGATTTTTTCAAGGATATTGTCTTAAAGATTGGTGGAGGAGCTGGTCGAACAAAAGAATATGAATCTTTCTACCAGCCATACCAATCAATTTATACTAAAGAAAATCACAATGCTGAAGTTAATATTCCTATTCTTAATAAAGGATTATTGAATGTTTATACATTCTATCCTACCGTTGAATGGTTAGAGGATGGAATTAGCGAAGAAGCAATGAAGATATATAACATTCTCTATTCAATTCAAGAGAACAAGATAATTATTCCTCATTACGATATTGAAGGAAACTTAATCGGAATAAGAGGAAGAAGCCTTAATGAAGAAGATATTGCACTTGGTAAATATCGTCCAGTGTGTATCGAAGGAAAGATGTATAATCATCCTCTTCAGTTTAATCTTTATGGATTGAATTTTGTAAGAGAGAATATAAAGAAGTATAAGACGGCGATTGTCGCAGAGTCCGAGAAAAGTTGTTTGCAATATTCAACAATGTTTGGACAAGATAAAAATATAGTTGTCGCCGCCTGTGGTAGTACATTTCATAAATATCAGCTTGATTTGTTAATCAAATGTGGAGCAGAAAGGGTTTTGATAGCTTTTGATAAAGAGGGTAAGACTTGGGAAGAGAAAGAAAAATATTTTGCAAAGTTAAAAGGTATTTGTGAAAAATATAAAAACTACTGCACAATGGGTTTTGTTTATGATAATAGTAATCTACTAAAACTGAAGCAGTCTCCTTTTGACTGCGGACCAGAAGTAGCAACTAAATTAATATCAAAAGGAGTCTGGTTATAAAATGAAGTATATTAGAAAAACGAGTAAAGATATTACTCAGGATTTCAGTCGCAATTTACTTATTGACAGAGGCATCTTGAAAGAAGGAGAAAATGCTGATTGGTATTTTAAGCCTACTGTTGATAATCTTCTTGACCCGCTCGGTCTTGACCATATGGAAGAGGGAGCAAAGTTGCTGTTAAAGCATTTGAAGAACGGAAGCCGTATTCGTCTTTATGTTGACTGCGATGTTGATGGTTTTACATCTTCTGCTTTGTTTATCAATTATTTTAATGATTTTTTGAAAAACAAATATCCCGATGTTGAAATCACCTATCACATTCCGGAAGGAAAAGAACACGGTCTGCGTTCAGTCATGGATGAATTGATTCATAATAAGATTTGTGATTTAATTATCCTTCCTGATAGTTCTTCAAATGATTATGATGAACATAAGCAACTTCATGAAATGGGCTATGACATTCTTGTTCTTGACCACCATGATGCAGACCATTATAGTGAAGATGCGGTTGTTATTAACAATTAGCTGTCAAACGATTATGAGAACAAGGCATTAAGCGGTGTCGGTGTCGTTTATAAGTTTATTAACTTCTTCGATTATTACCGTTGGGAAGATTCTCCTGAGAGTAAGGAAGAAGAGGCTTTCATTGACCCCATCTATGACCGATATCTTGACCTCGTTGCTCTTGGTGAAATCAGCGATATGATGAATATGCAGACACCAGAGAACCGCTACATTTGTGACTATGGTCTTTCAGACATTCAGAATACTCTATTCCGCGCGATTGTGAAGAAACAGTGTTATTCAATGTTTGGTATTTATGAAGCGGACTGGAATGATTCTTATTATAACAGTGGAGACGTTACGCAAATTAAGGTTGCTTTCTATGTAACTCCGCTTATCAACGCTCTTATTCGTGTTGGCACACAAAGCGAGAAGGAACAACTCTTCGAAGGCTTTATTAATGGTGATAAAGTAATTCCTTCAACAAAGCGCGGAGCAAAGGGTGAAATGGAGACCGTTGCAGAATAGGTAACTCGTAACTGCGTAAATGCTCGTTCAAGATAGAACAGAGAAAAGGATAAGGCAATTGAGTTGCTTGATATTCAGATTAGCAATAATTGTCTTGACGAAAATAAAATTCTTATCCTTAATGCTGATGACCTCAGTGTTTCAAATAACCTTACTGGTTTGATTGCAATGGGTATTGCCGCAAAGTACAAAAAGCCTACAATGCTCGGTAGAATCAGCCCTGATGGTTACTTGAAGGGTTCTATCAGAGGTAGAGAAGAAAGTGAGTTGAAAGACTTTAAGGGATTCCTTAAAGACAGCAACTATATGGATTTCGTTGAAGGTCATGCGAACGCCGCCGGTTTTAGTATTAAGAATAGTGATATCGACAAGTTGTGTGAGTATGCAAATACAAAACTTGCTAACATTGACTTCAATGAAGGATTCTATGAAGCAGATTTTGTTATTCAGGGTAACTATTCAGAAATTACTCCTCTTGTTCTTGATATTGGCGCACAGCAAAAGTTGTGGGGACAGACAAACGATGAGCCTGTTATTATTGTTGAGAACATTACAATTCCTAAATCTCAAATCCAGACAATCGGCTCAAAGAAAGATACTGTTAAATTTGTATTTAATGGAATGACATATATGATTTTCAAGGCACAAAATATTATCGACCAGATTTTTGAAACTCCTGGCGATACTCTTAACATTACTTGCGCCGGTAGAGCAAATATTAATACATGGGGCAATAGAATTACTCCCCAGATTTATGTTGATGAAATCGAAATAAAGGAGAGTTCTATCTATGACTTCTGATAAAGATATAGTTGAAATGACAGTCGGAAAAGGTGGGCAATATGAAGCCCACCTCGACGTTGATGATAAAACAAGTTTTGTCATTAAAGACATAACTAATGTTAGGTTTTTCGACCCAGTAAAACAAGAATGGATTGATATTGGTTATAAAGGTCCAGTATCTTTGAATTATAAGGAGGAATAAAAATGGGAGAACTTTGTAAGAGAACCGAAGAGTGGAGGGTTAATGATGAAGCAGAAGCAAAAGCTCTTATCGAAAAGGCAAAGGCTGATGAAAACGTAGAAGGTTATGAACTCAAATCCTACAAGATGGTCAAGAAAGATAAAAAGTCTAAGGGCGAGATTATCGACGAATGGGTAATTGTTACCCTTGTTAAGCAATGGTAAAAGGACAAGGACTGATGGACGAAGTCTGCCGCGGTTTAGCTGGTGAGATAAGTTTCGAAGAGTCCATTCGTAGACAAACAAATATCTTGGAGTACGAGATAATGCAAGCTATTAAAGATAAATTGGAGGGATATATCAATGAAGTTCCACATGGACGAGAAGGAGAACTACAAGAAGAAGATTGATAAGATGAAGGACGATATGAATCGCCGCAACAAAGAAATCCAGAAAGAGCGTGAAAAGAAAAAGAAACAGTGATAAGGAAAGTCAAGGCTAAAAAGTCTTGACTTTTTTGTTAAAATATGGTATAATTATTATAGAAAGTAGGAAATATATAAATAATGAGTATCCCTGTATGATTACTCGGCGATACTGATTGGAGGTATATTATGGATTTAAAGGCACTTAAAAGATTTGACGACCATTCTCACAGTATGTTTTCCAACTTCAGATTGATTGACTCTATCAATCGTCCGAAGGATATGATTCTGAAGGCGTATGAGCTGGGAATGTCCGGTATTGCACTTACAGACCATGAGACTGTTGCAGGTCATGTAGAATGGTTGAAGTGTGAAAAGGAACTTAAAAAGGCAGGTAAAATTCCTGAAGACTTTAAGTGTGCTTGTGGTAATGAGATTTATCTTGTTAATGATAGAACTAATATTGAAAGATATTGGCACTACATTTTGATTGCAAAAAACACTGAAGGACACCGTGCATTAAGAGAGTTAAGTTCAATCGCTTGGTATAATGGTTTCAGTTCTCGCGGCATGATGAGAGTTCCAACAGAGAAGAAGGAACTTGAGGAAATCGTTAAAAAGTATCCGAATACTTTGATTGCAACTACCGCTTGTCTTGGTGGTGAGCTTCCTCATTTCGTAGCAGAATTGATTAAGGCAGAGCAGGCAAATGATGAAACGGCAATTCGTTTTTGGAAGATTGAAATTGATAATTTCATCAAGTGGAATCTTAGTCTGTTTGGAGAAGATTTCTACATTGAGATTGCCGCGGCAGATACAAAGGACCAGATTAAGTTCAATGCAAGAGTAAAGAATATTGCGAAGTATTACAATATTAAAATGGTAATTGGTTCTGACGCGCATTATCTTACTGCAAAAGAGCGTCCTGTTCATAAGGCTTATCTTAACTCAAAAGACGGTGAGCGTGAAGTTGATGGTTTCTATACTTTCGCTCATATGATGGATAATGAAGAAGCATATGGAAATCTTAGTATGACTTTCTCTGAGGAAGAGTTCGCAGAATTTTGTGCAAACTCAATGGAAATTTATGATAAGATTGGCACTTATGAAATTTTCAGAAAACCAATCATTCCGAGAGTTGAAGTTGTACCAAAGGATTGTCCAGTAACTCCAAACTGGGTTTGGGCGGATGACTGTCCGGTACTTACACAGCTTATTCAGAGTGATAATGTACAGGAAAAGTATTGGGTAACAGAATGTTTACTCAGTATGATTGATAAAGGACTTTTTGGAAAAGAAGAGTATATGATTGCTCTTGAAACAGAAGCAAGAGTAATTAAGGTAGTTGGAGAGAAACTCGGCAACTGTCTGTATGAGTATTTCAATACTTTCCAGCATATGATTAACTTGTTCTGGGATTGCGGTTCAATCGTGGGTCCTGGACGTGGTTCAGCAGTTTGTTTTTTAAGTAACTATCTTCTTGGTATAACCCAGCTTGACCCACTGAAGTGGGGACTTAAGTATTGGCGTTTTCTTAATGAAGAGCGTGTAGAGCTTCCTGATATTGATATCGACCTTACTCCTTCAAAGAGAGCTGCTGTTTTCGCCGCCCTTCGTAAGGAGCGTGGAGAGCTTAATGTTATTCAGGTTTGTACTTATGGTACAGAGGGTACTCGTTCTGCAATTGCCGCAGCTTGTCGTGGTTATCGTTCAGAGTGGTATCCTGATGGCATTGATACAGATACAGCACAGTATCTTAGTTCACTTATTCCTCAGGAGCGTGGATTCCTCTGGTCAATTCATGATGCCGTTTATGGTAATGAGGAAAAAGGTAGGGCTCCTATTGCAGCGTTGGCAAATGAGCTTGACAAGTATCCGGGTCTTCTTGAAATCATCGAGTCTATTGATGGTCTTGTAAATAAGAGAGGACAGCATGCATCGGGTGTTATTCTTTATAATGATTCTCCATTTGAAACTGGAGCAATTATGAGAAGCCCGAACGGAGATTTGACAACACAGTATTCTCTTCACGAAGCAGAGGAACTTGGAGACGTTAAGTATGACTTCCTTGTAACTGAAATTTGTGACAAACTCACAATTGCAATTAGTTTGCTTCAGAAGGATAATTTAATTGACCCAACCTTGAACTTAAGAGAGGTTTATAATAAGTATCTTCATCCTGACGTTCTTGACCTTAATAACCAGAAGATTTGGGATGCACTTAGTAACGGTACAGTTCTTGATGTATTCCAGTTCAGTACAGGTGTTGGTCTTGCAACTGCAAAGCAGGTTAAGCCGCAGAATCCTACTGATATGCTTAACGCAAATGCGTCGACATTGGCGCTTACACACTTTACCTTTAATCAAAGGGGTTAAGATTTAATCTTAGCTAACGGGGAAGCCTGAAGCTCCTGCCGGGAGGCATAGGTATGGTAATCCCGTGGGAAATATTGATTCACCTCATGGGAGGTGATATAAAATGCACTTAGTGTATTGTTACACAAATTTAATTAACAATAAAAAATATGTAGGTTAGACAAATAATTTAAAAAGAAGAGTTAAATAGCATAAAGATGATTCTTTTACAAATTATAATGAAGCTCGATATAATCAATTAATTCATCAAGCAATAAGAAAATATGGATTAAATAATTTTAAAATAGATATTTTAGAAGATAATATCCCAACTGAATTAATTGATGAAAAAGAAAAATACTATATAAATAAATATAATACAATAGCACCAAATGGGTACAATTTAACAGAAGGTGGAATGGCTAATAAAACTGCTCCAGTTCCTTCTAAATATGAAAATGATTTTCTAAATATTGTGAAAGAATTAAAAGGAGAAAAGAATCTTAAAGAAATAGCTGAACAATTTAATATGTCATATTCTTATTTAAGTGATATAAACAATGGTTCAAGATTATTTCACGAAAATATAACTTATCCAATAAGAAAAAGTTCAAATTCTCCAAATAAAGAAGACTATTAGATTATTATTGATATGATAGAAAATACAGATTTATCTTGTGCTAAAATAGCTAAATAGTTAAATTTAAGTGCAGCGACAGTTAGAAAAGTAAATAATGGATAGATTAAAAAAATGGTTAATTTATTTCCAGAAAAAACTTTTCCGTTAAGAAAGGTGAATCAATAAACCTGTAGAGACTATCTCTGGTGAGACAGAGAGTAGGTTTGCTATTGATACGCAAAACGAAATGGTGTGCCGTAAGGTAAAAGATAGTCCAGACCACAAACAATTACCCAGTTGGTA
Source organism: uncultured Ruminococcus sp. (assembly GCA_937902395.1). GTDB lineage: Bacteria > Bacillota > Clostridia > Oscillospirales > Ruminococcaceae > Ruminococcus. The sequence goes on from CALGTV010000065.1 coordinate 108,598, forward strand.
GAGAAATCTATAGTGGTATGTAATGAGACTTATGGGTGAGCCTGGTGAGGAAAGACCTCTTGACAGATATTGCCGTCTTAAGGAAGATATGAGAGCCTGGTATATGGAGGCAAAGGATGCTGGTCTTACAGAAGAGCAGATTAAAACTCTTGAACCATATTATCTTCCTAACTGTGGAGTTCCTTCTTCACAGGAGGATATGATGGAAATCTGTATGGACGAAAAGATTGCAAACTTTAGTCTTTCAGAAGCAAATGCGACAAGAAAGATAGTTGCAAAGAAGAAAATGGACCAGATTCCTGCTCTTCATGAAAAGTTTGTAAATGCTTGTCCAACAAAGAGATTTGGCGAATATGTATGGAAGACAACAATGGGCCCTCAGATGGGATACTCATTCGCAAAACCTCATGCTCTTGCTTATTCATTCGTTGGTATTCAGACCCTTTATCTTGCAACAACATATTCTGATATTTATTGGAATTGTGCTTGCTTGATTACAAATGCCGGCGGTGCAGATTTACTTGACACAGAAGATGTGGACAAGGAGCTGGAAGAAATGGCAGAGCAGGATATTGAGGAAGTTGATGAAGATGACCTCATTGAAGCAATTAGTAAGAAATATAAGAACAAGAGCGTTAACTATGGTAAGATTAGTGTTGCTCTTGGTAAGTCTAAAAAGGCAGGCATCAATGTTTTGCCGCCAGACATCAATAAATCAGACCTTATCTTTAAACCTGATGCAGAGCGTAATGCAATCATTTATGGTTTAAAGGGTATTGACAGAATTGGTACAAGCCTTGTTTATGAAATTATGGAGAACCGTCCTTATACTTCTCTTGAAGATTTTACTAATAAGGTTAAGGTTAATAAAACTCAAATGGTTTCCTTAATTAAGGCGGGTACATTTGATAACATCTATGGTGACAGAGAGAATACAATGAATTCTTATCTTGAACTTATCGCAGATAAGAAAAAGCGTATCACTTTGCAGAATATGACAATGTTGTATAATAAGCAACTCATTCCAGAGGAGTTGTCATTCGAAGCAAAGGTTTATAACTTCACTAAGTATATTAGAAAGTTTAAGCAGGGAGATTATTATTATCTCAACCATATCGCAATGAGATTCTTTATGGAGAATTATGACACCGATGTGCTTGTAGATATGGTAATTGATGGTGAGGATAATCACGCTCTGATTAAACAGTCAACATGGGATAACACATATGATAAGGCAATGAATCCAGTAAGAGCATGGATGAAAGCAAATCAGGAAAAAATCCTCGGTGCGTTGAACAGAAGTCTTTTCGAAGATGTTCGTAATAAGTATGCTCTTGGTTCGATTGATAAATGGGATATGGATGCTCTTGGTACATATTGCCACAATCATGAACTTGCAAATCTCAACAAAAGAGCATATGGAATTGTGGATTTCGAGAGTCTTGACCCAGAACCAGTAATTGCGTCTGAGTTCACAACAAAGGATGGCGGCGTAATTAGAATGTACGAGATTTCAAGAATCTGCGGAACTGTTATTGATAAGGATAAGAATAAGAGTACAGTAGTTCTCTTAACTCCTACAATGCAGGTTGTAAACGTAAAGGTTTGGAAGAATCAATACGCAAAGTGGGATAGACAAATTAGTAGAAAAAATCCTGATGGTACTAAGACGATTATTGAGAAGAGTTTCTTCGCAAGAGGTAATAAGTTGATTATAACCGGTATTCGTCGTGATGATGATTTCGTACCTAAGAAATATAAGAGTACTACTCTTCCTCTCTTTGAGAAAATTGAAGAAATGGACGAAGAGGGATTCATCACTAAATCTACAACAGAACGTGCGGAGGTAGAGGAGTAATGGCAACAATTGGTTTATATGATATAGACCTGCATCACGGGAAGGCTTTTTCAATAAGCCTTCCTCTCATGTAGGCTTACGCAAGGCTTAAATCAGAAGGACATTAGGTTATTATGATGAAGCCTTATGAAAAGACAGGAAGATACAATCAGATTTTTTACTTTAAAGATAATCCGAAATTGGAGGTTCCAAAGAAACTTGTCATCAATCAGGATAAAGGAAAATTTTGTGGTTTTGGCTTTTACGGAACTTCTGGCATCTCTTCAAAGACAATGGAGTTCGCTCCTTCATTCGAGCCTTATGACTTATTCAGTAATAAAATTAAAAACATAACTCTGTATAAGTCAATCAGAAACAATAGTATAATTGATTGGAGAGAGAAAAATTTTGCGGGAGCTAAAGGCGGAGCGGCAATGACCTATGTTACCGATAGAAACTTCCTTGACGAGGAAGATTGGGAAGAAATCTTTGACCACTATGATAACAACATTGATTTCATTTATAGTTTAAAGGTTGATAAATCTGAAGAAGATAAGATGTTTAAATTCCTCAAGAAACCATATGGTAATCACACAAGAATAGTTGTCCCTTGGCAAATAGATGCAGATAAGCTGATTTATTTATCGTCCTGCCGCGGCGTCGTTTTTAATACCGGTAATGCTATGGAGTTAACGGCATAGATACTTATTTCAAAAATACTTGATATAAGAACTCCAATGTATTCAACATATGAAACTGACCCGTTCATACTTGATTTAATTCGTTGGAATAACGCAGGAAGAATTTCTTTCAAAGAATTTCTTGGAATCAACTGGGACCCGAATAAATATATCACATTCCCATATCGATTAATGCTCCAGCAAGACCCTACAAAAATCACATATGATGAACTATGTGAAGAATATTTCGTGAAGTGAGATTCTTGACTTTACTAATCAATTATGTTATAATTATAATATAAAGGAGGGATTGATATGGATTATACAAACTTTTCATTAGACGTTTTGAAGTTTGAACTCGAAAAGAAAGAGAAAGAACTTCTTAATGAATAGCTCAATTTATTCACCTACAATCCTCGAATCTCCGAACTCACATAGGAGATTAAGGAATTATAGGAAGAAATCAACAAAAGGGAGGACTAAGTAAATGGCAGAATCAATTAAAATTGACCTTTGTGGAGAGAATGGTAAGTTAAAGTCTAAGGAAGATTTTCTCAAGGATATGGAGAAACTTTACACCGAACTTGGTGGAAAGGAAAATGGTCCTTGCTACATGGATTTATTTACTGCTCCAGAAAACAGCTTCAGTCCTGACGATGTTCTTGACAGACAGCAGTTTATCGAACGTAAACTTTATATCGACGCGATTGATGGCGAACTTGCACAGTATGTTCTCGAACGTATTCAGTTCTGGAATTCTGAAGACGCTTTCGATGAAACTCCAGTTGAGGAGAGAATCCCAATTCAGGTTTACATTAACTCGCCTGGCGGTGAACTTGTTTCAACCCTTCAGATTGTTGATGCGATAAGAAATTCTAAAACTCCTGTTTATACAATTGCAACAGGTTCAGCTTATAGCGGTGGCTTCTTCATTTGTATTGCAGGACACAAGCGTATGGCATATCCTAACGCCTCATTCCTTTTCCATGAAGGTAGTACGGTTATTGCAGGTAATGCCGACAGAGTTGACCAGAACCACAAGTTCTATGTTTATCAGCGTAAGCAATTAAAGAATCTTGTTCTTGGTACAACAAAGATTTCTAAGAAGCTCTATGAAGAGTAGAAAGATAGAGACTGGTGGTTCGATGTTAAGAAAGCTATTGAACTCGGTGTTATTGATGAAATTTGCAATGATGTAAACGGAGGTTTATACGAAGATGAAGACAACGAAGATTGAGGAACTTTTTGCAGGAGTTCCAAATAAAGACGGCTTTGATACAATGATGCAATTTGTTCAATTGCCTGATGAACAGTTCGACCAGCTGTGGCCCAGCTTTAAGCAGAGCTTCATGGACATTATTAAGTCAGAAAAGTTCCAGAGAGAACAGAAGGAAGCTCTTACTCTTGTTCCGGGTGTTACAACCGAAACCTTGAAGGAGGAAAAGGAATACTACGAGGAAATCATTCACGATATTTCTCAGGAGCCTGACCTTTCAGATAACAAGAAGGAATTCTTTGTAATTCTGTTTAATGCTCTTGCGGATATTCATGAACAGCTTCTTATGAGCGGAAGAACTCAGGTTGAGGTTAAAATCACAAAACTCAATCCTGATGCAGTAATTCCTCAGTATGCGCATCCTACTGATGCAGGAGCTGACATTTCAGCAGTTGAGGAAGTTACAATTCAGCCTGGTGAAACAAAGATTGTTAAGACCGGTATCGCAATTGCAATTCCTGCGGGCTATGAGGTTTAGATTAGACCTCGCTCTGGTCTTAGTGTAAAGACCAAGTTAAGAATTCCTAATACTCCCGGTACTATTGATACAGAGTATCGCGGCGAGATTGGAGTTCCTATTTGGAACGCAGGCGATGTTCCTTATGTTATTGAAAAGGGAATGAAAATTGCTCAGATGTTGATTGCTCCTACTCCAATGATTAAGTGGAATGAGGTTGCAACAGTAGATGAGCTGGGAACCACTTCTCGCGGCGACGGTGGTTTCGGAAGTACAGATAAGGCGGCAAACGCAGGATGATTTAAGTGGCTAAACTTAAATATGAAGATATAAAAGCAGAAGTGGAGTCAGAGGGTTGGAAGCTTCTCTCTGACTCCTATACCAATTTAAAAACTCAAATGAATTTCATGTGCCCCAACGGACATGAAAATTATTTTACAATGGAATACTGGCGCCGCCATAAGCAGTGTCCAATTTGTAAGAGTAATAAGTATTATCAGATGAATGATTCTGCTCCTAAGAGTAAGGGCTTTAGAATCTTAGCTTTTGACCAAGCAAGTATTACAAGTGGCTGGTCCGTTTTTGATGATGAAGAATTAATCAAGTTCGGTCACTGGGAATCTGATGGCTCTCATAGTACAGAAAGGATTATGAAGACCAAGCAATGGGTTGCTTCAATGATTCAGATGTGGAAACCTGATTTGGTAGTATTTGAAGATATTTAGTTACAAGTTTTCGATGGTGGAGAATAGGTAGTAACCTTTAAGAAACTTGCTCATTTACAAGGTGTTCTCAAGAACTACTGTTATGAGAACGGTAAGATTTATAAAATCGTGCCGCCTGCCACATGGAGAGCTTTTAACGAAGTTAAGGGAAGAAGCAGAAATGATAAGAAAAAGAGTGCATAGCTGATTGTTAAATCACTTTATGATGTTAATGTAACACAAGACGAAGCAGATGCCGTTTTAATTGGTCGTTGGGCGGCAAATGATAGAAAACGAAATGCTATGGTATAGTTTGGATAAAGAAAACCCCTCACATTATTGTGAGGGGTTCTTTTTATTTAATGAAAGGTTCAAGAAGCTCAAGTTCTTCAAGGGTAAGTTCAAGAGGTTTCAATTCATCAAGCGAGAAGTAGAGGTCAGGGAGCTGTACTTGACGCTTATTGATTTCGATAATTTTCTGAGTACAAGTATTGAGATACTCTTTCTTTATCTTGAAGCCGCCGTCTTCTGACATAATAAATTTACCATCTTCTGTTTTTTCGGCATAATTATCTAAAAGAAAAACCTATTGTTCGTCAACATATTCCTGCTCCTCTTTAGCTACTTTAAGCAATTTAAGAAACTTATATTGAGTTTCAATAGAAAAAGTTTTAGTTTTAAGTCGACCAATAAGAACTGATAAATTTCTAAGTTTATCTGCTGAATAAATCATTATATATTAAAACCTCCCCATCCTAAACCAGAAATAAGGTCTGCTAATTTTATTCTATAGTTACTGCTTTCAATCCACAAGTCTATATCGGTAATTGGTCCATTCTCTCTATACCAATCAGGCTAACCACTACCTATAGCTTTGTAATGTTCATAATTTACATTATAAGTATTTAATCCTCTTTCAGGTATATGGTGTGTATGGTCGGCGCCTGCCAGTCCAGCTGTTGCATTTGCTGCAATACTTTCCATTAATGGTCTTAAAGCATCATTATTGGTTGCAATCTCTTGCGCGATGTATTCAGTTAAGTCTTTTCCATCTCCGCCAATGATATGATTAAAGTCCATAATTAACTAACCATTTCTGTCAATATAAATACCAGCATCGCTTATCGAAATTTGGTCAGGTAAGTCTGCTGGGTCTTGTTGCCCATTAATCTAACCACCGATATACAATGAGCCGTCTTTAAGTATTGAAAAAATATTTCTTATTGTTGCTCTGCCACCAGAGTCTCTGTCTGAAGCACAGCAAACAAATAGTCTACTATCATCAGATACGTCGCTTGATTGAAGGTCAGTTTTGTTATTAAGATAAAGAGCAACAGAACCTTCTCCAATTGAAGTTGAATCTGGCAGACCTTTTTCAGTATAATAAGAATCTTCTCCACAGTTATAAACAGTAAGCGTTTCTCCTTCTATATAATTATAATGATATGTTCCATTTTCTTTTGTATTTGTGTTTCTAATAACTGCCCACACTTCTGCTGAGATAGAAGGGTCACGAGTTTCACTATTATCAGTAGTAATTATTCTCATCTGATTAGCTTGCATACTTGCATAATTTCTTATAGAAATTGTAGGATAACCTGAAGCTGTGTCTATATGATAATAGATTTGGTGGATTGTTGGAGCTGGAGCTGGAGGGTCTTCTCCTTCCGGCGGCCCAGTCTGTTCCTAATAAGAGAAACTATGTTCCGTAGCTGATACGTATTGATTAGAAACAGGAGATATAAAGATTGTCGCGCCAGTAGTGAAATTGCTAACATTATAAATTTTGGTCTCCTCTCCGATGATATGCTCAACGGTAGTTATGTTGCCAAATTTATTTAATGCAAAGGCAATTGCTTCTCCAAGTGAACTATATAGATTTGTAATCGTCAACGTTCCATTGCTATAAGACATCTGAGCAATTGTATCTTGATTGTTTCTAAAATCACCTGTGTTAACTTTGTAATAACTCTCCATTCTTGTACTTACAATCTTCTTTCTATATGGAGTTGCTCCTGTGGTAGATAATTCTGCATTGTTTGTTACAAGCATTTCACCAATAAGTTTAATTACAGCAGTTTCCTTTGCCGCCTGGTCACCATCTTGTGAAGTTGAAGCTTCTGTTTTGAAAATAACTTCGCTTTCGCTATTGTATAAGTAGAAGCCAACTTCATCACCGACTTCAGTTTCAGAACCAATACCAGTATTATTACCAGTATAGCTATAACCTGCACGAAGTTTGATGTTTCCATTATTAACAATACTCAGACCATATTTGTTAAATATCGCCGCATCGTTAATATTCCTTCTATCAGTGTTAATAGCTTGAGGGTCACGATAAGCTACGATACCATCCTTATCCCAAGCAAAGTAAACATACTGACTATCAGCGATTCTTATCTTGCCGGCATCAAGTGTACCAACTTTAATATAATCAGCATTGATACCACTTGGACCTACACCAACGCTCCAATGCTGTCCACCGTCATTAGAGAAGAATAAACCTTGACCATCAAGTTTATATTTATTCGCATGATTGTTAATATCGCTACCATTTGTACCAGTATTGTCAACCTAAATATTATTCTCATCAGTATCAAGAAGCGTTAAGTCATTAGTATCAAGCGCACCTTGTAAACTTGAATTAGTAATGTTCTGAAGTGAAGTAAAGTTTGATGAACGCTTATAGATATTCTCATTATATGTCAATGATTGAACGGAAGAAGTTACTTGCTGGAATAGGTCTTGGAATGATGTTGTAAAGTTCTATACTGAGATAGTATCTTTACTTGGGTCATCAAGTCCTTCCTGTACTGCTGAAACAAGAACCTTAAGTTTATTTGGAAGTCCTGTATGTTTATTGATACCGAACATACCAATATCTTCAACATAAGTAATATCAGCAAGGTCAAAATCATAAATCTGTTCATACTCTTCACTAAGCGGTGCTAAGTCAATAACACTGATTGAATAAGTAACCTTTGGAATACTTCCATCTGCCGCAACATCAAGTGCGCCAAAATAGTAAGCATTGTCAGTAAGATAGTTACTATCAGACCAAGTACCTTCTTTTAGGTATGGTTCATACTTCTTATAAAAAGCTGTAGAAATTTGGTTGATAAGTTTAAGATAACTTGCTCTTTCTCGTTTCCACTACTGAATCTGAATGTATTCTTTATTAAACTGACCAAGGATACCACAAGAATAATCATGCTTATCAAGCCAGTACTTCTTACTTTCTTCAAGGTCAATAATCTAATCAAAGAACTCAATTGCAGTAACCTCGGTTCCTGGCTCAGGCGGCCATGCCTACGCTGGATCGCCCCGAGTATTCTTGAAACATTCATGATTCCATATATCCTTATTAAGGTCACATTCTCCATTGGTAAAGAATGTTGAGTAAATTAGCTGCACTAAGATTGACTGCTATTCAGATAACTTTGCTAAATAGTTCTGATATGTTGTCTAATCTTCAAGAGTCTTATCCATGCCGTAGGCTTCTTTGAACTTATTTATCTGTTTCTTAATTTTCAGAATCTATTCTTGTGCGGTAATAATACCTTCATAATTAACGGTCAAGTTAGCTTCCAATTCAGTATATGAAGCGTCTTGTAAGTTAATTATCTTATTAGATAATTCATCATATTGAGTATTGTAATAACCTAACTGACTTAAGAATCCTGAAGGAATCGTATCGGCGTCAACTTCGACTTCAACATTTGGAGTAGTACCATATAGGTCTTGCTAAACCTCATCTCTATCAAGCATACCCTTCTCAATATAGTAGTCAAGAGTAATCAAGAAGCTGTCTTTTGAAGGGTTATCTTCTGCGGTTTTAATTGAACATAAACCTGTCTTAGATAGTTCACTATCTACATCCAGAACATAGAGTTTAGTAACAATTTTATCACTGACTACATTTCTACTAATATCTTTAAGGTTCTTCTCATATCTAAAACCGACTTTATTTTCCTTACCCTTTTCTGTGATATAGAATATCTTCTTAAGGTAAGTTCCATCCTCAGCCTTAATAACAGAACCGTTTGACTTATGTTCAATATAGAATTGTGGATAAACCTCAAATACCTTACTTGTCTGTTGAATAATATTGAAACGGTTAGATTTGTTTATGCTAAGTGTTCTAATACGACGATTATGTTTTTCGGTTTTAAATCTGAAAGGACAATAACCGAATTTCTGATAATAGCAAGTATGTCCGTAATCACAATCACAAGCTTCAATAGGAGCATCTGCAATATAATGAGTACACTTATTTAAATTGATATAATTTGTCTGAATCTCATAATCGTCTTCTGTATAATTCGCCGCATCAAGTGGAAGAACGTCATCCTCCTATTCCTTCGCCGCAATGAATTCTTTCTTACCCATAGTATCATAGAACTTACCATCATAAGTTTTAAGACGCTGAATGAAGTATTGCTGGTATCCATATGTAGAACCCAACATAATTTGGTCTTCAAAGATAATCATTTTTCTCATTTCTTCGTCGCTATAAACAGAAGAAAGAACACAAGTATCCTTATCAATCAATGTTATAGTATCACGAGGCGGCCAAAACAGGTCTCTTCCGCTATATCTGTATGTTGATTCTTCAGTTGGAAAGCAATCCATACCCTTTGTATAGGCTTCAAATAAATACAATTTCAAAAGAGTAATTCTCTTTGCGCTTTCAATAACAATGTATGGATTTTCAATTTGCTATTTTGATTTGAATAAGATAAATTTCTAAGGAGGTAATTCAGGAATAACAATATTCTGTTTATCATCTGTTAATCCTTCAGGCTCTTCTGAATATAAATCATACATAAAATCAGGCTCAGAAGTCTCAGTAACTTTACCAATTTCAATAGAAATGATATTGTCATTAGCAAACTCATATTGTCCTTCTGAAATTAGAGTACCTTTACCAATCTTTATTTTAAAATTGCTTAATGCCCAAGCAGAAATACCAAGGCAATAAATTTTATCTTTTTCGATTATCTTATCCTGACCGATAATACCGAAGTTTACGATATCCTAACCATGATTTGTAGTGATATCTCCTGTTTTATGAACAGTTGAGACACCAGTATTGTCATCATTTCTTTTGATATTAAAAGCATTACTTCCATTAAAAATCCATTCTGTTGACTCGTAAGAATAATCAACCTTGCCGTCAATCTCTCCAGTGTATATAAATTCTTTATCTCCAGACATAGGAGTGAGGGTAAAGAGCTTATCATTTATTGCTCTATATACAAAGTCTCCTTTATCACAAAGATACTTAAAGATTGATGGCTAAGTTGTATCTGGCACCAACTAATTGTTTTCATTCACTTTATCTGGATAACCCTTGTAGTATATACTCAAACCAATTGCACACAAGTCAATTGAGTTGCCTTCTGCTGATGCCGCGTCATTTCTTACAGCGATAATACGATTCTTTAAGTCATAATCCTATAACTCATTCCATTCATAAGAATGACCATTATAAAAGAACTTTAAAGAACCCAAGTCTGCATTAGGTATAAGCACTGCCTGTATTCTACGACCGATACGTGCCTAAGCTGGATTGTATACAAGCGCGGAAGTAACAATGTTTTCATCTGCACTGTCTTTAACAACGCCGCGTAATGATACCGAAGGAGTAATAAAAATGGCATCTTCTAAAAGATAAGTCATTGGTGACCATCCGTCTACAGAGTCCATGTCTGTACCGTTCTGTACTAAGTTTCGCGCCAACTGTGGAATTATTTGACGAGTTGCAAGTTTAGAACAAACACGGTACTGTCTATCTCCTTCTGCGTGTGGTTCTGTTTTATAATCCCAATCTTCACTACTATACTCCTCTGCGAAGTCATCCGCATGGGCATTGTAGATTGTGGTATACTGGTCAATCTCTTCAGAAATATTAACTTCCGTTCTGTTTGTAATTGAAAATTTCTTACCTTTGATAATACTATTTTCTTTTATATCACTTAAATAGCCATCATAAGTAACGCATTTATTGCCACGAGATTCATAGTCAGTTCCAATGAATTTGTCTCTATGTTTAGTTTCATCTCCATCGATATATTCTTCATCACCATTAGCAAGATACTTAAATGTGTGACTAATTGTAGGACTCTCCAAATCTGTCGCGCCAAGTATTTCGCCATGAACAAGTCTGGTATCTTCAAACATATACCACCACTTATTATTCCCGTCCCAATTTACCATATTATTCCAATCAGCAAGAGTCATGAAGAAAGTATAATCTTTATTCATAATAACTCCGCCATCGTCAAGTTCTAATATGCCAGTATCAGGAATCGCATAGAACTGGATGATAGTTCTTGGGTCAACAGACTGAGGGGCAAGAATCAATTTTCCATTCACGGCAATCGCAGTTTCGGTCGCCGCCCTGTCATACTTAAGTTCCTCAGTAAAATTAGGCTCTTCTTTTCTACCATAGCAGAAACCGAGGCATGAGTAAGGAACATAGATATATCCATCATTTGGAATATCAGTATGGTATTCTTTTGTAAGGGCATTACGGGTCGTGCCATCTTCAACGTATTCATCCCAGAAGAAGCCATGTGCCAAATCGTCACTTAATTCAACTGGACGAGTATCTCCTGTGAAAACATTTTCTACGAAATCTGTACCAGTCTTTTCCTTAATTTCATCACGCTGTTTCTATTCAAGTTCAAAATTTAATTTATAGCCGTTAATGCTGCCGCCGAAACAACTAACTGGAATACGATAAAGTTTTTCTTCCTTATACTCAGTAAAATCACCCCAGTTATTCTCAGGATGATATTGCCAAATACTATCTTCAAGAGTCTCTTCTGTAAATGTACCAATTTCTTCGACGTTATTGTAAAGGTCGGTATCATAAGCAATACCATAACCATTTCTTGAAAGTTCGTCGATAAAAGCATCGGTACAAGTAAATGATTTCATATAGCTCTTAAACTGCTTTTTATCGTCAACTTTCTTAACAAAGAACTCAAACCATCTATCCTTGTAGAAAAGTTTGAGCTTAGTCTCAGGAGCAATTAAATCAGCAAATTCATTGCGGACATATTCTCCCTTTAAAGAATCGAAATATCTATCAGGCAACTGGAAAGTAAGGGTATTAGTACCCTTAATTTCCCTTTTAAGCACAATGTTAGTTGCCTTGCCTGGATAAGACATGTCGTGGGCGCCAATAATGACACCCTTTTCTTCAATTTTAGAATTACTTCCATTGAGCTTTTCTACCCAAACTGAAAGCTCATATGGTCTTTTCTAAATTGCCATTGTCTCACCTCACTTAATAGTACAAAGGTGTGTATTTAATCTGTAATCTATTTAACATATCTGCTACTGCCCAGTAAAGTGGAGGGAAGTTTGCCCATACATAATTACAAGCATACCACCACCAGTCACTAATATCATTGTTAATACAACGAAGTGGGCGACCAGTTATATCAAAATCATCAAGGTCAGGACCATGTCCTTCAGTCTTATCGGGGTCAGTCCAGACACCACGATTTACTGTCCAGGTATAATATGGAGCGATGCTTGACCAAATACTATTTATAATTTTTAAGAATGTGTACTCACCATCATTCTTGTACTTCTTAAACAAACTTTTTGCAAAGTAGTTATACCACTCAGAACTTTCGTGGAACTAAAGCTAACTTTCATACCAAACTTTGAATTTAAGTAATTCATCTACTGGGTCTTCAGTACCATTTATGCTATCATGAGTATCCTCATATCCTTCTAAGTTTTCCTCTGGAATAATCTTTTTAATAATACTATCTTTAGGATAAACTTTGAAGAACTCCTCTCTTGCTAAATCATAGACATAATCGTAAAGCTATTGAACTTCACGCTTATTTCTGTTTAAATCGCCGCCATAACCCCAATCATAAGGTCTTGCATCTTCCCAACGCTTGCCGCCCCAAAGAGACTCATCAACGACTGGCTCAACACAAATTAATGACCAACCAGGAGGGAGTTTAAACCACTTACCTTGTGTAATAGCATCATTCATAACAACCTTATTTGGCTTATATACAAACTCCATACCATAAGGATTCACAGTAGTATAAAGCATACGATTATCAGTATTGAGGTAATAATAATCATCAAGAAGGTCATTAATATATCCGCCAACACCGATTGTGTTATCAAGAGTATTGATTAACTTTGAATAGATACCAGCTTCGATAAGATGCTGTCTATCTGTATCAGTATATTGTCTACGAGAACCTGTAAACACCTTATCAGTTCCTTCACCAACTGCTTCTAAGAATTGTCTCGCAGTTTCCACACCAGACAATGCCATTTGGTCAATTTCAATGTAGTCATTGGTCATCCATTCTGGCATTTTATATCCATTAAAGACATCATTCGCATAATCCAAATCTCTCATATCTGAATTGATAAATTCAGAAGGGTGATTGATATAGCTATCAATGAATTGGTTAATCATTTCTTCTTCAGTTGGCTTATGATGGTTAGGTCTTTCACTATAATCAAGAGAAAACCACCAATCATCATATGTCTTTTTCAAGATTGGAGTAAATTCTCTAAGCAACATTTTTAAGGTTTCCCAATAAAGCTCATATTCTTCCTCTTCAGTAATGCAACCCGCAAACAATTCTTCATATCTATTAGCAAGCTCAATTCCTCTCTCGAAATCCAGGTCTTTATAAATTTCTCTATATGTATTGCCACGTTCCAGTGCATTTGTAACAACGCCTTCTGTACTAACATTTGCAAACATTCTAATGAAATTAACAAGAGGATTGTTTATGTCTTTAACACGAATTTCTTCTTCACCTTTTTCATTTGTAATTTTAACTAATACATCTTTTGCGAGTTCTCCATATCTTAAATCGGCAACCCAATTTCCAGTAGGAAGTCTATCTCCTCTCCACTGAATTGTCTGCCAATAGAAAAGTTTAATATAGTGTCCAAGTTTCTGACGAGGAATTGGCTCAACATAATAACAATGATGAGGGTGTGCCTTTCCAAGTCCTGTAAGAGTTAATGTTGGAATGAGCTATTGCCATGCTTCATCATCTAAATGTAAATTAAAAGTTATTTTATCAGATTGAATTCCAGAGCCGATATAATTGTTAAGCTCTGATGATGTTAATTCATTGAAAGGTTTATCTGGATAAACGTAGTTTTTGTTGCCCCATTGCTTGTCAGCTGGCATTATTCCCATTCGTAAAGCAGTAATTAATTCTTCTTTTGTATAGAAAGAATTAATCTCTGCATGTACTCCAGGTTTTCTAATTGGTGGCAAAGAATCAAAATCAATATCACCATTTTCAAGAGCCTCAACTATTTCGTGCATATTAACTTTTCTTCTCTTAAAATACTTAGTACCATATTTATAAGGCTCGTTGTCTGCCGCTTCATAAGTAGTAAGTCCGCACCAATCAACAGCGTTTTCAATGCTTAATCTTTCAACGTTAAAGCGTCTAATTCTAAACTTCGTGCCGCCGCGGCAGGACCAGAAACTTCTTTTATTCTCATCAAAACGAATCTCCCATTCAACAGGTAGGTCACCTGGATTATACACAAGCATACGAGAACCAATCATTGCTTTGCCACTATTAAAGCCGAGGTCCATATTGATGAAATCAGTTTTTGAATACTGCGGCAAATACATAAGTTCCTAATCGTAATCAAGAGTAGGAGTATAAAGAAGTTTTGCAGTACTCTCCCATTCAGGTACATTGTCCCAATAGCTTCTTACATCGATAAGAGATTTTTCTCCATCAGGTGTATCAAAGAACAGCTCTCCTGTTACAACCTGGTCATATGTAGGAAAACCAGTTCTCCAAGGTGTTTTATCATTAGGCTCCCAATCTCTTCCTAAGCGGTTTCTATGAGTTTTGTCCCTAAACTTAGGAGCGTTAATATGAGCTTCTGTTGTGCCGCCCTCGTAATCACTTGGGTTTGTATTATAATGATAGTTAATGTCCTCCGGCAAATGACGAACATCAACGGAGTCTTTCTTACTTTTAACGAAAGTATTGTCACTATATGCTTCTTGGATAATACACTGTGGAGGGTTAAGAGTATAATAATCTGCCGCCCTTACAACATATTTGTCAAAACCAAAAGCATATGGGAAGTAACAAATAAAAACGAGTTTACCAGTACCTTTGTAAACTCTCTCACCAGACTCTTTATCAGTAAAACAAAGAGACTTGAATTCAGGTTTTGATTTAATCTTCGCTCTCCAAGTCTTGTATGGCTCTTCATCGAAAACTAAATCCTATAACTTATCTGTCGCAAATAGCTATCTAATCTTTCTGTAAATCTATTCAGAAACATTATCAAAAGCCAAATTACAAGTAATCTCTCTGTTTTTATAAACAGAACCAAAATAGTACTGACCATCGCTACCAGGAACGTCAAGCATAGTATCCGAAGGCGCTGGAAGAATTCTTGGCTCATATCTATCAGAGGTACTTACGACTTCCAGATGTAGGTCACTTGTGTGAATCTTACCAAAACGGAAGCCACAAAAATCAATAGGCTTCATTTTCTTCACCTCACTTTTCTTTATTATACCCGAAATTACGGGTAAAGTCAAGCTCTTATCTATTATAATGTAAAAATTAGCTGCTCTTGCTCTAATAAAGAAAGGGGCTTAGATAACTAAGTCCCTTTACATTTCCAATGCCCTTTTAGCCACTGTAGTAGTATCAAGGTTTAATTGAGTTGCTGCTGAAGGATTACATTTGTGCCTTCAGGACGTGCAACATCTACGATTTCGTCCTTGACTCTCTGAATCATTTCATCAATATCAGTATCAGAAGAGATATGGTCAATATTCAGATTTATTTCTACACTCACGTCACCGCCATTATTAGTAACGACTGAAGTGTTATCAGTGTCTCTGTCCATCCAAGGGATGTCAGAAAGAATTTTTGCAGCTTCACCAATACGCTCAGTGTCTTCTGCACTTAAGAACGCTTCGGGTCTTTCACGAGTGCCGTCTACCCAAGCTGGACCAGTATAGTCAACCATGCCTCCAGTTGCATAAACATGACCGCCATACCAAGAAGCCGCATTTTTCTTGACATAGTCTTCAACTACAGAGCGATTCTCATCAATGATATATTTATTAGGTTTTCCAGTTTGACCAAGACTGCCAACAGAGAGACCGGCATCTTTAAGTGCTTGAATTTCTTCATCACTTAATTTTCCTGTCCATTCTCTGTGTCTATCTTGTCCAAGAGTTGTTAACATTGCGTCGATTTGTTCCTATCCACTGTATTTATGAGAAATATCATCAAGCGCGTTATGGTCAATGCCAATTTTTGTTAATACGCCATAAAGAGATGGAGATGAAATACTATTTTCTTCACCAGAACCATTATTAGCAGAAGCTACATCAATGGTTGCCCCAGCATTAGTAATTGCTGCCGATGCTTCATTTGCTTTAGTTGCAAGTTCATTAAGTTTTGCAATAGCTTGCTCAAGCTCTGCTCTTGCTTTTGCGATTTCCTATTGAGCCTTTTCCAAATCTTTATTAAATGCCTCAGTAGTTTCATCATATACTCTTATTACTTCTGTCGTGAAAGTTTCAGATGTTTCAGCGACAATTGTGCTTATTTCATCTCCGCTGATGGCAACAGTATCAACAATGAAATCTCCTGTCTAAGATGCTTCGTCCATTGCAGTCATCGCAAGATACATAGAAGCCTAAGAGAATTCCTGTCCGTATTCATTTAACTTCTCTTGTTGCATTGCTAATGTTAATGAAGCATATTCAGTTGAAAGTAAAGATAAGAATTGAGCATATTCTTCTGCTGAAGTAAATGATGTCGCAAGACCTTCTGCCTGACTATTCCAGTAGAGAGTATTCTCTAAAAGAGCATCCTTTAATTCAACTTCTGAATCTCTAAGCTCTTGTTGTGACTCATAAAGTTTAGACAAACCATCAATAACGTTATCAATAGCTTCATCAAGTAGACTCTATCTGTCGTCTTCAATTTCCTCTTTAAGTTGACGAGTTTCAAGTTCATTAGCACCGGAAGTGTCTCTCTGCATCAAAGAAAGCTTCTTTTCTTTCTATGCAAGATCTTCCCAAGCATTTTCCTAATCTCTAAGCTGTCTTTGTTTATCAATAGCTTCTTGCAAAGCATCGAGATAATCATCGTCAGCATCCTTCATAGCATCGTACTTTTCTTTTAATGCATCTACCTCTTTCTCGTATTGCTCTTTGAGCATATCAGCAATAGTGCTTTCCATCGCCGCATAGTTCTTAACTGCCGCTTCACGCTATTCTTGAAGCTCTTTTTCAATTTTTCTTACTTTGTCTTCAGAATCTTTATATTTGTCAACATAGTCATTATATATACTAATTTGTTCTTCAATTAACTCTTTGTACTTATCAGTAAATCTGCTTTCTTCAAGTAATCTCTAATCAATGATATATTTACCAGTTCTTTCATCTTTCTTTGCATAATCGCCAAAGTTGACATTAATCTATTCACCAGTTTCTGCATTAGTATATGAAGTGCCGCCAGATTCAATCATTGCAGCGTAATTAGCAAGTCCTTGTTCAATAACTTTCTATCTGGCTTTTTCTTCTGCAAGATATGAATGAGTAGCTTGAGTATAGCGAACTAAATTCTCATAAGCCTCCTCTCTTGTCTTAGAGTCTTCAAGTAATTCTTTTGAACGCTCTAATTCATCATTAAGATTTGATATAGCCTATTCATAGTTATAAAGCAAATCAAGACCAGATTTTCTGTTATCTGAACCATAAATCAAATCGTTATAATCTTTTAGTTTTTCGTTTAATGATTGCTATTTTTCTATTACTGTTTCAAGCTATTTTTCATAATCTTCTTGAGCTTTTATTGCTTTATCAGCAAGTGCATTAGCAGCTGCATTTACTTCATTACGAGTAGCAATAAGTTCTTTCTTCATTGCCTTCCACATAAGAAGCTCTTCTGCATTAGCTTCTGTTAACTGACCACTTACTTCAATTTCAGTAATTTTAGCATTGATGTAATCATAAAGAGTATCAATATTAAGCTACATTTGGTCATTAACAAAACGAGTTACGTCAAACTCTGTATCACCAACGGCTCTAAACGCCTCAGACAAAGAAGAAACATCTTTAACACCAATGTAGCCATTATCTTTCTGATTCTTACCAACGGAGCCGAAAGTAGAAGAAAGATTTGCAAAGCTATCAATTCTATCAGCAATACTTACCCAGTATCCCGCTGTTGCTGCGGTATGCTGGTTTAATTCTTTCTGATTTTCAATCATCTTCTCTAATGCTTCGTTTGCTGTTGTAATAGCAGTACGCTCATCATTAGTTAAGTTGACATCTTCTAATTTAGCCTTATTAATAGCAAGTTGTTTTTCTGCAATTGTAACAGTTTCAATACTACTCTTTTTGATTGCATCATTCCACTGTTTGCCATTCAACACCCAGCTCTTTGTTGTTTCATCGTATCTCAATGCATTCTCAAGAAGTTCTTTAGAAACACCGGCTTTAATTAAAGCTTCTTGTGCAGTTTTTAACTTATCGTAATCCTCTCCAAGAATTCTAATATTTTCTCTATTATCCTTTGAATATTTCTTAATAATATCGTCATTCTTTGAGATTGCTTCACCAGTTTTTTCAATACTTTCTTGCCAAGATGCTAACTGTGCAGTATTTACGTATTCAAGATTTACTTCTCCTGTTGCTTTAGCATATTCTTTTGCAACTTCATAATATTCTTTAGCTTTATCTTCTGCTATATTATAATTATTAATTAATTCAGTTATTACTCCATTACCAAAAGACTCTTCGTTTAATGCGGAGAAAGTAGACCAGTCAATTTTTGATAAATAATCTTTAACATCGGATGTTGCATATTCAAGTCCTTCTGCTAAGTTCTAAGCAACATCCATTGCCATTGTAGTACCGTCTTCGTCACTAATTGTTCCAAGACCGTCAACAAATGCTTTCTTAGCTTCATCTCCAAGAGAATTATAATACTCTATTACTTCAGCATAAACACCATCAAGATTTGTTAAATTACCATAAACATCCTAATCAGTATCTTTCACTGAAGTTCCAAGAGCTGTAGCAAAATTTGTATTTTGCTTAATACGAGCTTCAATTGTATCATTGTAGCTCTAAAGCATTGCTTCGAATACTTCATCACTAATTAAGCCTTCTTTATTTTGACTAATTAATTTATCTAAAGCGTCTCCCGTTGATAAACCTTCTCTTTCAACCAAATCATAGAAGGCATCAATCTAAGCCTATTGTGCTTCAGTAAATATACCAGACAATTCGCTCTCTACAGAATCAGGGTTTATTTTATCCAGTTCTTCAGTTAAGAACGTCTCAAATCCTTTATTATATTTTTTAATAAAGTCTGCCTTTACAGTTTTTACTCCTTGAGCATCAACTTCAAACCAGTCACTATTAATAGTCTCATTGTAACGTTCTCTAATATCATCAGTTGATAAACCATATTCTTTAGCGATATATTGGTCCATGACCATTTGAGCATTTTTTGAAGAGGCATTACTATAAGTATCTGACTATTGAGTTGTAGCAGTAATAGAAGACTTAATAGCTTTATCTAATACGCTTTCTTTTTCTGCAATCTCTCTCATCGCATTAGTTGCATGACGTTTAACTTCATCAGGATAATCTTCAAGAGCATCTTGTAAAGCATCTAATGCAGCCTATTCTTCCCCTTCTTTACCATCAGCAAGAGCATCTTCAAGCTTATGTAAAGTATCAAGACCTCCAGTGTTTGATGTCACACCAAGAGTATCTCCAACACCTGCAGAAATAATTGCATCTCTAATATATGCACCGGCATCAGTATCTTTACGCTCAAGTAAACCTTGAACTAAACCTACTCCAGTATAAGTTGCAAAGGCATCTGTAGTATAGAAACCGTCTGAAATATAACTGCCGCTACCTACTGTATTAATATTATATATTGCAGCATCATCACCAACTTCATTAGCATTAGTTACTTTCTACAGTGCTGCAATATGAGTATTAGTTTCAGCAATACTCTTCTATAACTACGCATTAGCAAGGTCATTTTCTGTCTTCATTAAATCAAGTGCTGTTGCTTGTAAATTTAAATCTGTATATTCTTTATTCTACTCATTATAATATGCTTCTTTTTTCTCTCTTATTTCATCCCAAGCAGTACCCATTTTAAGAATGGCATTTCCTTCTTCATCATAATGGTCAATTAAATCAGGAGCTAAATCTGCTAATTCTTGCTATAAACCTAACCACTCTTCAGCTTCTTCGTCTGTTAAATATTTCTGATTTAAATATTTTTCTTCGGCTTCAGTCATTTTATCAACGACTTTCTTGCCTTCTTCCATTTTTGCTCTTGCCTATTCTGCAGCTTCTTTTGTCTTTTCATAAGCCTAAGAAAGTCTTTTATTTTCAGCTGTAAGTTTTGCAGATGCACTCGCAGCCTCTGCTTTTTGTTCAGCTTCTTTACTCACGGCATTAACAAGAGCAATAATACCTATAACCAAAATAGCTACAACCGAAATCGCTACAACAATTAATGCGACCCAAATTGCAACCACAGACGTTTCTGCTGCAATCGCAGCAGCATTTATACCATGAGCAACAGTTTCTTTATCTTTAACCGCAGTAAATATTTTACTTACTGCTGTAGCAGCAAGAGTCGCAGACCTTTGAAGAAGAAGTTGACCTACCATTATGCCAGCCATAACTCCAAAACTCTTCATCGCCTAACCAGCTGTCATTAATCCATTCATCCAACCCATTAATGATATTGTTGCTGCATTTAATGCAGTAGACGCTATTTGTCCACCAGTTTTTAACGCAGTTTGTCTTGCATTAAACTGCTATTGTTTCTATGCTGCTGCATCATTGGCGGCAGAATATCTATTAACGGCGCCAGATAAGTTATTTAACTTTTGCACATCAGTGTCTGTCGCTGTACCATTGGCTTGAATTGCTGCACGGAGCTTTTCTGCTGCTATTGTAGCTGTTTCTTCAGATACTTCAAGACTTATAAGTGCTTGTTTATACTTCTCTACAAAAGCAGTTGCGTCTGCCATTGCAGCAGGGTCTTGAGCAACTTTCATAAAAGCTTTGATTTCAATAGGCGATGCTTGGAAAGTCTTATAAAGTTCCTTTCTCAAGTCTTGTGCCTAATCCTTTGCTGCTTGAACATCTGCGTTTGATATACCAAAACTAAATTTTTTTCCAAGAGAATTTTTTAATTCTCTTCCAATAGTAGAACCTAACTTTTTAACCTATTTAGTTGTGTCCTAAAATGATTTTGTAAATTGAAGTGATAATTTTTTAATACTACTTATTGCAATAGGTAAACCAATAACTATTTTACCTAAATCAAGCTTATTACTCAAATCAATTTTATTTACCCTTGTAACAAGTTCATTAATTCCGTCAACTACGTTCTTGAACATATCAGCATCCATTAATCTGACTCTAAACTGTTCCCAAGTAGTATTTAACTGATTAAGTTTATATTCCATTGTATCAGCGTATTTAGCGAATTGCTCATCTGCTTTTCCTTCCGCATTCGCTGCTAAATTCATAAGTTCAACAGTTCTATCATAGTTATCCATCATGGCGATGAAACGTGACTACTGACGAGAACCTGCGGCAATAGTAGCTACATAACGCTGAGTATTTCTATCAAGAGTTTCCCACTTTTTACTTAATTCAAGGAATACGTCATCAAGGTCTCTAAACTGTCCTTGAGTATCTTTAAGCGAAACACCTACAGATTTTAATGCAGTATCAACCTTATTGAAATCCAAATCATCAAATTCAGATTCTGAAGTTCCTGCAACATTAGTTTTTAATTCAGTAAATCTTGCGATAATTGTCTTTAAAGATGTACCAATGTTTTCTGCTGATTCCTGAGTAGTTTCAATAACCTGAGTAAGGAAAGCTGCGGTATTCTCAAAACTCATACCAGCTGAATTCGCGATTGATGCAGTTCTTGCCATAGCTTGTGCAATGCCATCTACGTCTGCGGCTGCATGGGCGGCAAGTTCTGAATAAACGTCAGTAACATGAGCGCCCTCATCCATCTCCATACGGAAACCACGAATAGCAGAAGTCATTTCCTAAGTGGCAGTTTCGAAATCATTGCCTGCTAAAGTAGCAAGCTTCATGGTGTCAGTTGTTAATTCAAGAGCTTCATTCTATGCCAAACCTTGCTGATAGAATAAAGCAGATGCCTTGATAACGTCTTCGGTCTTTTGACCAAGTGCCGCTGCCATCTGAGCATAACGTCCATAAGAAGACCACATTCCCTCAACTGTTTGAGAAGTAACCATGGCAATAGAAGCAAAAGCTTTATCTAATTTCTTAACATCATTATATGTATTTCTAATTTGCTATCTCAAAGTATTAAATATTGAAGTAACGCTAAAGAACATTAACATTCTATTTCTTAACTGTTCAAAAGCTGATTCAGCTCTTCTTGCATTACTTGCAAGCTCATTCTGAGTTTCTGACTGTTCTTCAAAACTTCTTTCACATCTGTTAGATGCGTTTCCTAAATCTTGTGAAATTGAAGTTAATTCTCTTTCTGCATCAGCCAGCTTTTCAGCATCTCTATAGCCTTCCTACATTGTGTTTGTTACATTTTCTTCAGCAGTTTCAACCTATCTAATTGCTTGAGTTACTTGACTTAATGCTCTGCTATTAAGATGCAAAGTTCCATTGCTATCTCGTCTACCGATTTCTGCTGCACGCTCTCTTGCATCATTAAACTATTGAAGTGCATTTGACGCATCTGCTGCCGCGGCCCTTGCTTCCTGAACGCCGTCGAAAGCAGTCTGCATATTCTATCTAAATGCCTCTGCTCCGCCATTCTTATTAAAAACATTTTGGAGATTATTGTTTCTTAGATAATCTTGGAGCTTCTACCAGGCTTCTTGCATGGTCTGACTATCCTAAACGAACTGTCTTGCTTGTGCTCTAATGTTATCCTTCTGTTCTTGGGTTACAGGATTAGCTTTACTTGAACTCCAAATTTTTCTACTTTTGCCATCATCAGTAGTAAAAGAACCAGCATCAATTGCTTTCAATGCAGTTTTCTGATTCTGATTAGCAGTTTGAGATGCAGCATCAGCTTTCTTTCTTGCTTCTTCTGCTTCCTTTTCAATTCTAAGTCTTTTTTCAAGTTCTTCTTTTAATATTTTTTCTGCCGCAGCTCTCTTATCGGTAGCATTAGCAATTTCTTTTGTTTTTTCAGCTGTATCTGTAAGCTTAAGTCTATCTAAAGCTGTCTTTAATTTATTAGTTGCTTTTATACCATTTTCAGATAAACCCCTAACCCCTTCATTAATTTTACTTATTCTTGTTTCAAATCCTCTAAATGAGGCTAATAATTTTTCTACTCTTTTAGTAAAATTATTTAAATCTTTTTGATTTGTAAAACCAGCTTCTCCCTCAGTAGCTAAATCATTATATGATTCCTTTAGCTTATTTAGTCGCTTTGTTAAACCATCTGTAATTTTACTTGAAAAACCGGCGTCTTTCATTCTTTCTATCGCATTTTCATAGTTTGAAATAAACTCAGTCGTATCAAGACTTATTTTATATGTAGCCTTATTAGTAGCCACCTGTTATTCACCTCACTTTTCCAAATTTAAATTCAATAAGCTTATTGTCAATCCTGCAAACTCGATTTCAAAATTATCTTTATATTGAAGATTTCCTCCTTCAATAAGATTTTTACTAACATCCATATTTTATATGCCTTTTTATACTTAGTTGTATTTGTAGAATATGATAAAGCAGAATCTATATTGCTTAATGATTCAAAATTATTATAAATTTCTTTATAGATTTGTGATAAAGGATAAACCATCCCTTCTGCCGCAAGAGCCTCATTACGCATATCTCTCAAACTTTTTGTAATTACAGTATTTGCTTTTGCCCTATTAGCTTGACTGCCAAACATCTGTCGATACGCCTGCCTACTCCATCTATTTGATTGCATTTTTATATCCTGATATTAATTCACTGGTATTAATATCAATAGTATAAACTTGTCTGTTCGCCATTAACTTTCATCTCTTAAATCGTAAATTTTATGGTAATGCCTTTAAAGGTAATCATTGCTTTTCCAAGGCATCTACTTTTATTTAACCATACGATATTCTTTTCGATACCAGAACTCATATGTTTTTCAGTCACCACACCTGTTTTAGGGTCTATAGTTGTTTTAGGTTCTAACTTATATCTATACATTGGAAAATCTCCAGTCAAAGTAAACAACTGCTATTCACCCTGAGCTTCAAGTTCTCTTTTTACTCTATCAATGGCACAAGCAATTAAGTATGAACTTGGAATGTAAAAATTACCCAATACATAAATATCACTATCAACACCGCCATCAATAGAAGCGTCTGCGATACGTAAGAAATAAGCGGTTGAATTGAACAAACTCTATTCTAATTGATATCTTAAATCAGGGATATCAGTTTGGCTAATAAATCTTCCATTTGCAAAAAGCCATCTATAATATCTAACATCGTCTTTGTTAAAATATTTATACATATCCTGACTACCCATTTTAATAGTTGTGTCATAAAGAGTTCTACCTTTATTTTCAATAGAATTATAATTTTTAACCTAAAATCCAATCATAGTATCTTTTATAACTGCGACAACGTCATAATGAAGCTGTCCATGTGCTCCGCGCTCTGAACCAGTAACTTCAGTATAAACTTTTTCGCCTTTTGCTCCCCTACCTTGCTATAAAGCATAAGCAGTAGCAACTTCTCCAAGGAAACCTTTCATTTGTCCCGGACCAAATATAGACATTGCCGTAAGAGCTTTGTCTCCTCTTTTAATGGTCTTATCTATTTTTTGGAAAATAGCATGAGATAAATCCGTTTCTTCCTAAGGAGTAATTTCTCGTTTGAGATATGAACTAAGTTCTTGTTTAAAGTATTGTAAGAATAAATTCTTTAACTAAGTAGGATTACCACTCTAATCAGTTACCATGTCGTCTTCATGGTCTACTAAATAAGTTCTATTATAATGGCGCATATCAATTTTTTCGCCACCAGCTTTTCTCTTTTTTAAATCAGAACGCTATTCTCTTAACTTATTAACTTCAAGCTGAATCTGCATATGAAAACCACTTTCATTTTCTATCCATTCTTTATTGACTTCTAATAGTCCAGGAATAGTAAAATGGTCATAACGACTTTCATCTGTACTCGTTGCATCAGCAATTTCCTATAAAGTCTTTAGCAACATTTTCTTTAACTATTTTTCTGTTTTTTTAGACACACCTCTGCCACCTTCCACTTTGAACTTAAATGCTTTTGGGCTGTCTTTGCTAAAATTTTTGTAAATTCTTTCCATCGCTTCGCTACCCAATGCATCCAGACTTTCTTCAACTTGTGGAGAAATTTCAGTATAGTATCTTCTGATAAACTCTAAGAACTTTTTCTTGAATATTGCTCCTCCAAGTTGTTCCCCTCTACTCGTCATTTCTTCTAAACTAATTGGGATAGCGCCAGCTTTATTTCCATTAGCCTTATAAAAGAAAGTGTTAAATAAACTTTCATAGTATTTATTTAAGTTTGATTGTCCTTTTTTCTTTCCTTGTTTATATCTATTAGAAGCCTTAGTTGAGAATACCTTTGATTCTAAACCAGTAATTTGCGTTGCAAACTTATCACTTCTTAAAGCCTAAATAATATCGTCATCTTTAGAACCAATCGCAGACTGAATAAATTTTGAAAAACCTTCTGCATATTTTCTATTCGCTTCAATCGTATAATTACCATTCATTGGATAAGCTAATGTTCCCTTTCTACTAATACCAAAGAAACTCTCCCACTAAGAAATAAAGTTCTTTTCTCTTTGTAGCCTATCTCTGTATAGCTAAATCAAAGTCTAAAGGACTGGGTTATTAGTCTATATTGTATTAGCCTTTCTTAAAGATAAAACTGATTTAGCTTGCTGTAATGCCGCGTTATATTTTTCTTCAAAATATCCGTCTGTATCATACCAGTTTGCTGGGTCCAAAAATGCAGCTCTTAAATTGCTACCATATGTTTTGAGATAGTCCATATCTCTTAACTAAATGTCTAAATAATTCTTAACTTGTTCTTTACCCATTTCTTATCACAAATAATCTCCCGTAAGCTCTTTATTTAAAAAGGTCAGCTTACAAACGCTATTCATCTCTGCCTATTGTCCTTCTTGAGGATATCCAACAAAAAAGAAATCACTTACAATAGGATTATCATAAGCAGTACCAAGTTTCATTGCAATCGTTGAAGCAAGTCTTAATCTCGGTATTTCAAGAATAGCCGTTCTTGGCTCGCCGGTAAAGTAATCTTTTACTGTTGTTTTTGCAGTCAGATTTAAGAAACCATTAAACAGTCTATTACCAACATCAAGCTAAACTATTTCATCAATGTAATCAAAGGTATAATCAACCATTACTTTACGATGTTCGCCTCTGAATATAATTCTATTACCAAAAATTTCAAACTTCATAATTCTGTTACCAGTTTCCATATCATAGCAGAATATGAATTTATCTTTGGCTGGAGGAAGAGGTTTTAACGGTAACCATTCACGTCTACCCATTGGCATCTGTTCATTTTCAGGATTACCCTACAACCCCCATTTTCCTTCAATCGCATTGGGAATATATTTCAAATTAACAAACCAGCAATCATCATCTTCAATAACATCAAGCTATTCTTTATAAGGAATTGACTAAGCACCTTTCTTATTTAACTTAGAATTACTAAGAATAGCCCAAGTGCTTGGAGATAATATTCCATGAGTAATAGCAAAACTAACCTCTTTATCAGTTTCCCAATTTATTAACAAATTATTATTATATCCGCCGCGAGCCTATTTATGCTCTTTATTTTCCTATACCTGCGCAAAGTCGGCACGTTCAAAACTCAATATCGTTTCATTAATATCATACTTTCGTCCGCTAATCTCTAATGGCTGATTAAGACGAATATTGATATCATACATTTCTTTCATACCAACAAGGTTGTCCATAGCTAACACCTCCTCTAATAATCTTCTTTATATAATGTAGTTTTCTTTAGGCTAAGCTCTATAAAAACAGAAAAGAGCAGAACTATAAGTCCTGCTCTTGACATTAATATATTTCGATATTCTTTCCAATAATCTCTTCACGAACTTGCATTGTAGGAGTATAAGCATGACGCTTATTCTAAGGTACAATCTTAAATCCACCTTCGAGCTTATCTTCTTCAACATCATACTGTCTTAGCTCAATCATTGACTTCTTATCAGACTTTGGAACTAAAACGTCAACATCTATTGAGAAAGTAGTTGGGTTTCCTGCCGCCTGGAGCTGTATTTTAGTTGAAGCTGATATCGCGGCACGATTAACAATAAGCTAAAGTCGTCTATCCTTACCTGTCTGTTGTTCTCTGATATAAGTCTCACCAACGATTAAGAACTCACCTGGGAATGTATCGACATCAATTGACAAATCAGTGCCGATAAAGGTAATATCATTTACATCCTCGTCAATCGTGCGGCTACGCTTGTAGTAAATCGTTCCCTGTTTAAGATTGATAAAGTCTCTCTTTATTACACTAAAATAAACAAGATAACAGTTTTCCTTTTCTTCATAATCTGTTACCATGCCCTCTTCTCCTTCATGAACTACATTATTTCCGTCTTTAACAATCTTAAAGAGTTTACTATCATCGGTATAATTACCATACTAATCAGTAACTTTGTTAATAACAAAATCAGAAGAGGTTAAATTCTCAACCCAATCTGTATCATACTGACTTTGTAAATAGGACTTTACCGCAGTTAAATAATCTTCTTCAGTAAGAGAACCTTTCTTATAAACTCTCACACACTTCTATGCAAGAATTTTTTCATCAAGAATTTTCTCCATCATAAAAGGCAGCATTGTTTTAGCATCATAGAAAACTGTAAAGTTAGACTAATCATTGCGATATAACTTCTTTACGTTTCGCATCTGCTCAATAAGGTCGATTGCAAGTCCTTCCTTTTTAGTAACAACGCATTTCTCAAAACGGTCAATAACCTGAGCTTCATACAAATCATTTTCAAAATGACCTGTCTTACTAAACTCATCAATCTCTTCTGCAATAAAGTTAATGACTTCTTGCGGCATAGCGGTATAAATTTTATCCTACATATCGCACCAACATAAGTCTCCAATTGCGTCTTCAAGATAATGAGGGAATAAGTAGTAAAGAATATGGCTTAAAAAGAATTCATTACCTATATGGAAAGTAGGGTTAAATCCGCCATCTTGTGTACTATCTTTATTATATCCAGTAAAGATACTCTTTAAAATATCAATAGTTGGAGTTACGGGGTGCATTCCTCCAGATGGAATATCTGACCTAAGAATCATATTATCAGCACTAATATAACACCAAACGCACTTGAAACCAGAAGGAGTTTTTTCGAGAGAAAAGTTAATCTGAATAACAATATCATAAGAAGCATCATGAGTTTCAAGACTTTCTTTTCTTGTAATATTATCTTCTCCCTTCCTTTTAAATGTAACTGTTACATCACGCCAGCCGCCCCAACGTTCTCCATTTCCAAGAGCAGCGACTTCTTTTGCTTCTTTAAGTTCTTGCGCTAAAGATAAGTCTTGAATGACAATAGAAACTCCTTCGTAATCATTTGCATTATAATCGAAATATGGAGCAATATTTCTTGAATGAGGAGTCTTTTGTTTTCTTCTGTAATAAGCGTCCTTTAAAAGCCATCTATTTTCTGCAACCATAGAATCAATAGCTGTATCTTGTCCTTCTGAGTCATAGAGATATTTAGAAGTATGATTATTATAATCTTTTAATCTATTCCAAGCAATATCATCAGCATAACCTGTACGAGGGTCAAAACCCGCTTTCTGAGCGCATCTATATATAATCTCCCATTCTCCTTCTGTAAGTTCAGGAGAAGGGTAAGCCTTTGTAGAATAATGTTTCTGTCCATACTTATTAGCAACATTAAGCTTTGCAATGGCGGAGGTCCATGGGGACATCCTCGCCATTACTCTACCGTTCATAAAAGTATTTAAGGACATTTGAGAGAACAAAGCATCCTCTAATTTCAATTTCAAATCTTTACCAAAATTCCAAGAAAGAATTTTGCCGTTTCCCTTACCACCATTCGCCGGAACAGCTGTAACACTCTTATCCAAAGAAGTGACTTTTAATGTATCAAAATATAAAACTGGAATATAGAACTCTTCATCGCCAACTCTTGTAATAGAATAAAATACTACGTCAGCAACTTCTTTTATTCCATACTGTTTAAATATATTCAATCTTCCTCACCTCCCTATACCAAAGTATTAAATTCATCGGGCGTTTCCCAAGGCTCTGGATTTAATACTGGATTTGGACTTGTAAATGGTGAAACATCTGAACTACCACTAATATTATCACAATATTGAGTTGGGCTTGTTTCATACTCTGTTAGCTTCATCATTACTCCATCTGTGCGGCGAAGCGCCGTGAGCTTCATAGAGAACACTGTTGGCTCACCAGTTGTGGCTAAACTTATCCTATTATCTGAATGGAGTTTGCAAAGCGGAATTTCAAACTGATAATTATGGTCCATCCCAAAACGGTCTCTCTTAGTTGTTTCACCAACTAATCTATATGTGCCGGGATAATGGATTGGGTCAATAATAAGCTGATTTCCTAAAGCCTCATGCTGTTTAGCTTTCGTTCTTGTCCATTTATAGTAATACTCTCCTGCTCTTATAATTCTTAAATTACCAGTTATTCTCTTTCCACTCTTAGTGTAATATTCATAACTGTTAGGCCTATAAGGCTAAAGAGTAGTTGGGTCAATGAAAACAGTTAATTCTGTTTGTGAATATTTTGTGATATAACGACAATTACTATGATTTAAGTTTGCATCGGTATCTATGCAGAAGCAGCAAGTAGCTTGAACTTTTTCAATACGCTCAATGAGCTCCACTTTCTTATATGCTGTATCAATATCATATATCACATTTTGCGGCGGCGCAACGTTGGTATTATACTCAACTCCGACGTTTGCAAAATAACGATAAGGTAAGTATTTATTTTCCTTGTAGAAATCATACTCAATCTTAGTTACTGCGCTATATTTCTTATCTTTTGCACAGCCTTTTCTGTATCCATCAATATATAGGTTTTGAGTTAAGAACCAAGGAGTCTCTGGCTTAGAATCTTCATTTGGTCCCCATGTGACTCTTTCAACTTTTTCAGTATATCCAGTTAAGTTTTCTTTAATGTAGTTAAAAGTTTCTTTACTGAATTGTGAATAAGTATTCACAAGTCTTATAAGTTCTTCTTTAGTTTCTTCTTCCGAAAGAGACTTAATCAATTCCCAAGAATTAAAGAAATACCATCTTTGTGTCTACTCACGATAAAATAGAATTAGCTTCTCAAAAGAAACTCTCTTTCTATCAGTGTTTGAAGTTATAAATCCATCTACCAGCCAACAGTAAATAGAAGCCTAACCAACGTATTCCTCATCATAACCTTCTTCAGGTTTCTCACAATGACATGGATAAGTTTCATGAGCTGGTTTTCTATCAGGGATAATAAAAAAATCTGAAAACTTTTCTACCGTTAAAGTAGCAGTTCTCAGACAAGTATCTGGCGTATTATTATCAGTATTTCTATCAAAGAAATATTGCAGAGAAAGCTATAATCCTTTCGCGTCTAATTTTCCGCCCCAGTTCATACTGGCACTTGCCGGAGTAAAGAGTGCGTCTTCTAATGTAACGACGATATCTTTACCATAATCCCAGGTAATCAATTTTGGATTTCCTATGCCTCCCTGTGCAGATGTCTACTAAGTAGTTTCCTCTACAGTGGACACCTTGAGGGTGTCCATGTAGAGAACAGGGATATAGATTTCGTCATCATTTTCATCAAGCTCAATGGCATAAAGACAAACATCTGCAATTTCTTTAATGCCATATTGCTCAAATATATTCATCTAATCCCTCCTTCATTATTTTGCAGAAATCTTTGTTGAACCGTCCTTTGCAACCATTGAGCCAGAGCAGCCCTGCTTCATTTCCTTTTCTACTTCGTAGAAAGTAATCTCCATAGGAACACCATTTGGAGGAGTAGCTACTTCAACATCAAGGTTGAATGTTGTTGGGTCACCGTCTGCCTAAAGAGTCAAGGTCTGGTCAGACTTAATCTTGCAAAGTGGAAGACAAATCTGAACTCTCTCATCTTCGCCAGTTTCTCTCTGACGAATAAGTGTCTCGCAAACAATCTTATACATACCTGGGAATACACCCTGCTCAACGAAAATCTTCTGAGCCTTAAGAGGATTCTACTTAGTGCTCAAAGTAAGAGACTTCTTGTAGTAAGGCTCACCCTGATGGAACCAATAGTCATCATCGTAAGGCTGCATAGTTCTTGGGTTAATATAAGCCCAGATAGCGCGGCTCATATTGTCTTTCTTGCAGCAAGGAGTGCAAGTATTATCTTCCTCTGCCTGGCCAACCCATGATGGGTCATCAAGTGTATAATCCTTACCAACAGCTTCCTTAACCATGTCAGGATTTGCATTCTCATCCATTGTAATAGTAAATGGACCTGATTCAACAACTTCACTAATAGAGCCAGTTCCAAGAGAAGCAAGCTTGTAGCTAACTCCGCCACTCGCAGTTCCTGTTGTGAAACCTAAGTCATATTTCTTAGCAAGCTTCAACATGACATCATTTTCATCAAGAACGCCGTAGAAAGTAAATTCTTCATCGGTTAAATTAAGTATAAGGTCTGCTGTAAAAGTAGTGTCATTATCAAGAATTATATCTTCTTCCCAGTCGTCTCTCTAATTGTCTGAATCGAGTGTCCATTTTGTAACATGGATTTTAGAACCTGCCTTTACGATAAACTGAACATTTGTCTGGTTTTCAGAATCAACTACAATCTTAGCAACACCTGAGTTCAAGCTTTTGTTTGTTCCTCTGTCCTCAAGACCATTGTGGATAACCTTTGGTCCAATATTGAAGATGTTATTCTCATATTTAGTAATTAAGTAGTAAGAAAGAGCGTTGATTGAATCAAATCTTACCCAAAGGTCAATATTTCTGAACTGGTCTGTGTTAATCTGAGGGATTTCAACCCAAGCAGTATCTTCGCCTGCTACATGGCCTTCAATCTGTCTCTTCAAATCCCAGTCGACATTCTTAGCACCAAGATAAGCTTTGATTGAGCCATCCCAGCAAACACGAATCTTAAGGTAGGGATATGCATCAGCATCAGCAAGGTAGCCAAGTGCTACATCATCTTCTGTTACTGTGCAAGCCTGAGTCTGCTCACCCTGTTCAGCCTGTTTGTGATAGATAATTCTTGCACAAGGAGATTCGTCTGTATACTGGTCATAACCTCTAAGGTAGATAATCTCATACTTAAAGGCTTCTGAAGGCTGATTAATACCAACAGTCTGCATTCTCTTAATTGGATATGACTTACCATAAATAGAGAAGAATCTATCTGGAACAACTGCAACGGATTTTACAGCTGTCTCAATTTCCAAATGCCATTTATAAGGCTTACTATCAACATAGCCGAAGCCCTTAATATTAACACCGTCAAGAATTGAAGAACGCTGTAAGTATACAGGGTCGCCGCTTTGGTCAAGAAGAATATCTTCCTTACCATCACGAGGAAGAAGATTACTTACTACTGCATTGACAGTATCATTTCTTGGATAGAAAGCCTTCTCCATACGAGAAATTCTTTCAGTTGCACAGTCAAGACTAACAAGACCTGTCTGGTGCTGAATGTGAGCATCCTTCCAATCTGCACTCAAAACGCCGCCCCAGCAAAGACCGAGAGAAGCAGGAGTGCAAAGTGCATCTTCGAGTGTTAAGTTAATTGTTTTTCCATAGTCCCAAGAGATAAGTCTTGAATTTCCAAGACCGCCTTGAGCCCAGGTATTCTCAGCAGTTTTTTCAACTGTTGTAACCTTTAAAGTATCAAGGTAAAGTGCAGGAACGTAATAAACGTCACCAGAGCCATCCTCCTTTTTGTGAATACTGTAAATAGTTACATCAGCAACTTCTTTAATACCATACTGGTCAAAAATATTCACTATCTATTCACCTCACAATCTTATAGTAGAAAGTGCGCCAACCATTACTGATTGGCGCACTGATTGCATCAATACTCTGTTGCGCCGATTACCAATTCCTCATCTTCTCCACCGCTTACTTTATACATTTCAGCATCGTCAAGGAGGTTGAGGTTCTCAGTATCCTTAACCATTGTAGAGCCGTCATTCTCTTCATCGTTATCAACAACATCGAACTGAACAAACTTCATCATTACGCCGTTGTCTGGACGAAGAACATCCATTGTGAAGCTGAATACTACAGGATCGCCATCTGCCTCAAGTGTAATTGATGTACTTTCTGCAGACATCTTAGCTTCAGGAATGATGAACTGGAATCTCTGGTCCTCACCAGTAGCCTTGTCTCTTACAAGTGTCTCACCGACAACTCTGTAAGTACCAGGGAACTTATCAGCAGAGATTTCAATTGTGTTACCAATGCTGTTGCCATCATATGCAACAGAACGAGTAAACTTGTAAATAACCTCGCCTTCAGCAATAGGTGTGCCATCCTGGAATGGCTCCATTGTCTTAGGGTCGAAGTAAACTGCCTGAGCAGTAACGTTTCCTTCAGAAGGAGTACCTTCATGGTTGCCAGCGGGAATAATGAAGTTACGCTTAGCTGTAATCTTCTCCATTCTATCAATCATTGTTGTATCCTTTACGCCATTCTTGAGGTCACCGTGCTCGCCAGCCCAAATAGCTGCCATTGAAGCAGGTGTGTAAAGAGCATCTTCGATTGAAAGGGTGATTTCTTTACCGTAGTCCCAAGTGATAAGCTTAGCGTTACCACGACCACCAGTAGCATCAGTCTTCTCAGATGCCTGCTCAAGAGTAGAAACTTTCAAAGTATCAAGGAAGAGAACAGGAATGTAGCGGAGTACATTTTTCTTTGTTCTACGAATCTTAATTGAACCAACTGTGCAAGTTGCATCAAAAGTCTCATCGCAAACCGTAATATCCACTGTGTGGATAAGACCGTTCTTAACAATTCTTTCAGCCTGCTTGTCAGTGATATAACCATTATCATTAATCATCCAAGCTACCTTTTCAACATTCTTTGTGCAGTGTCTATTTACTACGAATACAAGACCGAATGTGCCGATAACCACAAGAGCAAGGAATGGAGTACCTGCGAATACCTTGTCCTGGTAGTAAAGTCTATTGCCCTTCTTATCATAAAATTCGAAGATGCCAACCTTATCACCAGCAAGTGCACGACCATTAATATTCTTAAGTAAGTAGATATTTGCACGATTAGCAAGAACGCCATTCTCAGCATCAACATAGATTGCTCTATTTGATTCCATCTGAGCAGTTGAAGTAACTCTAATTTGTCCTACCTGACCTTTTAAGTCTGCGGTAGAAAGTGCCTGAATTACGCTATCAAGATTGTAAAGTGAAGAAAGTTTCTTACCACTAATAATGTCATTAAGTACTACACCGTTAAGAGTATAATCCTCATACTGTACGCCGCGACCAACATCATCAAGAGGAGTTACAGACTGAGAAGCCTTACCAGTTACTTTATATCCACCAAATACACGAGTATATCCTGTTTCTGTAAAGTCTGCAGCGCCATCAATAAGCTTCTTCTCTCCCTTAAGAGCGTCAATAGCATCATTAATGCTGTAATGAGTATTATCGCCCCATGTGTTAATAGCGTTGTAAATACCAAGGTCAGTACCTCTCTTTGTCTTTGACCAGTCATTGTAAGTTACACCATCAGGTGTGAAGAAGCTTACCTTCTGTGTCTTCTTATCAAGGTAATAACCAAGCTGCTGAGGAAGGTAATAACCCATCTCGTTTTCAACAAGAAGCTCAGCGTAGTCTGTATAAGTAATATCATAAGCCTTAGCTTCGATTGTATCTCTCAATTCCTTGATTGCTTCATCAACCTCTTCAAGGTCATAAAGGTTCTCAGAAATTCTTCCAGAAAGACCAACAACTACAACTCTTTCCTTACCATTAGGAG
This sequence comes from uncultured Ruminococcus sp., assembly GCA_937902395.1. Classification (GTDB taxonomy): domain Bacteria; phylum Bacillota; class Clostridia; order Oscillospirales; family Ruminococcaceae; genus Ruminococcus. The sequence goes on from CALGTV010000065.1 coordinate 143,698, forward strand.
CTGTTGCGAAATTATCGCTGAATTCAAAACCGCCAAAGAGCTGGTCAGGATTTACGAACTGATAACGTGTACCAGCTTTTGTGATAAGGTTCTGGTTTTTAGCAAAAAGCATGCAAACCTGCTCGGGATATGAGAATTCATGAGTACCAACTGCACGGTCTCTGTCCATTGTGTAGTGACCTATATCTGCACCTTCACCAAGGTCATATCTACCAGTTGTCCTTTCATCAGAAGATGTAAAAGTAGCTGTAAAGGTAATAAGGAACTTGTTGTAACCGAAATCTTCAATAACTTCAACTTCACCAACTGTGATATTATTTACTGTCAAATCAGCAAGAGCAGTTGCGATTTCCTCTGTAGCTGCAACAGTTACATTTTCGTCTGTATCAGCAACGCCAAGAAGAGCGATAACCTATGCTGCAGAAAGCGTGCCGCCCTTAGCTGCGTTTACGATTGCCTTTGTAGCCGCATCAAGAATGGCATTATCAAATGTGAAAGTAAGTGTACCTTCAACTTCGTTACCTACTTCTACGCTTGGGTCATAAGTAATATCAACTGTGATAACACCGCTGAATGCATCTTCAGTTGCACTACTTGTTCTTATAGGCTGTGTAAGACGAACTACAACGCCAATACTGTCATAAAGACCCTTCTGGACAAGCTGGAATCTACCCATAATCTCTTCTGGAGTAGCATCAACAGGAGCAGTGAAAGTAATGTAACCCTCAGTAAGAATATTATCTTCAAATGTAAGCTCGCCATTATCACCAACAAACTCAATAAGGTCAGCCTTAGTAATCTTATCAAATTCAATAGGAGCAACAAACTCTGAACGAAGAGTCATAATCTCACGTGTGTTAATTGCGCCATCGATTTCCTTAGTAGTACCCCTACTAATAACAGAGCCGATATTGTCACCGTTGATACCAGTAATTACGTAACCATTAATAAGGAGTTCAGCAAGTCTGTCTCTGAGGTTGCGATTTGTCTGATTCTCAACAAGAGAAAGAATAGTTACATTCTCTGCATCGAAAAGATTAGGAAGACCATCGCTGTCTTCGTCAGCGATAAGATAGTCCTTAATTGCTGCGAGAGTATCACCTGAGATGTCTTCTCCATTAGTAAATGGCTTTGTACCGGCAATCGCAGGATTCTCATTATCAATAAAGAGGGCAGAACCCTTAACTTCGATTACATCGTCACAGTCATAGTTAAAATGAGTAAGAACATCTGCATCCTTGAATACATATGCCTCATAGCCTTCAGCTACGCCCTTGCCATCCTCGTCAAGAGGATAAACCATATCTTTTACAAGAGCACCCTTGAGGATTGAGGAAATTGAGATTTTTCTCTGTGACTCATATGTTTCGTCCTTTCTTTCAATACGGTAAAGAGTTACATCAGCAACTTCTTTAATGCCATATTTTTCAAAAAGATTCTGTGCCATGTTTGTCATCAACCTCCTTTTTAAAATTAATCATCGGGATTTGCTCCCCAATATTTAGCTTTAATTTTCTTAGAATCTGCACCTGCACAAAGCATTTGTATATCCTAAGTCCATTTTTCTCTCAACTAATGTCTCTATATCAATCCATAGAAAGCATAAATTGACTTGTTTTTGTAGTCAATTCCAAATACTTCTGCAATCTCCATTAGGTCTGCTAAATCCTAAGTTCCACCTTGTTTCTACTACTATTTGCGCTTAACTGCATCACGCTACTCTGCTGCCAGTCGCATCTTACGAGCGAATGGTGACTCATTTTCTGGTGACGGCTCTGGAACCTTTTTTCGATTTTGAAGATTTAGAATCGTCTAAAAATCAATGAAATTTTTCTCAGTAATTAGGCGTTTCTCCGCCATTGGACCAATAAGGACCGAGTTGATTTTAGGAAGTAATGTAATCTCTTCCTTAATAAAAGTAGCGAAAGCAGCTTGGAGCTCTAAATAAAAACTATCATTAGCTTGCGCTGACTTTAAAAGAAATGGAAGAGGAGACAAGTCTGTATCTTCATTAACTTTGACTCCCTTCTCTTCCATTATTTTTCTTATTTCGTCGGAGGTTAACAACAACATACCTAAACGAGAACTATATACATTACTTCCCATTTTCAACATTTCTCCGACGAGAACAGGATGAACGTAGCAGACTCCTGGAAGCCGTGAGGGATAGCCTGCATATGCCTGTTCTTTTATAACAGTCATTTCATTAGCTGAAATTGACAATTTGGAACCTCATCAAATAACTTCCTGTTTGGTTAGTAAGAGATGAGATATCGAAGCCAAGGTACTTAATTTCACCAAGACCATTGATTCGCTTATTTTGGAGAGACTTACGAATCTCTGACATTATCGCAAATGGACGAAGCTGATTACCAGCAATAATCCACTCCTTATAAGGACAATAACAATAAATAAGAAGTGTTATTACTTCATTTGCGTTTTCATCTGTAACCTCTGAACCAGAGAAAACAAGGACAAGTTTACTTGCTGTTGTTTCATCTTCTGAAGTTACAAGCGGAACAATTCTTATATTTTTGCCAAAAAGCTCATTTATTGTATCTTTAATATCAGGATGTAAGTCTGGATTAACAGGATCTAAATCTGTATTAATCAAGAGCTTACACAAATTCTGATTATCTAAGAGTTTTTTAGCTATCTTACCTAAATTTGGACCAAGTTCCTGCCCATAATTAACTTGTGATAACATTGATGTATCCATTGTCAATCAACTCCTTTCCTCTTATTCAAAGCGTTTAAGAAGAAGTTGTCATCCTCTCCAACTGGTAAGTCTTGCGATGTTTTAGGCTCTGGCGGCGAAACAAGGTATTCTGCAATAGAAACTAAAGCAACACCGTCAATGCTTAAATTATCTTTACCAACTATCTCCCATCCTCTATCCTTGTAGTCAAAATACAAGTTCTTCTACAAGAAGTCTTCGTCTTTAGTAATAAACTTTCTATGGGCTAACGGCTCCCTATAAGAAACAGCACCATAGGAAGTGAATTTGTCTTGAACATAAACAGATGTTTCACTTACAAACTTCGCTGGGATAGTACGTATTGTATCTCCATACATATCAGTATTGTTAATAAATGAATCAAGTTTAACTGCTTCATATTTCTGATAGCCGTGAGATAAATCTTCACTAACCATCATTATAATATAAAACTCGTCTAACTCTGCATCTTTAACTTTCTGAAAAGTTCTAAGTATATCACCTGTCTTAAATTTCTGAGCAGATGTTGAACAAAGAATATTGGAGAGAATCTGCTCTTGTTTCCACTTCGCCGGCTGAATGTTACATGAAACTTCAATCGGCTCGCCGTTGAGCTGATAAATGCAAGCCAAATATTTACTCTTTGGCATTTTAATTTTATCGAACTCACGCTCTTTGCTTGTTCTTACTCTCTCCTAAATTGTAGTACCATCTTTGTTCATTCTTTTCAAATAGCAATCTGTAAAATAATTCCCTGTCATATCACATCAATCCTGTCAATTAAGTTCATACATTCAAAAATTGTCTTTCTGAAGTACTTATAAGACAGGTATCTGCAACGGGAAAGTTTAGCCACGAGAACGTAGTAATCATAACTGCGGTCATCATTTGGTGCCAAATCAGTTAAGTCAACCAAAATATTATCAAGAAAATCTTCCCATGACCCATCTTTTTCTTTTTCACAGAGAAGTCCGTAAAGACGGTTCTTCAAGACTTCTTTGTGTTTAGCGGCGAAATCTTGCTTGTCCACGTCTTGCACCTCCTCCTGATAATTTTTTATAATCAAAAGTACGATGTTGCGGCGAACGATAGTAATTTGCTTCAAGCTGTCTTGCGTCAGCAGTAACCTAATCTTTTAACTTAATAAAGTTGTTCAAAAGGTTAGCTTGAGAGAAATCCGCTTCATCATACTGTGTTTTGATATTTTCCCAAGAATCAACCGTTCTTTTAAGCCACTCTTGCTTCATGAAAGTTGCAAGCACCTGTATTTCAGCTTGTCCCATCTTTTCATCGGTGAAACACTGACGCTCTTCATCAATGTCCAGGCGGCATCTTGGGAACTTAAAATAAGGTATAGCGGAATTAAGGAAGGCTCTCCAATCAAGGAGAAACCATTCCAAATCTTCCTATGAGTAGCCATGTGACCAGTCGTCTTCATTAACTTTTGCTAAGAACGCTCCATAAACGTCCATTAAAGTAACCATTCACATCACCCATTACACGGGGCTGAATACACCTTCAGGTTTCTTTTCTTCCTTACCAGCGTTTGCCTTCTCAGCATCAGCCTCAAGTCTCTTTCTTGCAATCATTGCAATAACATCTTTTCCGCTTCTCTTTTTCAAGTAATCAACCTTATCGTTGTCAATCAAGTTATGCTCAACAGCATACTTAACTACTTCGTTAACCTGTTCAAGAGAAACTGTATCCATCTCCTTCTTAAAGTCATCAAGACTTCTAACCTTAAGAAGAGTCAAAATCTGTTCAGGTGTAAGAACCTTAATATTTGTTGGAACTTTTGCATCAGGACTTTCAAGTCCAAGGTCAATCTTGGTCTGCATATCATCAATATAAAGCTGACCAGTCTTAATCATGTACTGAAAACCATTATCCCATAAAAGCTGCTCTACTGTTTCGAAGGGAAGCATCTGAACTGTGCCCTTGCCAGGGAATACTCTCTTAACTCCATGAGCAGGGTCATAAATTGAAGTTGTCTTTGCAACTGTGCTTCTGAGTTTTACCATTCTTGTTTCCATTATTAAATTCCTCCTTTAATCTCAATAATAAAAGGGTAGGTGAGAATTCTCACCCACCCTTCTTAATCATATATTCTTACTTACTTAACCGAAATTACTTTGTGTAAGGAGCAAAGTCATGTGGGTTAAGGTTGTTATTATAGCTTGCAGATGGAAGTGTTGCAAGTGCCTGGTTCTCATATACGCACCAGTCATTTGTTGTAAGAATAGCTACACCAAACTTCTTGTAGATTTCAATCTCCATCTGACGGTCTCTGTGCTGCCAATCTCTTACGTCTGTATCGCCCTCGAATACAACCTTAATAATCTTCTGGTTGCCAGCAGGGAAGATAAATGCGTACTGAGGAGGTACCTGGTATGTATCGTTGTTCTCATCAGTAAATGCCTGAGGAAGCTGAACGATAGGAGTACCACGGAACATTGTGATATAACCTGTAGCGGCAATTGAAGCAATGTCGTTAGGGTTATAAACAGGAGTTGCATATCCAGGTGCTGAACCTGCTGTTGGGTTAGCAGTAAGTGCATAAGGACCATAGATAGGCATACCGATTGCATCAGGACCCATTTCCTGTACGAACTCAGGAGTTGCGAAGATTACAGCGTTACCGCCGCCATAGTTCTTAGCAATTGTGCAGAGTCTCTGCATCTCAGCTGGGTCGAAGTTAGTTGTAGATGCAATGTTTGCAGTAGGCATATCACTGTTCTGAGTTGCTGTGATAAGTGCCTTAAGAAGCTCTCTGTAGATAGCCTCCTGGAGACCATCAAGAAGAAGCTGAAGTGGTTCAACAAGGTCTTCAGAACCATCAAGTGTACGCTCGAAGTCGATGTATGCAGCTCCGCCGTATGCCTTAGCGCTTACTTCGAAGGTGTCAACATCAAGTCTGAATGCCTCGTATACACCTGCAAGACCTACTTCTGTAACGAAAGTCTTTGCACGTCTACGACCACGCTTTACGATAAATGAAGCTCTCTGACCGTTTGGTACAGACTTAATCTCAGCGAACTGACCGATAAAGTTGCCAACGTAATCAGGAAGAACTTCGTCGAAAGATTCCTGGATAATCTGGAAGATTTCGAGCTTATTCTTCTCGTACTCGTACTTGTTAGGAGCAAGAGCCTTAAGTTCTGCTCTCAAAGTTTCCTTTACATCCTTAACGCTGAATTCAGTAGCAGGGGAAGTGCCTTTGAACGCATGAATATAAAGGTCACGGATATCATTTTTATTCATTACTTTCTCACCTCTCCTTCAATTAAAGTGTTGCGCCGTTAAGAATCTGGAACATAAATGAACATGTTCTGTCGGCGTTGTCATAAGCTGCTACAACCTGAGCAAGAATGATGTCCTCATCTGGGTCAGGAGTAATACCAATTACGAACTCACCGTCTGAACCGTCACGAACTGCGGCGTAAAGTGGAACGTTAGGATTTGCATGAATGTAGTTCTTAACCTGAAGCCACATATCATAAGAATCAGCAGTTGCAGTGAAGCCACTGAAATCAATAGCAGGAGCAGCCTGTCCGTTAAATGCAACAGCATTAGCAATTGCAGCAGTTGTATCCCACTGTACTGTATTTGTAGTGATTCTCTCGCCTGCCTCAACATAACCGATTCTTGGAAGCCAGTCCTCAGTTGTCAAGAAGAAGTTTCTTCTCTGAGGAGCAAACTGATTGTAAAGTTTTTCAGTTGAGTAGTTAACACCTACACGAAGTCCTGCTGTCTTACCAGCCTTTGTAGGAACCTGAGCAAGATAGTTGTGCTTATCAACCATAAGAAATGCACCGTTCTGTGCAACAATCTTCTGTGCATTACTTGGGGCAGGAGCAACTGCACTATTAGCCACGAAAACCTTAAGAGGGTCTTCCTGTCTATCAGAGAACTCTCTTGGGTCAAGTCTGCTCTGTGCTTCAACCATACCAGCTCTATCGAACCAAACCTGGTTAGGCTCGATCTGGCCATAGCTGAGACCCTTAGCACTATTTCCGTTACGGTAAAGACCGCGGTCAAATTTTACCAAAGCCATTATCTATTACCTCCTTTGTGTTTTAATAAAAGTGCGATAACGCCAGATTCAGTATTCTTTGCGTTATTCTTGAAGATTAAGTCAGGCTTATCTTCCTCTCCCTTACCGGAGATAATAGAAGAATCAGTGTTGTAAGCAGCAAAGCATACTTCCTTCTTAAAGTCTTCAACAGAATAATCATCCATCTTGGCGGTGAAATTAGCTGTCTGCTCCTCTGTGAGATGCTCAGCAAATTCGGCAATAATAGCGTTCTTCTTTTCTGTATCAACAGACTTCTTGAAGCTTTCAAGCTCTGACTTTTCATTATTAAGGTCGCTAATTGAGTTATTTAATCTACTAATTTCGGCATCCTTTGCCTCAAGCTGAGATTTGAACTCATCAAGCTGTGACTGAAGTTCTGCGCTGTTGTCAAGAGAATTCTTAGACTTGTCGTCATCATCGTCGTCTTTCTTCTTATCATCCTTCTTGTCATCATCGTCATCCTTCTTGTCATCATCGTCATCGTTCTTCTTAAATGCCTCAATCTGTGCGAGTGCATCATCAAGGCTTGCCTGAAGGGCTTCCTTATCAGCTGTGAACTCTGCAACCTTTGCATCGTAAGACTCAATCTTAGCCTAAGCATCAGCAAATGAACCTGCAGCCTTCATAGCATTAAGAGCTGTCATTTCAGCTTCTGTTACATCAACGATGTAGCAATCTTCAACTCTGTCAATTGCAACAGTGTTAGCTTCATTGTCCTTTGTGTAGTATGCACGAAGATACTTGCCGTTAACTGCGTCATAAGCAATTGCATAGTCGTCGTAAATGTCACAAACAATCTTATAATCTTCTGGTGTAGAGTTAAGTGCATCGAAAAGCAAATCGCACTTAGCGCCATCAGAAAGTCTAAAGAGATTTTTCTCCATCTTTTTGCTCTCCTCCTTTTCCTTAGAATTTTTTAAGTAATCAAACATTGCTTTAGCATCCTTATATAAACTAAAGAATGCAGAACCTTCGAAGCAGGGTTCGACCTCATCTCCGAGAACCTGTAGACCTAGCAGATGTCCTTTCTGGAACTCGAAGTAAGGTTCTCCATCACTCCAAATCTTCCACTCTCCTTCAAGTCCTTTTTTATGGATTTCCATAGACTGTGACTTTCCGGGGATAAGGTTTGCTTCTGGATAGAGAGCGGTGTAGAGATAAACATCTGCACAAGCATACTCTCTTTCAACCCCGTCATCATCTACATGCTTCTCCCAAGCAAAGTTAGGGTCCTCAGGAACTACACCATAAATGCGTCCATCAGTATTATCTCCGCCGTGGTCCTCATAATCAAGACCTTCTTTGTCAAAAATACCTTTAATTGGCGCATATGGTAAAGACTCAATCAATTGTCTTGCGAAGTCTTCCGATATAAATGTACGGTTTCTATTGAGTCCCCTATAAAAAATGCGTAATCTGCATTTAGAAAGAGTGGGAGAAAGAGTTTCAACGTCGCCAAAAAGCGTAACGTTGAATTTAAGTAAACTCTCATCAAGCTTCATTATTTATCCTCACCTCCGTCACTCTTTTTTTCTGCAGAACTATCATCTTCCTTTGCCTTGTCCGAGGATTCTTTTTTCTCTTTCTGTTCCTCGTCTTTTTTAGCAGTAGTAGAGTCATTAGGGTTTTGGCTGTCTTTTCCAGCCTAAGCAGTAATAGCATTAGTCTTGCCAGATTGAGTATATGCTGACTGGAGCGGCTTAAGTACTTCATCCAAATCGAGAACTTCATTCTCCAAAGCCTTAAGGTCTGCAAGATTAGTCTGGTTAAGTCCTGTTGACAGAATAGGTGTCAAGAAGCTGTAACCAAATGCTGCAAGGTCCTTAGCCTTTGAAGTGTACTCAAAGCTATTGTAATAGCTGACTGGTAGTACTAATAGCATGAATGATAACTTTCGGTTACCAAATTTATTATTTAACAAGGCGGTAAAGAAGTGTGCAAATCCATTGCCAAGAACCATCATCATAGACAGGTCATTGTTCAATGAGAACTAAATACCTGCATCAGTTGAGGCACTGAACAGTTCCTTCGATACGCCTGCAGAATCGTATATTAATTGCTGGGCGGCGGCAACATCAGTATTCTCTGCGTTGTTTCCGCTTAAATCAAGCAAATTAACTTTACCATAAGAAGTAACTACGTCGGCATCTGGATTATCTGCTAACATTTCCAAAACACCGTCATGCATCTCTGCGGCTTCGTCTGGTTCAAATACAAGCTACATTCCGTCATGCGGAATTTCTTGTGTAATAATTCTCTTTAATGCTAACTATTTTCTATCCTTATCAATTGCCTTGTAATCCTCTAAATCATCAATAAGAGGAATTAAATCAAGAAAGAATGGAACTTCGTCAAATAATGTGAAATAGATACCAAGTTCAGCAGGTAAGAAAATCCAAGGGTCTTTACCATTCTTGAAAGCACGATAGCCTTTCTAAACGCACTTTGGATAAGTTTTAAGAATTTGCTTTCTTAATTCTTCATCACGAATTGAGTCAAAAAAACGCATATCAAATTCAACAATATCAACATCTTGGTGATTCTTATATCTACTACGGCAATATTCAAACGGTAAGTCCTGAATAGCTATATCAGAACCGCTGTCATGAATAATACCATAATAGCCGCCGTCCACAAGAACATTCTTTGCAAACCAAGCACACTTTCTTTCAATGTCAAAAGAAGAACAGAAATCAGCTGCATCGAAATAAACTTTCTTGTTCTGCTTGTTACCAAGCTTCTCAGTATACTTTTTCATATGAGGAACTAAAATCCAGGAATAGGTAAGGAAAGTAGCATAGTGGAGAATAACTCTTTTATAAACGCCGCTTACTTTAAAGAAATATTGAGATAACTGACATTTTTCAACAGAATTTCCTTCAGTGACAATACGATGAATTTCTTCTTTAGTAAAGTCTCTTCTAATTCTGTTTGCGGAAGGCTCACGATTATTAGACTTAATTAACGCGGCTTTGCTTTTAGCTATCATATTTTCAATTTCTTTTCTGAAAGTATCAACTCTTTGCTCACGCAGTTTGCGGTATTCTTCAGCAGTAATTGTAGGAATTGTTGCTCCAACTTTAACTTCACTCACTTTCTTCCACCTCCCCTACTACAGAATGCTAATCGTCTCGTCAAGCCACGATTACGGCGGCGAGCCAATTGCTGATTTTCAATCTACACAACTCGATAAACTCCCATTTCCAAAGCTGAGAATTTATCCTTAAGTGTTCTCTCATTAATTTGTTCAACGGCAATTTGGTTATTAACACCAGTAGGCTTAATCTTTAAGTTCATAATCTCATTCATAAGACTTGAAGTTAAGATATGTGGCATTAATCTTGCGTTTTGTGCTTCTGGACTCATTCTCTAACCTTTACGAGTTGAAAGAAGTTTTGTTCTTGCAGACTGCTCTGAAATTAAGAATTTCATATGACCAGAGTAAATCTTTGAATATAAAGCAGAGTGCATATCACTGTTGATTTGTCCATTTGCCTTTACACCAAAAAGAATTTTGACCGCATTACGAGGTTGAACTGTAAGATATTTAGACTCTTCATTAAAGAAACCATAAGCAGGACGAGTAACCTAATACTCTTCATCCCAAGTCTCCTTAATCATGTTATCTGCAAAAGCAACACCAAGTCCGTTAATATCGATTACAACCTCTTTAGGGTTAAACTTTTCAATGAGTCTTTTAAGCTCAATTACCTAACGGTCAAATACTTTCTCTTCTATCGTTTTACCAAGAACAAATAAATTAACAAGATTTATCTTATATCCTTCACTATTGTTAGGAAATACTTTGAGGACAGTAGCGACAGTCTAACAACCAATTCTCGCTACATCCACACTGATAATGTAGAAAGATTCGATACCCTCTCTAATTTTTTCTGATGTTTCCGGATTGATAAGTCGTCTTGCGCGAGCAAGCTTCTCAAAATCAAACCAAGCATCCGCGGAGCCGCCGACAAACCTCGACATATACTCCTTAGCAAAACCAAGTTCATTAAAAGTAGGCGACATTTTCAATTCAGTCAGATAGTCTTTAGAAAGCAAACCAGTTAAAACTGGAATTCTGTAGTCGAAGCCCCAAACGAAAGTTTCCTTCGGGTTAATAATCTATTGTTCAAACAATTCAATAGTTTTATCGTAGCAGAAAGTATTTTTCTCACTTGCAGAAGTAATCCACAGCTGTACTTGCTATGGCTCTTCCTCATTTAAATCTCCGTTAACCATAGGACGGTCAACGTTCAAAAGTGGTAATATAATTTCGTTAATATCTTCAGCTAAATGGTCACGAAACTCGTCAAGAATGCCACAAGTAGCACGGTTACCACGGGTCGAGTTCAGCGGCGTCATAACGTCGAAAAGCGAACCATTTTTAAAAGTAAGTCTTACATAGTCATTACCAAAATTACCGCCACCAATGATTTCATCTTTCAAAAGTGGGAAGAAATCCCAAAGCTGATGAATCTTTTGGTTAGCGATTTTAGCACCCTGAGCTTTACCAGGAGCGCACTGGAAAACGTGTGAACCAGGACGGAAAATACAAATCAAGTAAAGCGCAAGAATACAAATAAATGATTTACCAGCGGCACGAGGAGCGATAGTCAATACACGTCCATATCTCAAACATGCTCTGATAAACATTACTTGGAAGAATTTTAATTTAAACTTAGAATGTACAGGTTTAATCAATTCAAGATAAAGGTCCGGATAAGAAGCAAATAAATTCAAATACTGCTAATATAATTTAATATTTCTCTAAATACGTTTTTCAGTGATGACTGCGCCTTTCTCAAGCGCCACGCCATTACGGTAGAAAGTCTCACCCTTACTTAATACCTTTGACGTGGCGGCAAGCATAGCTGATGGTAATAAAATACTCATACTACCACCTTAAATCTCAACATTGAACTCTTCATTTTCATCGACAGAGTTGGCAAATTCGTCATACTCGCCCCAGTCGAATCCTGAGTTCGTAAGTTTATCAGCAGCCTTCAAATTCTCAATTCTTTCATTAATTTCTTCACCAATAGAAGTCTCATTGATATAAAGATAACGTGACCAATACTGAATATCCTTCATGGTCTTATCAACTTCATCGTTGACCGCACCATTATAATACTAAACCTTATATCCAAGTTTTTCAAGATAAGCCCAAAGCTCACCAGTAGAATTGAACTCTGAACCTTCCTTAATTGCCTGAGTAGTAATACCAGCCAATTTACATAAGTTCTCATAAGCCTTTAAATCCTTATCGAACTCAACTCCGCCGCGGATTTTGTCCTCAATAATTAACGATATCTTGCAAAGTTTAAGAACCTGGTCCTCATTCAAAGCACCAACAATACCGGCGGTATTAGTAATACCTATATACAAATTCTCAAGGTACTCTAACTATTGTTCATCATATTCTGGACCCCATCTTCTCTGAAGCTTTGTAACTCTTGCTTCTTTCAATTCTGGCAATCCATCTTCTACACGTTTTTCTTCCTGAAGCTACAGATACGCATCGTTATACATCGTCCAATCGAGCGTATCATAAGGCTTCTCTCTGAACATATAACAATATGTTCCAAAAGCATCAGTTCCATGAGCTTTATAAATCTTCTCAAACTCTTCTGGAACAAAAGGAACATCGGCAAGCTAACATAGCTTATTAACCACATTCCATCTCTCTGTTTCCGACTTACCACTAATTTCATTCGCAATGCACTGGCGGCAAATCGGCATAGAACCGTTAAGAAGTTTTGACCTTACACCAATGAAATTGGCAGGACTTTTCTCTTCTTTACATAGCAAACATTTCTTTGCCATTTTTCCTCACCTCTTAATTTTGAGGTGAGTTATTCTATTCCTTTACTCTATTAAATTCATCATTATTCTTCTTAATCTCTCTTGCCAGTTTTAAAATTTCTCTTCTTTCCTTTCTACCTAAAGCGGAATAGTACTCAACCGTAGTAATAATCAATTCTTCCCAGTCCTCATTAAGAATTGCACTCTTAATAATTTCTGGGTCAACTTTAACAATTTTCGCAAAGCCAAGTATATCCTTAACTTCAAACGAAGTAAAACATTCCATCAACTTCGCTTCATAACTATTACCCAATCCCATCAAATCTCACCTCGTCTCTTTTTCTAATCACATCTCTTACAACGATTAGTAAGCCCATCAGGTGACTTTGATTTTCTTACGAAATTTCTTGGGTCACGCAATAAAGTTTCTTGACAACAATTGCACTTTTTCCACGCAGGCTTATAATCCTTGCAACACCATTCATCATAATTAAGGTCGGCGGCATCGCATATAAGCTGACAAACCTTGTTCCAAATAGTTGAAATGTAGTTCTCCTAATGATAAATCCCCATTTTATCCATCAGGAGCTAACAAATCTCCTTATTCAACATATTATGTTTCTTTGCCTCAGTAATCAACTTCTACTGCTCACTTAAATTCGCTTTCTCAATATAAAAATCCAAGGTCCATAACAAATTATTAAGCGGCGAATCAGGATTCTTCTCAGCCTAATCCTTAATCTAATAATAATTCAAACATAACTAATAAACATGCTCTTTGTCCAAAAAGCTAAAATAGGGCTTTCCTTTTTTCTTAAGCTCTTCAATTTCTTTCTCAATGTCTCTCGCGGCGAATTGACGCCCACTTCTATCCGGGTGCATGAAGCCATTATCATGCTCATAGCTCATCATCCCACACGGATAAACCGGATAATTCATCTCCGAGTCAATTGGACTTGCGTAAAAGCTTCCATAGTTCTTGCTCGCCACTTGTTCTGGATGAATTGAATCCTTCAACATGTACTGTTGTTTTCTAAGCTCAATTAATTGGTGGTTCAAGTGGTAAAGCTGTTTTGAGTCAAGCTGCGGGACAACTTCGCCGCGTTCCGGCTGAATTTCCCCCTTAGCAAGCTTAAGTCTTCTGTCAAGCTAATCAATAGCCTCCCAAAGCTCCTTCATACCAGGAATATCCTTATACTTTTCTCTGTTCTAACTAATCGATTCGGGTTTAACTTTTTTATAAATGTTTTTCTCTTTAGTAAAAATAGTTTCGTCAAATGTTGGACTTTCCATCAATGCTTCCAAAGAAACTGGTTCTGATTGGCTATACGAATTATAACGGGTTTTAATATAGACTTCCTTGCGGTCAACAACTGAAGTATTGTTTTTCTCAGGGTCTTTGCCGTACAAAACGTAATCTGTACAAGTCTCAATGTCTTTCTTGGTAAGTTGTGTAAAGTCAACAGTATCCTTGAGGTACTAAAGTCTTTCTTGGGAGGTTTCAAGATTGAAATCAAGTTTAAATCTCATAGGCATTTTCTACCTCACCTCCATTGATTAAATTATAACACAGATTTGAGAGAAAGTCAAGCAGAGGGGTCTTATTCTCGGAGAGACAAGGAGGGTATCCCGGACAGGGCCATGTCCAAAATTTTACTCCATGAAAATTTGTGAGCTGACCCGGGGGTCTGGAGATTTCATCTCCAGCTCGATTTCCAGTCTACCCCCCGTATACTCTGCGGCAAATATTACAGACTGTATACACCGCCCACATTCGGCGGGCGTTGTCAATTTGCACAAAAAGCAAGAATTTTCAACATGATTTTTTTACACTTGAAGCGGCGAAAAATTGTAAATTTCTATTGACTTTCATTTCATTATATGCTATAATAAAGACAGTTAAGGGAGCTGAAAAAAATCCCTTAACCGAAAAAATCAGCCGCTTTAGTCGGCTAAAGTAAAGGAGTTGTCTTTATGGCAAATAAGAACAGTTTTGTTATCGGTATGATGATTAGCAAGTATTTCAAGAAAATGGGTATTGATACCCATGACGAAAATAGCTATGTCCTCGTGGGCGGCTATAATAAAAGCGTCGGTGTGTTCGGCGTGTTCTTCACCCCGTCAGAGTTCAGAGCTTTAGCGGCTGAACAGTCGGCTGTTATCAATATCAGCTCCGCAAATGCCGCTTTTCGTGTTGAGCGTATGGGAGCTAAACCGTCAAAGGTCAGAGACAAAAAAGAGGTAAAAATGAGCCTTAAAAATACAGAGCTGTTAAAAAGAGCTGTTAAACAGGCAGACAACGATATGACCGAAATGATGATTTTCACGGCTGAACAGTTTGAACAGGCAAGAGATGAAGTCAAGAAAATCAAAAATCAGAGGAATAAAGGGTACGCTTTTGAAAAGCTCGTGTATGAGTATTTCGGACTTGAATGGAATCCGTTGAAAAAGGGCGTCGACCTTGAAATTGACGGTAAGACGATTGAAATTAAGTTCTATAACGGACAGGTAACACTTTAAAAGCAAGATGTCAAGCAAGAGCCGAAAGGCTCTTGCAAGACAAAATCGAATAAGCTAATTGAATTAACGAAAAGGAGAATGTATATGAGACATTATATTATCATGGCACTCGATGAGTGCGGAACTGAATTCCGTGCAGATGAAAGAGAGTTTGAATATCCAGACTTTGATGAGAATGATGAATTCTCGTCAGAGTTGTGCGACAGGTGGAAATCAGCCGTCGTGGATATGATACGAGATGATTACAAAGATTCAGAAATCTGGCGATTCTGGATTGAAAGAGTTAGCCGTGAGAAATACGGTTATGATTTCTTTGCAAATATTGCTTATGTGGATTAAATCCACATAAGCACCATATAAGCAAAACAATTAATTTAGAAAGAGGTATCGTTATGAATATGGTAAAAGTAAACAATAAGCTCACAAAACAGGTTATTTCATTCACAGAGGTTATGCAGTCATATCAGGGAATAGAGCAGACAAGCGACTTCTACACATATCACAGACAGAATGGAAAAGAGATTCTCGATGTTGATTTCAGATTGAAGCTCACTGATAATGGCTTAACAGTATCAATCAATAGAAGCTATGATAAAGACACTATTTCAGGCGGTCATTATACAGAGGATACAACCGCAGAAATTGATATCAACGCTATTGCATCATGGCTGGAAGATAACGGCATATATAGCAAACAGTCCCACAAAATAGCAAATAAGCTTTACGATACAGTAACTTGTATTGCATTCTGGGACACGGCAGAAAATGAGTTTTACAGGGAACTTTACACGGAATACGAAAAATGCTCTTGTGAAACTGCAACCGCAATTCAAATTTTACTGGGAAAATTAACAGATTTAACTGACCGGTATTATGTCCAAAAAGTTTGGCTGAATATTCAGTTGAATGAAGAGGAAATAAACAAACTTTTCTGAAATTTAGGAACGGGGATTGGTAAAAAATCCCCGTTCTTTTTTGTTTGGTCATACTCCGAACGGTAAAAAGTTATAAACAAAATGTGAATAAAGTTTTTCATTTTACCAAACAATAACGGTGAAAAGTTGTGAACAATTTATGAACAAACATATCCCATTCCGTTCATAGCTTGTTCATAAATTTTTACCGTTATAACGGTAAAAAGTTGTTATGAATTTATGAATTAATTAAAACTTTTTCCACTTTCGCACGTTAAAGTGGTAAACCCCTAAAGTGGTAAAGCGTTAAAGCATACCCGCTTTAGCACACTAAAGTGTTAAAATGTTTTTCCGCTTTACAGTGATAAAGCGAGCTGTGACCTGCGAGCTGTGACCTGCGAGCCACTCCTAACCTGCAAATCTTTAGCTGAGTTTGAGAGCTGCTCTGAGCTGCTCCTGCTCCGTTATTTTGAATAGATCCGCCCCTATTTATATAAATGTTTTTGTAAATTTTGTATAACTATATGTAAATATATATGTATATATATAGATATATAATACCCCTTATATATGTATATATTATATATAAATCTATTTATGATTTTTTATTCCTTTGTGCATTATGTAGAAAAAGTTATTATGACTTGACAAACCCCTTTTAATATGATATACTATATATAGTAAAGGGGATAAACCCCTAATGAAAGGACTTGATTAAATGAAAAAGGTTAAATGGTATCGCTACACATTCGCAGACGGTTGCGTCTCTATTGTAAGAGGTTACAGCAAGCACGAACTTTTCATTATGGAACGTGACCACGGCAAACTAATTTCAAAAGTATTTGAGGGGTGGGCATAATGGACGACAAGAAATGGCTGGGGTGGTGGATAGTCACCACCCCACAAGGCAAAGAGTGGGCAACAGAATGGTATGAGGGCGACACATACGAGAAAGCTTTAGCCGATGCAGTCGCCACATTCGGAAAAGGAACGACAATCAAGACTGAGCCACCGCTCGTAAGCCTAAAGGGTGATTAAGTTCACCCTTTTTACTTATTCATAATTCATTCATAAATTCTAACCGTTATAACGGTAAAGAAATATGAACAGACTATGAACACTCATTCGTCAGATTACACAATTTCGCCGCCAGATTGTTGATAATCTTTTACGCTCATAGGTATTGACATTTATATTATAATGTAGTATAATGATTATAGTAAAGGAAAAGAACATAAACACAATGTTGAAGCAGTTCGCCTTTACACTATATAATGAATAGGAGTTGCTTATTTATGAACGCAATCACACAGAACATTCTCAATATCAAGGTGGAGAACATCAACTATGCACTCGGTCTTACTTCTAACAAATATTTCATTCAGAAAGCATACGGCGGCTATCGTTTGTGCAAAACAACTAATGAAGCAGGCGGTTGTGCAGACATTACGGAGCGTATGACAAAAGCAGAACTTGCAAAGGTTCTTGACGGTATTTATAATACCATTCACGCAAGCGGACTTGTGGCAAACGAAAAATGAAATCTTCAAAACACACTTCATTATAAAGACGGACGGCGGCAATAGTCGCCGTCTGTCGTTTATATTTTGTTCATAATTTCTAACCGTTATAACGGGAAAAACTTATTACGAAAATATGAACAAAATGTTAAAAAAGTTTTTTCATTTTGCAAATAAAAGTCTACCCACGTTTAGAAACTTTGCACAAATAAAAGTTACCGTGCCGCAGGATTTTGTATACTCCTACAAAAATGTATCTACCCTATTGACAGATACCCCGTTATATAGTATAATAGTAGTATCAAAGGGATACACTCCCGACTGAAAGGACTTGATTCTGGTGAAAGAATTAACTAACGGAAATACCACACACATCAACGAGTACACAAAGAGACTGTGCCAAATTCAAACGGATATGCTTGCAAGACTTGAAGAACTCAAACCGATACACTCACAACTTGAAAGACAGATACAAGAGGTTTTGCATTTGCTTGAATTTGAAATGCTTAACGCACCGCAAAGAGCAAAAGCAGTTAAGCGATTAACTGATTTAAGAAAAGAAAGACGTATCGTCAAGCAGGAAATATATGACATAAATCAAGCGTTGAAGTCTTTTACTTTCCACGCAGACAAACAGCCAAAATGGGAATATCAAATGCAGTACACATACAGTACCGATACAGTCAAGTCTATATTCGGAGAGGAAAACGGCGAGTAATCGCCATTTTCTCTTAACAGTTTGTTCATAAATTCTTACCGTTATAACGGTAGAAACTTATTACGAAAATATGAATTGATTAAATGAAAAACATTTCAAATAGGTATTGACAATGCTGCCGCCCCATGATATAATATATATAGTGGTAGAGATACCACAGATTACATTGTATATGAGGTGCTAAATATGATTACTAAAAAAGAAACCCTTATCAAAGCTCTTAACTCTATCTGTAACCCTTTTCATCTTGCTATCAGTTCCGATGTTTATGTTATGTCACTGAAAACCGTTCGCTCTATGCTCGATGATTTCAAGACAGAAACTTATATCATCGATGATACACTCGGTATCATACAGGCAGAAATTGACGCTTGCCTTATGTGTGTGGAGTGTAGGAGTGAGACAATAACTTATTACTGGAATAAAATTAAAGAGTTAATCCCTTGCATTGAAACTGTTATCACTGATGATATTGACGACACAACATGGGATAAGTGGACATATGCACACGAAAAGGCAGTAAAGATTCTTGAAAGAATTAACTAAAAGAAAGCGGTCGAAAGACCGCTTTTCTTATTCATAGTTTATTCATAAATTCTTACCGTTATAACGGTAAAATAATATGAACAGAATATGAACAGGTAGTTGTGCAGGTTGCACATAAAAAGAATAAAATTGTTGAAAATATTTTGCTTGACTTTTAACTTGAAATATGGTATTATATATATAGAGGGGAAAAGAGATACAATCCCCCCACTTATAGATTGGAGTGCAGAACAGTGAAAAGAAAATTAAACAAAAAACATTTAGTAGAGTTTACTATTAGTATAATCGGTTGGCTTGTTTTTATATGGATAGTAGCAAGCGTTATTGATACCGATTTACATAACACAACGATACCAAATCCGATTTATGCGGATTGGAATATATTTAATATTTTATTTTAAGGAGCGTGCTTAATATGGCAGTATACGTTAAAAACAGAAAAGGGACTTATGGACTCACAAAGGACGAATTCAGAAATTATATGCGTGCTTTATGGGAAAGGGCACAAGCAAGAAAAGCCGCCCGTGCTGATATGCAGGCGATGAGAGAGGAGGAAAAGAAAAAGGATTAACTAAAATGGGAGCGATTAAGTTCGCTCCCTTAACTTATTCATATTTCGTTCATATATTTTTACCGTTATAACGGTAAAGAGTTATTAAGAGATTATAAATT
Source organism: uncultured Ruminococcus sp. (assembly GCA_937902395.1). Lineage (GTDB taxonomy): Bacteria > Bacillota > Clostridia > Oscillospirales > Ruminococcaceae > Ruminococcus. The sequence goes on from CALGTV010000065.1 coordinate 163,181, forward strand.
AGTTAAAAAATAAAAATTTCAAAAAAGGTATTGACAAACTATGTAAAGTGTGATATTATAGTATTATAGAGATAGAACATATCTCAAATTTAATAGTAAAGGGCGTGCATCTTATGAAAAGAGAGTACACAAAAGAAATTTTTTGCGGCGATATTATCTATCATACTAATGGGAAATATGGTGAATATGAACTCATTGCACCTTCACACGGCGAAGAGAGTTGGACAGTGTGGTTTTTCCCTCATGAAAACAAATCTGCTCCCATTCATGACCATTGGCGTGATTGGACTTTTATTCCCGACGGCACGGAGCGTATTCAATACAGATGTGAATGTCGTATTGATGCGGAGCGTGCTATTGACGAATGGGAACGCAAAGTATAAAATAGGGCGGGCGGAGAAATCCGCCCGTTCATATTTTGTTCATAAATTATTACCGTTATAACGGTAAAAAATAGTTACAGAACGGTTACAATACCGCATTACTCTATCACATAACTTTCACATAAATTTCACGATCCTATCACATAACTATCATCAATCTATCACATAAATAAGTATAATAGTATATAGTGGTTGAGATGATACCACAATAAATTTAATGAGGTGCATATATATGCGTATGACAATGGAAATCATGGTACTTTGGAACTCCCTTTATGAGTGGGGACTTTGCCCGACAGTGATTGAGGACGGAATACTCACTGTAAACTGTTCTACTACATCACAGGAACTTGACTTTGCAGGTGCGGTCAGTGACTTCTGCGTATTTCTCATTGAGAACAGACCGCACGAAAAGGAAAGAATTTATAACGTTAAAGTGGACGGAGAAAATATCAAGTTAAGAGTAACATATGATTAACAAAAATGACGGGCGGTCAGAAATGACCGCCTGCTCCGTTCATATTTTATTCATAATTATTTACCGTTATAACGGTAGAAATTTATTATGAGAGTATGAATAAATTAAAATAAAAACTTTTCAGTTCTCTATTGACAAATCAATAAAGATATGCTATAATATATATGGTGGTAAAGATACCATAATAAAATTTAATGAGGTGATGTTTGTGAAACATTATTGGGTATTCCTTGTATGGGAAGATTGGACAAATGGCGGTTGCAAAACTTTTGCAAATATGTATTTAGCAGATAGCGAACAGAAAGCAATTAGTTTTGCTAAAACACAGGTGTTATCAATGGTTACTGGTGACGGGAAAATCTCAGAGATTACATCATGGGAACTTTAAGAAGAGGAGAGATTTAATCTCTCCTTTTAACTTATTCATATTTCATTCATAAATTTTTACCGTTATAACGGAATAAAAATATGAACAGACCATGAACAAAGCCGCCATCAAACTATACAATTTTAACACTCAAACTTTGTGCATTTTGCCAATAGACAAATTATTTGAAATGTGGTATACTATATATAGTGAGAGAGGGAGAACAGCCCCGAACCACTACAATAAAATTTTATAATGAGGTGCTAACCATGAAAAGAAATTTGAAAAATCACCCTTACTGCCAGTGCCATGTTGAGATTAACAGCGATACAACTTGTTTTGTGTCGTACAGTACAGCGGTTATCTTCATTATTAACCGCAACGGTCGCCGCTTTGTTGAGTGTACCGGCACTTATTCCGCAACCACAAGAAAACAAATCGGTTATTTCCTTAAAGAGTATGCTCCTGACTTATGCTATTACGATATGAAAAATATCGTAGGCAAGGGAGAAGTTGAGATGTAAAATGAACGGCGGTCAGAAATGACCGCCACACTTTGTTCATATTTTGTTCATAAATTATTACCGTTATAACGGGAGAAAATTATTATAAGTGTATGAATTAGTTAAAAAATAAAAATTTCAAAAAGGTATTGACAAAATTATTATACTATGGTATAATGGTAATATAGAAAAGGGGATATACCCCAAATAATAATAGTAAAGGTAGTGGATACCATGGAAAGAATCGACTATATGAAAATATGTGCAGAGTGTCTCAGCGAGGACGAGTGCCGCCGCCTGTTTGACCGTGACCGTGATGAAATGGCGGAGGGCATAGCGGTCTGGAATCAGTCTCTTGAAATCGCATACAATGAGTATTGCGACAACGAGGACGAGGACGACGGTTTTGAATATGAAATCGCCGAGGGATACGCCGAGAATATGCCGTGTGATACATACGGTATGTGTGCGGGTGTTAGTTGTCCCCGTTATTTCCAATGTAACGGCTAACACCAAGGGCGGCGGCATTTGCCGCCGTTCATATTTTGTTCATAAATTATTACCGTTATAACGGGAGAAAATTATTACAAGAATATAAATAAATTAAAATAAAAACTTTTCTAAAATAGGTTGACATTTTCCTTGAAATGCGATATAATAATAGTGGGGAAAGAATACCCCGAATAAATTAAAAGGAGTTGTGTTTTATGAACACAAGTATAGCAATGGCTTTTGAGGTTGTAAATGCTTTCATCGAGGATTTTACTATTGATAGTAAAATCACAACGCAGAAAAAAGGTAACACAGTTATTATTGATGTTATCAAAAACAAAAAGAATCAGCACGTTTTCACCTATCTTATTCAGTATCTTTTCAAACTTGGTTTCAGATACCACGAAATGAGCAATTGGGGCATTGCAGAGGACGGCGACTATGTTTATACTCTCGGTACACCAAACGGCATTGTAGTTGTAAGAATCGCAGATGCTACACTGTAAAGCAAAGGGCGGAGAAATCCGCCCTTGTTTTATTTATTAACGTGTTCATATTTTGTTCACATTTTTTTACCGTTATAACGGGAGAAATTTATTAAGAAAATGTGAATTAGTTAAAAGAAAATTTTCACACATTTTTCACATTTCTATCATATGGCTATCACATTAGTGTGGTATAATGCCCCCGTAAAGGGAATAGACTTTAGGGGGTTAAAGCGTTGAATTAACCCTCGGCGGAGCTGTGTCCGTGAGCTGTGACCTGTGGCGGAGCTGTGAGCTGCTCCCTCTCGAAAGCTGTAGGAGCTGCAATGAGCTGTATATTTTGCACAAAAGGAGCTGTGAAATGAGCTGAGTTTTCTACTTGACAAGAGTTACATTTTGTGGTATAATATAATCAGAAAAGGGAAAGGAAAATCCCAAACACCAGAAAGGAATTGATTATGAATAAAAGAGAATTTGAAGCGTGGATTGACAGCAGACTTGACAGCTTCGCTCAGATACTTCCTAACAAGAAAAGACCGTGGATAGATATGAATGTTATGCTCCACGATAGAAAAAATCGTTTGACTACTAATTTAAACGCTTATATCGGTAACTTCTTCATCAACTGTGACCTCATTACAAGAGAGACAACAATCTTCAATACTACTACAAAGCGTTCTGCTACTGCAAAATGTCGCATTGGAGAGCCGTTCAGTGCTCGTGTCGGCGTTGCTATTGCGTGGGCAAAGTACAATCACGAGATTGTCCCTGATTATGCAAGCTCCATTCCGAGAGAGGAACTCGTAAACGGTGACAAGTTTATCAGCTCCGTCAACAAGAATCACATTCTTGTTTTCATCGGTTGGATTCCTAACACAAGAAACGGTATGACAGGCAAGTGGGCGGTTACTCTTGATGATAACCGCAGACCAATCAAAACACAAATTGCCGAGGAAGTTGTCAAGGTAGAGTGACAATCGGGGCGGTTCGCCGCCCCACACTTTGTTCATAATTTCTTACCGTTATAACGGCAAATAATTATTACAAAAATATGAATAAGTTAAATAAAAAAATTTTTAGAAAAGTCTTGACAAATCATTTCTTTTGTGGTATAATATAATTACAGTAAAGGACAGAAGTCCAATGAAAGGAAATGATTTTATGCTAAACAATTTTCACGGATTTACTTTCGGTTATCGTATTCCCACAAAGGTGATGTATGAGACTTTTCTCGATAAGGCAGACGATGAAATGTATGATTATCTTATCGAACATACGTGGGAAATCAATGATACCACACGTATTATCGGCGTTAATGTACTGCTCATGATTAACGATGAAAGTACGAACATAATGTATGACATATCTGACATAAACAATGCACTCAACAAGAAAGCAAAAGATATTGACAATTTTATCAAGACAGTGAGTGATACAATCAGAATTTATAATGATAACTCTCCTGTTCCACTTCTTCCTCAGCTTTATTATTTTGATGTAACAACATAAGAACGGGCGGCGAAAGTCGCCTGCTCCTCATTAAAAGTTTGTTCATAATTTCTTACCGTTATAACGGTAGAAAGTTGTTACAAAATTATTACAGCAACCCCAGTAAATGTTTTCGTCATTTTCACCAAAACTCACCCCACTTTGTTGAAAATGTTTTGCTTGACATTTACCCCTACTTGTGGTATAATATAATTACAGAAAGGAAAGGTGATACCCCGATGAAAGAGTTAAAAACTATGACCAAAAAGGAACGTAAAGCATATTATAGCCAGTTCCGCAACACTTGGTCTATCAACCCCCTCACTCGGAAAGAAAACAAGAATAAGTATAAGGAGCGTGTTTATCGTGAGAAAGAGAGATGTGACAGAGAGACGGTTTAAGTGTACTGAATGTAATGCGGTTATGACTGCATACAAATCCAGTGCAAGAAGAACACCTGACGGACATATCAAGACAATGTATTGTCCGTGGTGTAAAAAGGAAACTGACTTTGTGCAGTTCCGTTATGAGTTTCAGTTAGAAAGGAAATGATGTTATGAAGTTCAAAGAGTATGTTGACGGAGTGAATAAGATGTTGAAAGAACACCCCGAATACGGCGAAATGGAAATGGAGCAGACAGAGAGGTGGGCAGGTGATGAAGTCACATTGCCCGAACGGTTTGAAAACAAAGAATACTATGAGCCGAATATAATTTATCTATAAGAAAGGAATTGATTACTATGTTATTTAATAGAAAGCCAAAGGAAGTTCATACACAGGAAGTTTTTCTTCATAAGTTTATTCTTTTTAATAGCGATGTAGTAGTTGCTATTGACAGCATTAAGGCAATCACCCGTGACAAAAACAAGATAGAGATTATATATAAGAGTAATGCAAAGATAACAAGTACGATTGTTTCTTATGAAGAAGAAGAAAGTGCAAAGGAGACAATGAGACAGTTAGGATATAAGTTAAATCTTAAAACAATAGTATTATAAGAGAATGGGTGGTTCGCCGCCCGTTCATAATTTATTACCGTTATAACGGTCATTATTTGTTACACAAATATGAATTAGTTAAAAAATAAATTTTTCAAAAAACTCTTGACAAATCAATCAAGATGTGATATAATATAAGTACAGTAAGGGGAACGGAGAAAGTACCCCGACTGAATAAATTTAATTCCGCAAAGCGGAGAAAAGGAGTATTATTATGAGTACAATGAAGAAGAAGAATGAGTGGATTTCTGCAATGGTAACTGCACTTATGGCGGCAGAAGCAGCCAACCCCACAACTGTCGGTGCTATCGCTGTCGGCAGACAGGTTTCTGTCGTGTATCTCGATACCGACAAGCCTAAGATTGGCGTTGCTAAGTGCAATCCGAGTGATGTTTTCGACCTTGCAACAGGTCTTGCAATTGCTTATGCAAGAGCAAACGGCAAGGCAGTTCCCGACTACGTTCTCTACGACGGCACACCGTTCAAGGAAGTCGCTATCGGAACGCAGTTCACCCACGACGGCAAGCGTTATATCAAGGTTGACAACAATAACGCTTACTGCTACAATGACGGCAATGTCTACACGAGTGAGGGCAATGAGTACGTTGTTGTACGCTAAAGCACTAAAGCGGAGCAGCTCCCCTGCTCCGTTTTCTTTTCACTTTTTGTTCATAATTTCTTACCGTTATAACGGTCATTATTTGTTACAAAACTATGAATTAGTTAAATAAAAAACTTTTCAAAAAAGTATTGACAAACCGTTTCTTTTGTGATATAATAAATACAGAAAGTCAAGGACAGACTGAAACACCAGAAAGGAATTGATTATTATGGCTGAAAACAAATTTGAATATCGCTATTCGGTAGGTGATACCGTCTACGCTCCAAATGGTATGCTTCTGACTATCAAGAGACGGTGCGGAAACTTTGACACTCCTCATTATTGGGTAGAGGAAAACGGTCTTATCTACGCTGAAACTCAGCTATCCACTGAAAACCCTAATGCACCGACAGAAGAAGAACTCAACAAGGAAGAATATGCAAGAGAACTCCGCAGAATGAATAATGAGAATGAATTTCTCTCCAAATATTCTCGTAACCTTAACTTGCTTGCCCTTAACGGTGAACTTGCTATGACATACGGCAGAGAAAAAGAAGTCGCTGAAATCTCTACTATTCTTCTCAGAAGAACTAAACCTAATCCGCTCCTTATCGGTGTAGCAGGTTGCGGCAAAACTGCTATCGTTGAAGAACTTGCAAGAAAGTTTGTCAATGAACGCCTTACAACAGGCAATCCGCATACCCCTGTTATCTATGATTTGTCGCTCAATTCTCTTGTCAGCGGTGCAAGATACCGTGGTGACTTTGAAGAAAGATTACAGGCGGTTATGGAAACGGTAAAGAAGAACAAGGACATTATCGTTTTCATTGATGAAATTCACTCTCTCAATTCTATCGGCAATGCAGAGGGTGCAATCAGTGCAGGACAGATTTTGAAACCGTCACTTGCACGAGGGGAAATTCGTTGCATTGGTGCTACTACCACTGACGAATACAAACAATATATTGCAACAGACAAAGCACTTACTCGCCGCTTCTCCATTGTAAATGTTTCTCCGATTTCAGGCACGGCACGAGAAAACTGCGTGACAAATATTCTGACTGAATATGGGCGGTACTTCGGTATTGATACTTCAAAGGTAAAGACTGAAACTCTCTTGACTATCATTGATGACTGTATTCCTGATACTGTTTTTCCCGATAATGTCATTGACATTATTGACGAAACTCTTGCAACTGCAAAGGCAAACGAGAAAACGGAAGTCAATGACGATGATATGAAAAAGACAGCAAGTCGACAGTACAATATTATTATCATCTAATTTCAGGCGGTCTTTCGACCGCCATTTTTATTCATAGTTTGTTCATAATTTATTACCGTTATAACGGTAAAATAATATGAACAAAATGTGAATAAGTTAAATAAAAAAATTTTTGAAAACCCCTTGACAAATTCAGAATGTTATGGTATAATAATATCAGAGTTAAGGCAAAGGCACTTAACCACCGCACTAAAGGAATTGAAAAAATTTGAAAAAATTTTTCAAAACTCCTTGACAAAATCAAAAAAGTGTGGTATAATAAGGGTACAGTAAGGGAAACCCCTACTGAATAAATTAAAACAGTGACGAGTACAACACTTAAAAACCAGAAAGGAATTACTATTATGATGAACGCAAAGGAAATCGCTAACAACGCAATCGCAAAGGCAAAGGCTGACTGGGTAAAGTCTATGACTGAGGACTTCTACGCTGACGAGAAGAAGAACCCTACTTCTATCGGTGCTATCGGTGTGGGTAACACTATCATCGTGGCTTACGCTGACAACGTTGACGAGCCGCTTATCGGCGTTGCAAAGTGTAATCCTACTGACAGCTACGACAGAGAGGTCGGTATCGCTATCGCTTATGCAAGGGCAATCGGTGAGGACATTCCCGACTATGTTCTCGGTACTTACGAGGACAGTGAAAACGAAGACTGGGACGATGAAGACGAAAACGAAGACTGGGACGACGAAGACGAAGACGAAGACGAAGACGAAGACTGGGACGATGAAGACGAAGACGAAGGATATGATAATCGCCCCACATTCGGCAAACTCGGTATCGGTGAAAAGTTCATTGACGGCGGCACTCTCTACATCAAGGTCGATAACAACAAGGCATACAGTTACTACTCGAAAAAGATTCTCGAATGTGGGGACAACAACTATCCGATTGATGAAATTGTCGAGGACTAACAGAGTGAGGGACGGCGAAAGCCGCCCCTTTTTGTTCATATTCTGTTCACAAATTATTACCGTTATAACGGTAAAAGAAAGTTACAAAGTTATGAATTAGTTAAAAAATAAATTTTTCAAAAAGGTCTTGACAAAATAGAAATAATGTGATATAATATATATAGAAAAGGACGAGAGAAGTCCAAAGAAAGGAATTGATATTATGGCTATCGGAATGTTAATTGCTATGCCTATCGGCTATTGCTTTACTCACATTTGTGGCGGTGAGGATTTGCGACTGATGAACGCACACTGGGTAAAGGTTGCAAATGAAGTTGACGTTTACGGTCATCTTACTGGTAACATCGTTGCTGTACTGGTCACAAACAATACTTCAAAGGTCATTGACGATGAAGTTCTTGACGGTTTTTTGAAAGGGGTAGAGTACAATGTTAGAACTTAAAAAGATAACAGACAACTGCATTTATTGCAGAGTAAACTTCCTCAAATCAGAAGAAACTGTTTGCTGCGGTCAGCCGCACTTCTATGCGTGTGCCCATTATCCGTGGGTATACGGCAAATATTACAGCATTTCAATCGGTATCAGCGATGAAGATGATTATGACTTATATGTAGATGATTTAACTTTTGACAATGAAGAAAATATGCTTACTATTTTCAAACTTGTTGTTGAAAAGTTAAATGATTTACAGTATGAAGTATCAGACAATCTTTGCCGCACATTTGAAAAATATATCGTTCCATTCTATGAATACTTGACAAGGGGTTAAACCCCTTGTCACAGTTTTGTAACTATTTTCTACCGCTATAACGGGAAAAACTTATTACAATCTTTCAACACTTTCAACAGCCGCCTGCTCCGTCATTATGCACAAATTCAACCCCTATTCTTTGTGCAATTTTTTTCTCGAAAAGGTATTGACAAAAAAGAAAAGATGTGATATAATATAGTTACAGTAAGGGAAACGGAAACCCTACTGAATACAATTAATGAGAGCCGAACTCACCAAACGGAGAATGGAGTTAATTATGACTACAAAAGAAATGCTCAATGCCGTTATTAGTGGCGAAATCACTGACGAAGTAAAGGAAAAGGCAAAAGAAATGCTCGCCGCCGCAGAGAAGAAAAACACAAAGAGAGCCGAAGCAACCGCAGAAAACCGCTCCGCAAATGCCGCACTCGCCGCTGAAATCGTGGCAGTTATGGCTGACAGTACGGAGTATTCCGCCGCTGAACTGCTCCCCCTCATCTCCGCCGCTCACCCCGAAATCACAAAGAACAAAATTGCTTCCGTTATGGCGGTAGCCAAAGAGGACGGACTCGTCGAAATCAATCCCGAATATAAAGAGGGCGGCAAAGGCAGAAAGAAGAACGGCTACAAGAAGCTCACGGCGGCAACAGAGGAAACCGAAACAGAGTAAGCCTATGGGAGCGGTAGGAATACCGCTCCCCTCCCCTGTTCATTTTTTGTTCATAATTTCTCACCGTTATAACGGAAGATAAATGTTACGAAATTGTGGACAAAGTACGAATTAGTTAAAAGAAAAATTTTCAAGAAATTTTCAAAAACCCCTTGACAAACTTCAAAAGAAATGGTATAATATAATTGTTCCAAAGGGAACAGAAAGGAATGATTACTTATGGCAGAACATTTTATGACTGGTATCACAAAAGAGGAAAGTGTTATCCTCATTACACTGAATGACCGCCCTAACCCTATCAAGTATAATTGCAATACTGGTGAGCTGACTTCGTTCACTGGTAGAGTAGTAAAGCACTTTCCGCAGTCCTGCGTAGTCGGTGATGTGAATGACGGTGAACGGTGGGCAATCAATACTGTCCGTGAACGCATTGAGTGTGGTCTGACTTGCGAATTTCGCAGACTTGAACAGTTTATCGCAGTCCTTGACCTTGTTCAAAATCCGTGCAGACTTCCGAATGAATGTCCGCAGGGATATATCAAGTGGGTACGAGATAATGACAAATACATTTCAATCGATACACTGTCCGAGTTCCAGAATGAACAGAGTATAAACAAACTACCCAAAGAGGATAAAGACATCTATGAAAAACTCCGCACTGCTTTTTGTGCAGATGACAAACTCATTAAATGGTGGATAAAGGAAGAAAAAACCGCTCTCCGACAGAAATTCCGTCAGATGTTCAAGGCGACAATTAAGTGTTTCACTTGGAATATGTACGATGATTTGTGTACTTGGTATAGATTTTTCATTCAGTCTAATAGCGGTCAGCGTGTATGGGGTGACAATTGGATTGAAAGTCTTGACGGTAACAGAGATTTCCGCTATAATGTAAAAATTTGTGAAGAACAGAAAAACAAAGAAAGAAATAAAAAAATTCTTACTAACGAGGAAAAAATCCGCAGTATCACGGAGATTGAAAGCAATGACTTTGTTATCATTGTACCATCAGAAATGGACGATTTCACCAAAGAGGGGCAAATGCAGAATAACTGCGTAGGCTCATACTATCACGACAGCATTGCCGCAGGCGACAACCTCATTTACTTTATCCGCAAAAAGAACAGCCCAAACCATTCATATATTACAAATCGTTATAGCACTTGTTGTGGTAGAACAGTCGAAACGAGAATGATAAACAACAGAGATAACAATGACAGCAAAGCAATTGCATTGATTGAAATTATTGACAAAAAAATTAAGGAACTGCTCAAAGCAAAAGAATAAAAATGACTGGCGGTCAGAAATGACCGCCACATTTTGTTCATAATTTGTTCACATTTATTTACCGTTATAACGGTACGAATTAGTTACAGAATTATGAATTGATTAAATAAAAAACTTTTAAAAAAGACTTGACAAATGCCGCTGAATGTGATATAATATAATTGTACCAAAAAGATGTAGAAAGGAATTGATAGCTAATGAGTATGAAAATCTATTTTGACCTTGACGGAACTGTTTATAATCTGTATGGCGTTCTCAACTGGTTAGAGAGATTGAGAAGTGAAGATGTAACAGTTTACAATCAAGGTAGCCGCCTGTTCGATGATGAACTTTACAAAATTGCCGCAACCCTTATGCGTTATGGTGTCCGTTTCGGTGTCATTACTTGGGGCAGTATGACAGCAACCCCCGAATTTGAAGTACAGACAGAGGAAACGAAAAGGCGGTGGGTAAAAGAGAATTTGCCGTTCTGTGAAACTTTTGCCTATCAGCAATACGGCACACCAAAACAGCAAGCCATTAAAAACCGTACACAAAATGACATTTTGATAGATGATAATTCAGATGTCATTAAAGTATGGGAGAATGGCAAAAATAGAATGGCATACAAGGTGACAGACGAAAAAAGTGTGACTGACATTCTGAAAGAAATTTTAACAATTTTCGAGGAATAACAGAGAGGGGAGCAATCCCCTCTTTGTTCATAATTTGTTCACAAATTCTTACCGTTATAACGGGAGAAAATAGTTACAGAATTGTGAATTAATTAAATGAAAAAATTTTTGAAATCCCCTTGACAAATCAATCAAGATGTGATATAATATAATTGTACCAAAGAGGTACAGAAAGGAATGATGTATATGCCTTACAATTTCAATGAGTGCAAAAAGGGCAACCCTGTCAAGGATAAGGCAAGAGAAATCGTACTTGCCGACCTTGCCGAGTTTTTCCACAATCGCTATGGTGAGGGTACAATGACACAAGTTGACGGCAATATGCTTGCTATTGCTGTCGGTAACAGAACGCTTGCTGACGGTACTGAGGGCGAAGTATGCGTGACTGTTGAAGTTGTCGCAAAGGATTATGATGTAAGAGTTGTGGAAAGTTCTGGTAAAGTTTTCCAGCCTTATGAACGACTTATCGAGGGCGACGAATACGAAAAGAAAGTCCGTGAACGTGAGGAAAAAGCGGCGGAAAACAAGAGGAAAAAAGAGGAAAAGGCGGCAAAAGATAAGGCGGCAAGGGAAGCACGAAAAGCGGCGAAGGAAAATAAATAAACAAAAGGCGGCGGAGAAATCCGCCGTTATTTTTGTTCATAATTTATTACCGTTATAACGGTACAAATTAGTTACAGAATTGTGAATTTGTAAAATGAAAAAAATTTTAAAAACCCCTTGACAAATTGACAAAGTTGTAGTATAATATAGGTGTACCGTAAAGGTACAGAAAGGAATGATGTGCATTGTATAAAATCAAAAATCTTTTCGGTAGTGTTGCAAGTTTAATGACTTCAAAGCGTGAAAAAATTATCGTGCTTGACGTTGAGGGTTATTCGACTTGCCGTCCGTATAATGTCGGTTATATAGTCGCTGACTTATACGGTAATGTGTACCGTAAGCGTTCATTCGCCCTGCTCCCTTGCATTTGGGAAAATATTGTTTCAATGGTCAACAGCCGCTCCGCTGAGGAAATGACAAAAAAGAACGTTGAGGAAATTCTCAAAGACATTGAACTCCCTAAACACAAGAGGAAATATCAGCCTATATCCCCCGAAAAATTCGCTGACATTTTCACCGCTGATGTTCAAAATTTTAAGGTCAAAAGACTTTTCGCTTATAACGTCAATTTCGATAAAGGCAGTATAAAGCGACTTTTAGGCGTTGAAAAGTTTATGGCTCTCAATCTTGAATACTGCGATATTATCAGCGGTATCGTTTACACAAGACTTTTAACAAAACAGTATGTTGAATTTTGCAAGGCTCACGGCTTTATCACTGAAAAAGGAAACGTAATGACAAAAGCGGAAATCGTGATAAAATATTTAACAGGAAATCTTGACTATGAAGAAGAACATACTGGACTTGCTGACGTAATGGACGAATACTTAATTCTTTTAACTGCTCTATCTGCTCACAAAAAAATCGACTGGAAACCGTGCGTAGCGTGGAGATTGTTAAAAAATTTTGCAGACGAAAAGGGTATCGCTTTAACGGGGTAAAGTGAGGCGGCGAAAGCCGCTTCACACTTTGTTCACATTTATTCACCGTTATAACGGGAGAAACTTATTACAAAACTATGAATAAATTAAATGAAAAAAATATTTGAAAACCCCTTGACAAATCTAAAATTCTATGGTATAATATAGATACAGTAAAGGTAAGGAACACCGATACTGAATAATGAATAGGTCAAGGACAGACCGAAAAACCAGAAAGGAAAATACTATGACTACAAAGGAAATGCTTACTTCTGTTATCAATGGCACTATCAATGACGAGGTTAAGGCAAAGGCAAGGGAGATGCTTGCAAGTGCCGAGAAGAAGAACGGCAAACGTGCCGAGCAGTCTGCCGAGAACCGTTCTGCAAATCTTGCTATTGCCGAGGTCATCAAGTCCAAGATGAAGAAGAACACCACTTATGCCGCAAGTGAGATTGTCACTCTCATTTCCGCCGAGTACCCCGATATTAAGACCGCCAAGATTACCCCTGTTATGACTGTCGGCATCGAGGAGGGTATGTTCACCAAGGTTGACGATTACAAGGTTGGTGGCAAGGGTAGAAAGGTCAACGGCTACACGGCAGTTGTCATCGAGGACACCACCGAGGACACCGAGAACTAAACCCACTGGGGCGGTAGGAATACCGCCCCCAAACCTATTCATTTTTTGTTCACAAATTATTACCGTTATAACGGGAAATAAATGTTACGAAAATGTGAACGAATTGTGAATTTGTAAAATGAAAAAATTTTCAAAAACCCCTTGACAAATTGTTTCAGATATGGTATAATAACAATGTAGTCAAGAGAACTACACAACAAAGTCACGAAAGACTTAAAAACGGAAAGGAATTGATTACTATGGCAAGAGTTTACACTATCACTGGAATTGAGAAGAACGGTCTGACCGTTACCGTAACTATCGAGGGCAAGGACAAGCCTGTCATTTTTGATATGGCACATCTCAGCTTTACTTCCTATACTGGCAGAGATATTCAGCGTTTCCCTGTCGGTGACTATCGTTTCTCACAGGACGCTTTTTCAGGCATTGTCTCTAAACTGCTTTTCAATGCTTTGCTGTCTAACAGCAAAAGCGGCGTGAGAAGTAACTTAAATAAAGTAGAGCTTTTCATCAACAACCCCGAAATTCTCGGTACTATCCGCTATTGTAGCGACCTCGCTGATGAATGTCCGAAAGGTTTTGTCAAGTGGCTGAAAGAGAATAACAGAGTGCCTACTATGGGAAATCTTAGCGACTACAAAAGAGAAATGGCACTCAAAAGAATGACACAAGAGGATAGAGAAGTCTATGAACTTCTTTTTGGAACTGAAAACTCCCCTTACTATCAGTATAGTGAAGTTTACAAATCGTGCTATATTGATATGAGTAGCGAACTTCGCCACAAATTCAACAAAATTCTGAAAGTTTCTATCAAGTCGCTTTCGTGGCAACTCAAAAGCGAAATGACAACTTTCATTGATAGATTTCTTAGAAATATAGGCTGGATTGAATGGAGAAATGAATGCCGCCCCGAAAATTGGGAAGAACTATTGAATACTGACAGAACTTTCAAATGGAATACCGACAATATTGTCGCTAATGCACAAAAAGCATGGGAAAATAAGATTATCAGAAATGAAAACAAAATCCGCAGTATTGAGGAACTTTCAAATAATACTTTTGTCGTTATCGTACCGAAAACTTTACAGGACTTCACAGACGAGGGGGATATGCAACACAACTGCGTAGGATATCACTATCACCACAGTATTGCAGACGGTGAAAATCTTGTTTACTTTATCCGTAAAAAGTCAACTCCTAATCATTCATACATCACAAACAGATATGAAGTAAGAAGCGAAAAAACTGTTGAGACAAGAAAGTTTGCTAACGCTTGCAATGACGATGATGAAGCAAAAGCATTGATTAAAGAAATTGACAAAATGATTACATCTCTCCTTTCGGAGTAATCATATCGGGGCGGCAGGAATACCGCCCCACCTTTCGTTCATAATTTGTTCACATTTATTTACCGTTATAACGGGTAAAAACAATTACAAGATTATGAATAAGTTAAATGAAAAAATTTTCAAGAAATTTTTAAAAACCTCTTGACAAATCCGATAAAGTATGGTATAATATAATCACAGTAAGGGAAACGAAAACCTTACAGAGTAAATGAAGTCAAGGACAGACTGAAAAACCAGAAAGGAATTATTATTATTATGGCTATCACAATCAATATCGAGGAACTCAATATCAAAGCTATCGACCGTCAGCGTTGTCTTCGTGAGGACGATATTAAGTCTATCACTGAAATCGCAAGAGATATGAGAGGTAAGGGAGAGGACGAAATTCTCGAACTTGCAAGACAGATTTGCAGTCAGTCCGAGCGTAACGACAGGGCAAAACACAATGAAACCAATGTCGAAAGTGTAAAGGAATACATAGCCGATAACTGCCACGCAGGTGATGTTCTCACACTCCAGTCCGCTTCAAACATTTGGAGAGAGGTCAGATTTGACGGCGAGGGTGCAGGACGTTTTGCCGTTCTTGCCGCACTGGACGACCTTGTAAAAGACGGCACTCTTGACAGACAGAGAGTGAGAAGAAGAACTCGTTATGGCAATACCAGTCACATTGATATTTATATTGTCAAGTAATTTGACAGGGCGGCGAAAAGCCGCCCACTTTTTGTTCACATTTCTGTAACAATTTCTTACCGTTATAACGGTGCAAAAAATATTACAAGACTATGAATTGATTAAATCAAAAACTTTTCTCAAACCACTTGACAAATCGCAGAGAATATGTTATAATAAGGTATACTCTAAAGAGAGTATAGAAAGGAATGATACTATGTACGATTTCAATGAATGCAAAAAGGGTTCAAATCCCACAAAGGACAAAGCAAGGGAAATTCTCCTGTCTGACTTGAAAGAATTTCTCGCTGAAAAGTACGGAGCAGAACAGAGTTCACAGGTAGACGGAAATATGTTTGCTGTCTGCTTGGGTACTCGCACACTCGCAGACGGTACAGACGGAGAAGTCTGCTGTACTATTGAAGTTGTCGCAAAAGACTTTGACGTTCGTGTGGTGGAGAGCTCCGGCAAAGTCTTTCAGCCTTACGAGAGAGTGAGAGAAGAAGAAGAATACACTCGCAAGGTGGAGCAGGCAAAGGCAAAGGCAGAGGAGAACAAACGCAAAAAGGAAGAGAAAGCCGCAAAGGACAAGAAAGCAAGAGAGGAGAGAGCAAAGGCAAAAGCCGAAAAGAGACAGCAGATTCTCGGAGATGAAACATAATTAACAAAAGGGAACGGACTGAACATCCGTTCCCGTTCATATTTTGTTCACAAATTCCTTTCGTTATAACGGTATAAAAATATTACAGAACCATGAACAAATGTAAATTGATTAAATAAAAAAAATTTTTAAAACCTCTTGACAAAATCCATATTATATGCTATAATATAATTACAGTAAAGGACAGGTATAAGTCCCTAAAACCGAAAGGATTTTATTATGGAAAAGTATTACAGAGAAATTGACGGAGAACGTTATGTAGGTGTTGTCATTTCAAGTGGCTATGGTGCAGGTTGGTCTACATGGGGCGGAACACCTCCTTGTGACAAAGAATTCATTGAATATCTGCTTAACAATGGTATAGTCAAGAAAGATGATGACACTTTGATATGGAAAGTCAAAATTGCACAGTCCACAGTTGAAGCATTTTTCCCTAATGATGCTCGCCCCTATTGCGGCGGTGCTGACGGTCTTGAAATTCACTGGATAAAAGAGGGAACAGTTATCCGCATTATCGAATATGATGGTAATGAGAGTATTGAATACCTTAATGAAGCAGGATTTTTCGAGGTATAAGAAGAAAGGGTGACTTTGTTCACCCTTTTAATTTATTCACAATTTTTCTCCGTTATAACGGTACAAATTTATGAATTGATTAACACATTTTATGAACGACAGCACAATTAGTTAAAAGAAAAAAATTTCTCAACTCTCTTGACAAATTTAGCAAATTATGATATAATATATATGTGATAGGGAAAAGACTATATTACCCCTATACAGAAAGGAATATTAAATGGTAACAGTCAACGGAAAGTTAATCCGCAAAAAGTTGTTTCTGATTGTCGATACAGAAACTTTCAACGGATTTGAAAAGCCTATTGTCTATGATATTGGCTTTGCAGTTATCGACAGAACAGGAAAAGTATATGCAAAATATAGTTTTGTCGTCCACGACACATTTATCGGTATGGCAGAACAGGCGGCTACTGCCTACTATGCAAACAAGTTTCCGCAGTATCACGCAGATTTGCGGGCAGGTCGACGTAGACTTGTTACATGGGCACAAATTATACAGATAGTAAATGCCTTGCTTGACAAGTGGGACATTTCAAATATAGTCGCCCATAACGCAAACTTTGATTGCCGAGCAACAAACTATACAAGCCGACTGCTCCACTACAATTCATTTTTCAAACGTCACGTTGAATGGTGGGACACTCTGCAAATGGCAGCTGACACTATCTGCAAACAGAAAACATATATCCGCTTTTGTCAGGAAAATGGCTATATGACACGTAACAAAACCCCCAGACCGCAGATGAAAGCAGAAGTCATTTACAGATATATTTCAGGCAATAACAACTTTGTCGAAAGTCATACAGGTATCGAGGACTGTATGATTGAAAAAGAAATTTTCGCAAAGTGTTGCCGACAGCATAAGAAAATGAGACACACATTTTATGTGTTCTAAATCCGAGCGGTGAGGTAGGAATACTTCACCGCTTTTTTGTGCTAAAGTAAGTTAAATGTGTTGACTTATTCATAGTTTGTTCATATTTTCTTACCGTTATAACGGGAAAAATTTGTGAACGAATTGTGAACACACCCACTATTCCGATAGGTTTAGTAGGACTACCTCTCCGCCCCTTGTGACGCTGTTTTCCCCACCCATCGACGTCACGTTGAGACGTCCCTCTCTGCGAACGGGCAAATGAGCTGCAAATGAGCTGCAATGAGCTGCGTTTTCTACGTCAGGAGCTGCATCTGCAAGAGCTGCGTCGTCACATTTTTAGGAGCTGCGTCAAAGGAGCTGCAAAGGAGCTGCGTTTTCCCTCGTTTTTCCGGTGCAACGACGTCAAATTGCACAAAAAATAGCCCATTTCTGCGCAAATGAGCTGCAAAATGGACCAAACGACGGCTATATGCTATTTATATTTATATTTCCCCTTTCATTATAACATAATTTTTACAAAAAGTCAAGCAATTTGAGCAAAAATTTTTAAAAAGAAAAGAACTTGACAGAAAAATGTCAAGAACTTGGGCGCCGCGGCGAAAATTAATTAAAACTGCCGGGTTCTGAAAAAATTTGAGGAGAAGACTTGACAAAACACCTTATAAAAAAACCCTAATTTTCAACGATATGGTTTTCCGGACACAACTTCGAGGTGCGGCGAGAATTCAACCGTTCAAAATCCCTTATTATATTATATAATTATAGGCTTGCCTACGACTATTTCTTTGTGAATTCGCTGTGAAATTCCAGCCAAATTTCATGCCAAAAACGCGCCAGAGATTTCCTCTATTATACTATAATGGTGATAAGCAAATTCACTGTAAATTACACTGATGACGACGTCGCCTAACTCAAAAATTCATAGGTACGTTTTCGGAGTATTTTGGGTGAGTTTGTAGGGGTTTGAAACGTTATCGATATGGCAGGGGATAGTGGGCGTCCTCACCATTCATACTCCGGCACCACTTAACGCCTTCACCCACTTTTGCTTATAGCTCGAGTTACGGCTCGTCAGTACACGGCAGGCACTTGGGTCCTTCTACTTACTACCTTTGCTTAACCCCTTCCTTTTTCTTTCTTATTATTATTTCTTCCCTTCCCTTTACCATTCTTCCTTCTACTTCTACTCTTATTCTCCCCTTCCCTTCCAGCTCTCTTTCTAAACCCTTCCTTTCCTTCCCTTTACCTAACCCCTTCCCTTCCCCTTCTTATTATTACTATTATTATTATATTATAGTTCCTTCCCTTAACCCTTCCCTTCCACTTTAATCTTAATCCTTTCCCTACTCCTTCCCTTCCTTCCCAATCCTAACCCTACACAATTCCTTTTGCCTCACTTCCCTTCCCATTGCATTCCTGCTTCGCCGCCGTACTTGACCCTAATTCCCACTACTACTTCCCTTCCTCTCCTTCCTTATTTATAATAAAAAAGCACCAGTTGTTTCCAACCAGTGCTTTTCTTTTTCTTATATTCAACTGGAAAAGTTTTTCCAGAAAAAGTTTTTCCACAATCGGAGCTACCCCCACAAAGTTTTTCCAAAATTGACCCCAGTTTTCTTTACCCCGACTTAAAATTGTTTTTCCAGACCCTGCCCCTTAATTTCAGAACAGTTCCTACCCCCGTTTTTTCTTACCCAGCCCCTTTATTTATTCTTATTATTTATTATAATAGTATATATAATATATAATATAATATATGTAA
>CALGTV010000066.1 GCA_937902395.1 uncultured Ruminococcus sp.
ACATCATTTCTGCTCATCATCTTTGTCTACTAACATTTTAGGGATTGGTATAAAAACAAATCATTCAGAAATGAGTTTATAAGCTGAAATTTTTCTTATATTTCCCGATACAAGATAGGTTATTGCGTAAATGAATACTGCAAGACCGATAACCGAAACAATTCCCACTGAAACAGGCACAAGGAAATCCGCTTTCATTACGCCGAATCTGCTGAAAATTAACGATACTATTTTATTTGTGAAATAACAGCCAAGAATTGCACCTATTATATTTCCGACTACAGAAACAGACATAGTTTCTGTTGCAAGCTGCCCTCTGATTTGTTTGCTTGTGAAACCAATAGCCTTTTGTATGCCAAATTCGTGCTGTCGCCTTACGGTTACTGTTTTGATAATCAGATTTATAATAAGCGTTACAAAAAGCAGTATCAGAACTGCAAAAACAAATACAATTCCCTGCATCATAGCAAGAAGCGAGTTATCCTCATACAGCGTGAAATCTACATTTACAGCACCTGTAATCTTTTCTTTGTATTTATCCTTGAGCTTTGTGATAAATTCATCTGTACTGTCTGCATATCCGCTTCCTATTCCGCCTTTAAGGTCAACGCACAAATGAGTATAATTCAGCGGAATATGCAGGCGGTTTATTCTCGCTTCCTCAGTGATATAACATCCCCAGCCCATTGATGATGTGGTCTGCGTCAATCCTACAATAAGGAACTTTTCTGTATATGCACCGCAGCTGACTTCTATTTCTTCCCCCAATTCAACTTTAAGATGCTTTTTAATATTACCTGATATGACTATCTCGTTGTCATATTTAGGCGCCCTGCCTTCATAAATTCCGTCAAAACTGAAATCACTGTAATCATCGGCAGATTCAAGAATCACCTGATAATCACCTATAGCCGCCGCCATTTCTGAATTATATCTGTAAACCTTTTCAACCTCGTCCATTGCGGCAATTTCAGGAATTATATCATCATCAGTAATGAAAACCGTAGTATTTTCGTGATTTGAAGATAGCAGTCTCATCATACGTGAATCATCAAAAATGACATTATATCCGAAAGCTATTACAAATGCTGTTGTAAAGCCAATTGCAATCATCATAACCATAAGGAGTACACTTTGCTTGCCCCAGTGGAATATTGCCTTGAATGGAAGAAGTATACCCAGTGAGCCTTTTGACTTATCAAGAGGAAAATGATTTTTCCTGAAATTATGAACATTCAAGCCCTGTCTTAACGCTGTAACAGGCTGTAATTCATTAATTCTTCTTGTAGAGAAAAATGACACCGCAATTGCCGCAAATGTAAGCAAGCCGGCTGTAGCCATAACGCAAAACCAGTCGATTTCGTATTCCCAGATGCAGAGTGCCTCTGTCCTTATAATCTGCTCCCATGTAGGCAGAAAAAGGTATGTAAGGCTAATACCAATTGCAGAAGCTGCTGCTGTTACTAATGCAAATTGCAGAATAATTGCAAGTCTTATCTGTATACTTGTATAGCCTAAAGCCTTTTGCACGCCGATATTTTTTATATCCTGTTCAATGCTGTTTGAAATCCTGAAATTAATTACAAGCAGGGTTATAACTACCGCAATAAGAGAAAAAGCAATCATTACAGAAGAAAGTATATCAGGGAGATGCATTCTTGCAAATTCGGCATCGCTTCTTAAAATATTAAATGTGGTAATTTCTTTTTTTCCAAACTCTTTTGTTATGCGGACGGAAATTTTTGCATCATCTTCGTTCTCATCTAATTTTATAAAATATGCTGTGTTGTTGTGAGATATGGGATTCGCTGAAATTCTTTCATAATCTTCATCATTTACAAACATTGAATATCTGTATACGCCATTTCCGCCTGTCATCATTCGCTCGAAAAAGCCTGCAACCATAAAGGTGTATTCTTCTTCGCCTATGGTGCATTTAAACTCCGTATCAAGCTCAGAATCCCAGTAATATTTGCATACAATAGGAAGATATATTGCATTTTCGTAGGTATTCTCCGATAATTCCACCATTCCGGGATTATCGCATACACCAAAATTGCTGTATGGCTGAAAAAGAATATCTCCTATATTGTCATCTCCGCGGACTTCATTTGTAATAACTGTATGAATCATATCAGTATAGGAATATTCCGCAACTCCTGTCACATTGTCAAGACATTCATTAATAGCATTTGTATCCTTGCTTTCAACAACTGAGAGAATATGGGGTGTATCGTGTTCTTTTATTTTGGTTTCCCAGAGCGATTGATAGCCTCTTGCAGTGATAAAGCCTATGTAAAGCAGTGCAGAGGCAAATATTATAATAAAAAAGAATGAAATAGTCTGTTTTGCATCTTTTCTGATATTTGACTTAATCAGCTTGAAAATCTTGTTCATATCCGCACTCCTTACCAGTTCATTTCTTTAAGGAATGTACGAAGCTTTTCATGGCGTTCTTTATCGCCGCTGATATATTTACCAAGGTCACATTCACCGCATACAGTGCCGTCTTTGACGTATATTAT
Source organism: uncultured Ruminococcus sp. (assembly GCA_937902395.1). Classification (GTDB taxonomy): domain Bacteria; phylum Bacillota; class Clostridia; order Oscillospirales; family Ruminococcaceae; genus Ruminococcus. Next base: position 2,526 of record CALGTV010000066.1, read on the forward strand.
TCTGTTTCCTCGTCTTGCCGATTTCATATCATGAGTAACCATAACGACAGACTGTCCCTCATTACTTATTTCTGACAATATATCAAGAACCGCGTCGCTGTTTGAGCTGTTAAGCGCTCCTGTAGGTTCATCAGCAAATACTACATCCGGGGAGTTTATAACTGCCCTTACAATGCCTGCTCGCTGAGTTTCACCTCCCGAAAGCTGAGAGGGGAATTTCTTTTGCAGCTTTTCATCAAGTCCAACTTTTGCAAAGAGTTTTTTTGCCTTTTCGATAAGCTCTTTTTTCTTTTGCCCTGTGAGAAGTCCTGCGCTGAGGACGTTATCCATAATACTCATGGAATCCATAAGGTGAATCTGCTGAAACACAAAGCCACAGTGTTTTCTGCGGAATATTGCAAGCTTATCGCTGGAATAATCGGAAATAACCTCACCTGAAAAAGTGATTTTTCCCAGAGTAGGCTTGTCCATTCCTGAAAGCGCGTACAACAGCGTTGACTTTCCTGCACCTGATGAACCCATAATTACAGTGAAATCCCCTTCATATATTTCAAGGTCAAGATTTTTAATAATATGCTGCTGTAAGCCGCCGTTTGAAAAGGTTTTGCACAGCTTTTCAGTTTTAATCAATACTTTTTTGCTCATAACTGTTACTCCGTATCCAATAAATTTACAAGCATCAGCCTGTATTTTTATTATACTTTTTATTTTCTTAACTGTCTTTATCTGATTCTTAACAGTTCCTTAATTATGACATCAAAATTCTTAATTCTGTGCAAAATCCCTTTTCTGTATTGTAACAGCTGATACTTCCGCCCATTTTTTCAATAAGCTGTGCAGATATGTATAATCCCAATCCGCTGCCGCTTTTTCCGTTGGAATTTGAACCGCGCCTGAATTTTTTCGTAATAAGCGGCAAATCTTCATCTGGCACACCTCCGCCAAAATCGGAGATTTTTATTACAAGAAAATCATTATCAATTTCAGTGGATACTTCAATAGATGTATCTGCGTATTTGTATGAGTTGAAAATTATATTATCAAAAACTTGTCCAAGACGAAGCTTGTCCGCAGATACAATACAATCGGGTATATCAAGCTTTGAAATCTGCTTTTTGAAATCGCTTGATTCGATTAGTTCCGTAATTTCATCGCTGCTTACATCTGATATTTCAACATGAAGCTGATTCAGTTCTTCCATTGTGGAATTGAAAAGGTCAGTTATCAGTTTATCAATCTGATTCGCTTTTTCGATGATTCGTGTGAGCTTTTCCTGCTGCTTTTCGTCATTTGCAGTAACCTGCATAACTTCGGAAATAGCTGTAATAGAGGCTACGGGAGTTTTTATATCGTGGGAAAGCTGTGCCACAAGCTCCTGCTTGCTTATATTTGCAAGACGTTCACGCTCTTTTGAAGCCGCAAGTTCAGTGCGCATAAGGTCAAAGCTTTCAGTAAAATCACCGAAAATATTACTTTTATCCATATCAAGAGGAATATCGAGCTCACCTCTTGCAACATTTGCGGCAAATCTTTTCAGCTTTTCAAAAGGTCTGATAATCTTGCGGTTAAGGTACAAATAATAAGCTAATATAAGAATAATGACGATTAAATTTGTTATAAGAGATGTTATAATTATGCTTTTCTGCTTGCTAGAAATTATTCTCCTTGCGTCATTTGGAATAATCAGCCAGCCGATTATTTCCTTATCTGATTCAATTGCCCTTATAGTGCAGCGTTCAGCAGAAGCATCTACAACAGAAGTGGGTATATCCTTATAGGTTGTCATAAGCAGATTATCATTGCGGTCAATTACTGCATAATCGAAATCATAGGGACTTTCAATAATATCAGCTTTTTCAGAAGAAAGGCTGTTCCAGTTTTCTGCGGCGGTGTAAATTGCTTCGTTTATCTGAATTGTATCAAGTCGGGCACTTTCCTTACATTCGCTCATAACAATAAATGCGGATATACCGTTGATAATTATGAGGAGAATTAAAAATAATATTAAATTTTTCTTTTTCATAGGCTATCCTTTTGGAATATATATCCTGTACCCCATACAGTCTGTATAAATTGCGGTTCATTGGGATTTTCTTCAAGCTTTTCCCGTAAATGCCTTATATGCACGTTGAGAGTGCCGTCACTTGTAAATTTATCCTCCCAGACGTTATCAAACAACTCATTTTTGTCAATTACACGGTTTGGATTTTTTACAAAATAGGAGAGAAGCTTGTATTCCATTGATTTAAGCTTCAATGGTTCGCCTTTTCGTTTAACAGTTTTCGCATCAAGGTTTATTTCAACATCGCCGAATCTGATTATTTCAGTTTGTGAAGTATTGCTTTCTTCATAGCGTTTCAGTACGGCTTTGACTTTTGCGCATAGTACGCCCAAAGAAAATGGTTTGCAGATGTAATCATCTCCGCCGATGTTGAGGGCAATAATCATATCGTCCTCGCTTGAACGGGCACTTATGAAGAATATGGGGATATTCATTTCTTTTCTGATTTTTTTGCACAGCTCAAATCCTGAATTTTCACCTAAGTTTATATCGAGAAGTATAAGCTCCGCTTGATTTTTCTTAAAAAATTCCATACATGAATCGCTGTCATATACGCAGAATGTGGGGACATCGAACATATTGAAATATTCGGCAATTGAATCGGCAAGGTCTTTTTCGTCATCAACTACAAGACATTTGTATTTCATAATAAGCTCCTTTCGGATATGTTTTTTACATAGAGTGAACCCCTTGATTTATTATACTATAAAATCTTTTGCTTGTCTATAGGCGTGTTTTTAAACAGTGTATTAGTTCTCTGAATAAAAACCCCCTCCATATATAGTCTGAAATGAGCCTTTTTCCAACGGAAAAATGTTGATTATTGAAAAATTTTTGAAAAGTTTGGATACATGCATAATTATAAACAGCGATTTTTGTATAATACACAAATAATTATAAACATTTTTATTGTTGAAAACTGCATTTTCAGATTTAAGGATTTTTTAATAATTTCCATGTTATAATGAAATCACAACAAGGAAAGGAGTTGGGAAAAATGTTTCTCAATATACTCAAAAAGGATTTAAAAAGAAAAAGGGCTATGAATATAATTCTGCTTATATTCATAACCATTGCCACAATGTTTGTGTCGTCAAGCGTAAATAATATCATAAGCGTTACGACAGCACTGGACGATTATTTTGAAATGGCTGGTGTGCCCGATTACTTTGCAGCAACTGTAAATAAGGGAACAGGTGAAGATCCATACGATACTATAAAAAATGCTAAAAGTATAGACAGTTTTAAAACAGAGGAGATGTTTTATTTACCTGATTCTGCTATAATCAAAGACAACGAACCTTTGTCAGGCGGAGGCGGTACACGTATTTTACAAAGTGACAGCGATATGGCTTTGAATTATTTCCTTGAGGATAACAGTATTCTGAAAAGTGTTCCAAAGGGAAAAGTGTATATGACTTCTATTGTCGAGGATAATACTGACATTGAAATTGGTGATAAAATTACTATTGAATTTGAGGGCATAAGCTGTGATTTAACTTATGCAGGAAGTATCAAAGACGCTTTATTAGGCTCGCAGATGATGGGTTCAATAAGATATATCGTTAATTCCGAAGATTTTGAAATTTTTAATTCAAATGAAAGTATAAAGAACAGCAGCGGCGGTGTGCTTTATTACATCAATACGAAAGATGTAAATAAAACTGTTGAAGAATTATCCGGCGCTACATCAAAATATGCATTTCGTGGCGACAGAACACTGCTTACTTTTTCTTATGTCTTTGATATGATTATAACAGGAATACTTCTTGTAGTCAGCATTATTCTTATTGCAGTTGCTTTTGTTGTACTCCGTTTCACAATAACTTTTACGTTGTCAGAAGAATACCGTGAAATCGGTGTTATGAAAGCTATTGGTATAAGTAATTCTAAAATCCGTGGACTTTATCTTGTGAAATATACAGCACTTGCTGTTATCGGTGCTGTAATCGGTCTTGGTTTAAGCTTCCCATTCGGTGAGATGCTTATGAAAGTTTCGGCAAAATCAATTATTATTAATAACCAAAATACACTTGTAACAAATATACTTTGTTCTGTTCTTGTTATAGCAGTAATTGTACTGTTTTGCTATGGCTGTACAGGAAAGGTTAAGAAGTTATCGCCTATTGACGCTATACGCAACGGTCAGACCGGTGAAAGATTCCGCAAAAAGAGCCTTATGAGTCTTGGAAGGTCAAAGCTGAATACAACACCATTTCTTGCAATCAATGATATAATAAGCAGCCCTAAAAGATTTGGTATTATTTCTCTTACTTTTGTTTTATGTCTGTCACTTCTGCTTATACTTTCGACAACAGTTAAAACACTTAAAAGTGATACACTTCTGAAGTGTTTTTCAGTTTCTGATTTTGATTTATCTGTAAACAATAGTGAAGAAGTGTTTAATTATATGAAAGAAAACGGACAGGAAAAATGCAAGGAAGATATGGCTGAAATAGAAAATACTCTTGCACAAAATGGTATACCTGCGGAATGTAAAATGGAATTTCAGATTAATCTCCCTGTGGAACACGGAAAGATTAAAAGCCAGATTTTTACTACGCAGGGTGTAGGCACAACAATGGATATGTACGAATATATGGAGGGAACACCACCGCAGAATGATTACGAAATTGCAATTACAAAAAGTGCCGCAGATATTTTAAACGCACATATAGGCGATACTATAAAAATTGAAACAATGGAAGGAAAAGACGATTACTTAATAACTGCAATTTATCAGACAATGGCAAATCAGGGAACGCAGATAAGAATATATTCAGACAAAAAAATGAACTACTTACAGGTTACAGGTGCTATGTATTTGCAGATTAAATTTACAGATAGCCCAGATGATAAGGAAATAAGCCGCCGCATTGATGAAATAAAAAAGCTTTATCCGCAATATAAGGAATTCAAAACGGGTGCTGAATTTGTTGAAGAAACAACAGCTGTTGCAGAGCCGCTCAACGCTATAAAGCTTATGTTCTCTGCACTTACAATTATTTTAACTGCCCTTATAACCGTACTTATGGAACGTTCATTTATTGCAAAAGAACAGGGCGAAATTGCTCTCATGAAAGCTGTAGGTATAAAAAACAGCAAAATCTACGCATATCATACGCTTAGATTCTTATTTGTAGGAATTATTGCAATTATTATAGGCGAAATTTTTGCAATGCCTCTTACACACCTCTGTATTGACCCTGTTTTCAAGATGATGGGTTTGGAACTTGCAGTTGATTATGTTGTAAATCCCCTTGAAATGTGGCTGATTTTCCCTGTTATTATACTTGCAGTCACAGCAATAAGCGCTTATCTCACATCTCTTTATACAAGAAAAATAAAAGCCTCTGATGTTTCAGGCATCGAATAAGAAAGGATTAAATTATGAATATTTTAGAAGTAAAAGACCTTTGCAAAACATATATCGTCAACAAGCGTCAGAACAACGTTCTGAAAAATGTTAATTTCAATATCAGTGAGGGAGAAATGGTAGCTGTTATGGGTCCATCAGGCTCAGGTAAGTCTACACTGCTTTACACTGTTTCGGGTATGGATTCTCTCACATCGGGTACAGTGCTTTTTTCAGGCAAGGATATAAGCAAAATGAATTCAAAAGAACTTGCTGAACTGCGACTCGATGAAATGGGTTTTATTTTCCAGCAGATGTATATGCTGAAAAATCTCACAGTGCTTGATAATATAATCCTCCCTGTGCTCCAGTCTAAAAAGAATAACAAAAGCCGCAAGGAAATCGTGGAGCAGGCACATCAGCTTATGCGCAAGCTTGATATAATTGAAATTGCCGACAACGACATTAACGAAGTATCGGGGGGACAGATCCAAAGAGCCTGCATCTGCCGCAGTATGATAAATAATCCTAAGATGATTTTTGCCGATGAGCCTACAGGTGCGCTGAACAGAACATCTTCCGATGAAGTAATGAAAGAACTGACAAAGCTGAATAATGACGGAACTACCATAATGCTTGTAACTCACGACGTAAAAGTTGCTGCAAAATGCACAAGAATTTTATATATAGTTGACGGAAACATAAAAGGAGAGTATAATTTAAATAGGTACGAAAATGACAACCAGCTGAGAGAGCGTGAACGTGCGCTGAATAACTGGCTGTTGGATTTGGGCTGGTAATACATTTGTATCGGGCGGATATTATCCGCCCATACAGGATTGGAATGATATAAAATGACAGATATTTTAATTGTTGAGGACGAAAAAGAACTTGCCGGATTGCTGTGTGATTTTCTTCGCGGAGAAAATTATACGGTATCCGTTGCGGAAACAGGAGAAAAAGCCTTGTCGCTGTATGAAAAATACGGCGCAAGGCTTGTTGTGCTTGATGTAATGCTGCCGGGAATGGACGGATTTGCAGTGTGTAGGAAAATCCGTGAAGAAAGCAATACTCCCATACTTATCGTAAGTGCCAAAACTGGCAAGGAGGATAAGCTGAATGGACTTGTTCTCGGTGCTGATGACTACATTGAAAAGCCATATGATATAGACATCATGCTTGCTAAAATTGACGGTATCTTCAAGAGAAGATATGCCGTTGATGAGCTTATTGACGGAGATTTGAAAATCAATAAAATCACACGTACCGTTTATAAAAATGATATTCAAATTGATATGACAGCAAAGGAATTTGATTTACTTTTGCTCCTTATGGAAAATAAGGGGAAATCTTTGAGTAAGGAATATCTGTTTAATCAGATATGGGGCAGCGACAGCTTCTCAGAAATTCAGACGCTGACGGTACATATAAAATGGCTCCGTGAAAAAATTGAGGATAATACGAAAAATCCCAAGCATATTCTGACAGTGTGGGGAGTTGGCTACAAGTATGAAAGCATTTAAAAAGATTTTTTTCGCTGTAATTATTGTTATAGCTGCTCTTTTTGTCACTGCAAATTATATTCTCGTAAATTTCGGCAGAGAAAGCGGCAGACCATACAAAGTGGAAATCAGCCGACTTGTGTATGATATGAAACAGGGGATTAATCCCGATATTTCAAGCTGTAATTATGTAACGGATATTGTGAAATGCGGAGATAATTTTTATGATACTGACAGCGATTACGTTATACATAATATCAATGGCGAGCTTTATCGTTTTGAATACAGATTTCAGGGAGAATCAGAAATAACACGGTTTATCGTTACTGTAAACGTATTCCTCGGTATAATGACTGTTATTATTCTCACTGTAATGCTCTATCTGCGGCGTAAAATTTTAAATCCCTTCGAACAGCTCAGTAATGTACCTTATGAGCTTTCAAAGGGAAATCTGACATCTCCTGTAAAAGAGATAAAAAATCGATTTTTCGGGAAATTTATATGGGGAGTTGATATGCTCCGCGAAAATATGGAACAACAGAAAGAACGCGAACTTGATTTGCAAAGAGATAAAAAAATGCTTCTGCTTTCCCTTTCCCATGATATAAAAACGCCGCTGTCAGCAATAAAATTATATTCAAAAGCATTGTCAAAAGGATTGTATGCTGATAAAGAAAAACAACTTGAAATAGCGGAAAATATCAACACGAAGGCTGACGAAATAGAAAGTTATGTTTCACAGATTATTACTGCTTCAAGAGAGGAATTTCTCAGCTTTGACGTTACTATGGGTGAATTTTATCTGTCGGAACTTGTGGAAAAAATATCTCTGTATTACACGGAAAAACTCGGACTTATAAAAATAATTTTTTCTGTTGGGGAATATGATAATTGTCTGTTAAACGGCGACTTTGACAGAAGTGTTGAGGTTATACAGAATATTATGGAAAATGCTATAAAATACGGTGATGGCGGAAATATTTCAATCAGCTTTTCCGAGGAGGAGGGTTGTATTCTTGTATCTGTGAAAAACAGCGGCTGTACTCTTCCTGATACTGATTTGCCACATATTTTCGATAGTTTCTGGAGAGGCATAAATGCTGAAAATGAGAAGGGTAGTGGTCTGGGACTTTATATATGCCGTCAGCTTATGCGGAAAATGAACGGTGAAGTTTTTGCGGAAATCAAAAATGGATTTATGACTGTTACAGCTGTATTTGGAAAAGTGTGAGTTATATATTCTGCCTGCATAAAATTGTTCAATCTCCTATGACAATCAACCCTTTTTTATTTAATATTGCTAATTTTGTTATTTGTAATAAATTATTAATCATTTCTATGCCTTCATCATAATCATCGTAGTTTTCAATAATACCTGTTTCGATAAATAAAGAACAAATATTATTTATTTCCTTAACATTTTCATATGATAAAAGAGTATCAGAATATGGATCAACTTCAAATAATGCATTTGAATCTGCTGATATTTGTTTACGATGATTATACATATATTGTAAAAGATCGTCAGAAAAGTCAATATTATAATCATCAAATTTTATGTCATCCAGACTATTTCCTATATAAAAATTCATTTTAATCACCTGAAATTCATGTTGATTTTATAAATATTATAAGGGGACCTCTAAAAACCTCCCTCATGGCAGACTTCCTATGACAAATATCATTTACTGCGTTGCCAAACCTTGCAATACATCAAGTATTACTGCGGTTTGTCGCCTTGCAACTGATATTTGTCATGTACGAAATTCTGCTCGTGTTCCGGTTTTTAGAGACCCCCATAACATATTTCATTTTAATATGCAATACTTTTTCTAAGGCAATGCTGCGCATAACTTGTGTAGAAGATGCGAAGTCAGATTTTTATACAAATCCCTAAAAAGTTAGTAGACAAAGGTGATGAGCAGAAATGATGTATGTCAAGGCGGACGACGAAAGCAAACTGTCGTATGGTGAAGCTGACGACGATAACATACGTAATTTATACCATTAGATTTATCTACTGTTGTTTCAGGGATTGGTATTAGTGAGGTATGTGAGATGTTGCTCAGAAAAAATAAACATTCATTTGGTTATTGTTATGACCATGATGGCTTTTGACCAGTAGAAATTGCTGCATAATAAACGAGAATCTTTGAAGCGTCAGATGCATCTATAACACTGTCATTATTTACATCCGCTGCTTTGGTCTGCGTATCTCTGAGGTTACTTTCTCCGCCGGTCTGTACTCTTGCATATGCTGCAAGAACACATGAAGCGTCAGATGCATCAACTGTTCCGTCCTCATTAACATCACCAAGAACTATCGGTTGTTCAGTTACAGGAGGTGCTGTAGTTGTCGTTGTAATTACAGTAGTAGTTGCTGTTGTAGTTGTTGTAATTATTGGAACAGGTTTATTCACCATATTAATGGCATCAACAGATGAACCATTTAACATTATCTGACCATTGTAAATTATAAATACAATATCTTCTGATATTTTATATCCACTGGGTGCAATTTGTTCCTGAAGGATATATGTACCGTCAGCTAATTTTACCTTGGCTGAGCTGTTGCCGCTTATCCATACAATACTCTCTCCTACACCGTTTATTAAATCAGCATCATCGTCAACTTCAATAACATCTTCTGTAAATTTAATTACATTTCCTTTGCTGTCAATTCCATTCAAGTTTAACAAAGCTCCTGTTACGTAAGAACCGTCGGGGGCAATTTTATTTATATTTACAATAACAATATTGGTTGTAGTAGTAAATGTTGTAGTTGTTATTGTTGTGGTAGTTGTAGATGTTGTTGTACTTGTTGTGGTTGTAGGTATTGTAGTAGTTGTAGTAGTACTTGTTGTGGTTGTAGGTATTGTAGTCGTAGTAGTTGTAGTAGTACTTGTTGTGGTTGTAGTGCTTGTAGTAGTTGTTGTAGTAGTACTTGTTGTGGTTGTAGGTATTGTAGTCGTAGTAGTAGTACTTGTTGTGGTTGTCGTAGTTGTTGTAGTAGTACTTGTTGTGGTTGTAGGTCTTGTAGTTGTAGTAGTGCTTGTTGTGGTTGTAGGTCTTGTAGTAGTTGTAGTAGTGCTTGTTGTGGTTGTCGTGCTTGTAGTAGTTGTTGTAGTAGTGCTTGTTGTGGTTGTAGGTCTTGTAGTTGTTATAATTTGCTCATCAATCATATCGATTGAGCTAACAATTTTATTGTCAACTGTGATAATTCCATTTTTAAAAATAAATGTTATATCTGTAGCCTTGTGATAACCGTTTGGAGCAACTTCTTCATGAAGTGTATATGTACCATTTTCAATCACAATAATTGCTGCTTCTGCTCCGCTTAACCAGACAAGCTTTTCGCCAACTCCGTTAATGAGTTCGCCATTCTTGTCAACTGTGAGTGAACCCTTGCTGAATATGATTTCCTCGCCGTTATCATTAACTCCGCTGAGTTCAAGTTTTGCACCGATTACCGCTGTGCCTCTTATGTCAATTTTGTTGATATTTACAATATAAGTAGTGGTTGTAGTAGCAGTAGTTGAAGTTGTGGTTGTCGTACTTGTAGTAGTAGTTGTTGTTGTAGTTGAAGTTGTGGTTGTGGGTCTTGTAGTTGTTGTCGTTGTGGTAGTAGTTGAAGTTGTGGTTGTCGTACTTGTAGTTGTTGTCGTTGTAGTAGTTGAAGTTGTAGTTGTGGGTCTTGTAGTTGTTGTAGTAGTTGAAGTTGTGGTTGTCGTACTTGTAGTTGTTGTCATTGTGGTAGTAGTTGAAGTTGTGGTTAGTTGTTCTTGGATAGTGTTATTTTCATATATAATAGAATACTCAACATCTTCCATATTGCTGTTGCAGATTTCATCCATTGTGCCTATACATGAAATATCGTATTCACTGTTTTCTATTGGGAAAATAAAAGTGAAAAATTTCTTTTCTTCTGTGATATCAACGCCGTTGCTGCCTATAATTGTAAAGATTATTTCCTTGTCTTTTTCGCTGTATGAAGCCAATGCATCTCCAATGGAAGAAGTTAATTTTGGTACGCCTAATCCGTTGGTATTAAGGCTTATTGTTCCTTGGTTGGTAAAGAAATTTACATTTCCTCTTACAGAAAATGAAAGCTCAACGCCATCCTCAACTTCATTTGCAGAGATAACAAAATTATTATCCTCAGTATTAATAACTGAAGTTGTGGAAGTTGTAATTTTAGTAGATTCTGTTGTTGTAGTTTGAGATGTTTGAGTTGTTGTTATTGTAGGAATTATTTGTGTTTCGTCATCTTCAAATGTAATTGAGTAATTGACATTTGCAAACTTACTATCACAGATTTCATCTATTGTACCTGCGCAGGAAATATCGTATTCATTATCTTCTATTGGGAAAATAAAAGTGAAAAAGGTTTTTTCTTCTATGATATCAATACCGCTGCTGCCTATAATTGTAAAAATTATTTCATTGCCTTTTTCATTGTATGAAGCCAATGCATCTCCAATGGAAGAAGTTAATTTTGGTATGCCTAATCCTGTAGTATTAAGTTTTATTGTTCCTTGAGTGGTAAAGAATTTTACATTTCCTTTTACGGAAAATGAAAGTTCAACTCCTTCCTCAACTTCATTTGCAGAGATAACAAAATTGTTTTCATTTTTATTAGGAATGGGAGTTGTAGTCGTTACTATTTCAGTAGTTTTAGTAGCTAAAGTAGTTGTTGAAATTGTCTCTGTTGTAGAAATGTCAGTGCCTGTCGGTTCATTGTTATCTGTTGCATTCCATTTCGTTTCAACAGAACATTCTATATTCTCGAGATCGTAGTTCTCAAGGGTCTTATAGGATTCATATATTTCGAAATTAAAATCCGCTTCTTTCGGTTCATCTGTACACTTAAACTTTATTGTTGCTAAATCTGTTGGGTCGGTTATATTGCTTACGCCTGCTATTGCAATTAAGATTTCACCTTTTGTTTCTTTGTTATTTATCTTAACATCACTGAGCGTAGATTCTTCAGTTGTTACCTTATATTTTTTTGTATCGTATTTCAGACAGGTCGTAAATCCTGTTATGCAGACATCACCTTCAAGTGATAATACTGCACTTAATACATCGTCTGAATAATTGTAATCCCATACAAAAGATGTATCATTTTTTTCCTCTGTTGCAGAAACAGGAATGCTGCATATTGTAGATATGCAAAAGAATAAAGCCGTTATGACGGATATTGCTTTTTTAAACATTTTATTTTTCCTTTCTAATAATCCCTGTGCAATGCACAGGGATTATTAAGGTTATCATTTATGAACTTTTAACCGCAGCTCACTTTACGTTTTACTTTTTATTACTATTTCTCTACTACCAATGTCATTCCAGTTATCTGCAGTTCATATATATCTTCGTAGACCTCTTTGTAGAAATGATAGATTGTTGGTGCCTTGGTTCTCTCTCTGTATCGGTAGATATCAATGAGCTTTGGCTGACGTTCTCTGTAACGGTAGTAAGCAGTATACTCTGTCTTAGTTTCAATTTTGTCGATAAGCTCTCCTTTAGAAAGTAGGCGTGCCATTGATTCATTAGCATGATAATATTTATCATAATAATTATAATAATGATAATATTCGGCTTTCTCTACCAATCCATTTACAACGGCAAGTCTTGCTCTGTTGGAATAAGAAATATCACCATCCACTGCCTTTAATGTGTCATAAAAAGAATTATTTACGACTGGATGAGCAGGGAAGTATATGATTTCTTCAGAAGTGTGAGGTTCCTGTCTTGCTTCAACTTCAATATTATCATTTGCAGTAACTTCTTCTGTTGACCATTCACTCCATTCGCCCCAATTATCGAATACAGTTTTGATATCAGTTTCAACTTCTAACAGGTCGCTTGAATTGATTTTAACTTCTGTCCAATCGCTCCATTCGCCCCATTCGCTATAGCCTTCCTCTGTAAGTGTAGGATCAAGAATCCAGCCTTCCTTGGTGTCTTCTGTGCTTTCAGATGTTACTATTCCTGCAAATTCTCGTCCTGTACAAACCATTTCATACATTGACTGGATTGAAGCGTTGAAGTTTACTGGTGTTTTAGGTTGAGTATTGCTGTCCTCTTCTCTGTAGTAAAGATTTTTGATATATATATCAAAGTTAATCTTTGCTTTATCATCTCTGTTTTCGAAATCTTTAGTGTCCTTAAAGAAAAGCTTTCCGTCTTCAACATAGTAATAAGCGTTTTCCTCAATATCCCATTCAATCTCGTAGCCATTCAGTTCGGACTGAAGTGTATATCCTGCTTTAAGAGCTTCTGAAATATCAGTACCGCCCTCACCGAAATCAATGTCATTTTTCAATCTCTTTGCCTCAAGATTTGCATCCATAAGACCAGGGATATATCCCTCAGGTGCATCGTCTCTGTAAAGGAGAATTGCAATCTTCTGTTTTGGCTTGCCTACAAAATCATAAAGTGTTTCAAGATTCTTTGATGTGAAAAGTTCAGGATTTTCAGCGACATCAAGATATTTGAGTGAGCCATATCTGTTTATAGAATTAATATATTCGTCTGCTTCTGAGTATATTCCATTAAAGTCACTGATATTTGTATTTCTCAATCCGAGATATACTATATTGTCCATATCTGGCAGTTTATCAATTGAACCGAGGTCAATATTTGCAAGTGACATATACTTCAGATTCTGGTTATCTGTATAGTTGCTGATATTTACTCCCTCAGTATTTGTTGATGAATCAAGGAAAAGTCCTTCAAGATTATCACAGCCTGAAAGGAAATCAAAATCAAATTCTGCAAAGTTATGTCCGGAAAGATTCAGGTATTCAAGTGATTTGAGAGTTGTAAGGAAACCAGCATTTGTCAGACCGGAATTCTGCATTGACAGATATTGAAGTTTTGTCATTCTCTTAACAGCATCAGCAGAATCAAGCTTTACATTATTAATGTAGAATACACGAAGGTTTGTAAGCTCTGAAAGTGCGGATATATCTGTTATTCCAGAATAATTATCGTCTGTTGTCGTGTTTTCGCTGACAGCAGTTTTGGTTGTGGCTGTTGTTATTTCGCTAATAGTAGTTGTTATTGTTGTTGTTGTTATCTTTGTTGTTTCAGTTGAGGCTACTTCTGTTGTTTCATCAACCTCTGCCATTGCTTCTATCGCTTCAATAGTATCTGTTTCTGTTACTTCACTGACAGTAGCTTCTGTTGTCTCGCTGACAGCAGCTTCTGTTGTCTCGTTAGTAGTAGCTTCTGTTGTCTCGCTAGTAGCAGCTTCTGTGGATTCTATAATATCTTCTGGAGCTTTGTCAATTTCAATTCTGCCATTATTGCTGAGGTCAAGAATAGTCAGGTTTTTCTTATCTGAAAGGTAACTCAAGTTATCAATTGTTTCTATTGAAGTTTCACCGGTTGTTTCATTCTTACGTACAACTTCAATTGTCTGATTAATGTTACATCCTGCAAGTTCAAGATGACGTAATAATGTAAGATCCTTGAGGAAAGAAAGATCCTCAACTGTATTACCTGAAAGTGATAAGTATTCAAGTTGCTTGAGGTTTCCGATGCTGTTTACTGATGAAGCATCGATAATGTTGTTATTAAGACGAAGCTCAACAATTTTTACTGCTTTATCAAGGTTAAGAACCTGTTCAAGAGTTTTGGTATATTCCTTTGTTTCGGTATTGTAACGTCCCTGATTTTCAAGGAAAAGTCTGTTTAATTTTGTAAATGGAGCAGCATCAAATGATGTAAGTTCATTTCTGTCAAGATCAAGGTAAACAAGATTCTTTATACTTGAAAGTTTTGATACATTAGAAATAGAGTTATTGCTCAGTGAAAGGATTTCAAGATATATAAGACGGTTTAATGATCTTACTGTATGAATATTATTGCCGTCCAACTTCAGACATACAAGTGACTGTAATTTACTTAATGGTTCAAGTCCGTCTGATGTTGAAGTTGCTGTTATGCAGTTACCTGAAAGGTCAAGGGTTGTAAGAAGCTTACAGTTGGCAACAGGAGTTATATCTTCAATAAAGTTATTTCCAAGCCAGAGTGTTGTAAGGCTTTCCATCAGACCAATAGGAGTGATATCCATGGATGTTGTGATATCATATTCATAGTCATCGGCATCTTTGAATACTTTACCAAGCTTTTCATCTGTTGTATACTCGAAATAGCTCAGATCCCTTGAAAGTGTGAGAACTTTGACATTTGGTATACGGGATACAACTTCGTCACTGTCATTTTTAAAAGAAAGATTTTTTATATCAGAAATATAGTTGCCCTGGAGGAAAAGTTCTTTCAGTTCTGTAAATTGCTGCTCAGACTGAGTTCTGCTGTCTACAAGTGTAAGGAAGTTTACATCTTTAAGTCTGTTGTAAGAAAGATCAATACCTTCAATAATGTGTTTTGATGCAAACACTGAATCAGGAATTTCTGAAATACCACAGTTTGAGAGTGAAAGCTGTACTAAGTGATTGAGACTTGCAAGTTCACCCAGTGAAGCATTTGTACCCGAAAGGTCATTGTTGGAAAGATCGAGCTTTTTGAGATTCTTCAGGTACTTTATACCGCTCAGGCACGTGATACCCTTATTAGAAAGGTCAAGTTTATAGCCAAGTTTTTCCATAGCTTCTGTGTTGTAAATTTCTTCTTCGGTAAGTATTTCGTCATCATTTCCATATTGTTTGTCAAAGATATTGCGGAGTTCATTATAAAGTTTAATATCAGGAATCTTGTCCATCGTGATTTCGGTGCTGTTGCCTGCAAGCTGAACATCAAATTCAACACCTGTAGACTTAAAGCTTTCATCACCATTTCTTTCAATTTTGGATGAAACCTTGGCCCATTCCATATATCCAGCTTTTTCACCAATATCAATAACCTTGTATGTTGTACCATTGATAGTTTTATTTTCTCCGATAACAACCTTACCGGATTCAATGTCAGGGATCCATGATATTGTGAGATCATAAAGCGGAACAGTTGTTGGGAAATATGTTTCACCAGAGATTACAGAGGGGACAAAACACTTAATATATTCCTGCGCGTATTCAATCTGCCCTTCTATTGATTTCGCAGGAATTATTCTTTCAATTCTATCTTTGTAGATGCTGTGACCTTCGAATATGAAGTCACACTGTAATGTAAGCTCTGTTTCATCCTTGAGGTAAATTATTTCATTTGTTGCAGCATCGAGTACTCTGGAATCAGCAGTTTTTCCATCGTTATTCTTTATGATTGACCACTGAATGTCAACATTCTGAACCTTTTCGACATCTGAGCCAATACGTTTGTTTTCAAGTGATACATAACCGGGAAGTCTGTAATGTTCAGGGAGTTCGGTTGGAATCTGATCGATTATATCTTTAAACTGCGAGGAGTCAGGCATATCAATTTTACCCTTGATTTCTCTTTTGAACTCCTTACTGCCGTACGACTTACCATCAATATAAATGTTAGCTTTGAATGTTACCCACGTTGTATAATCAAGATTCGGATTGCTGAACACATAATTTGTTGTATTCAGACTTTTTGAGAGAGTACCGCTGTCAATTGTCCATGTAACATCTACATTATCATAGAGAGCAGCAGTAGGCATATTATTTGTACCATATTTGTTCTTATATGGAAGTTCAAAAGTATCATCGATCATTTTTTCGCTCTGAGGGAATACTTCTTCCAGAGCAGTTACGACGTTATTATATAACTCTCTGTTTTTGTCCTTATCCCCGATACAATAGACATCAGTGTCAGAAGTAATTTTTGAAAAATCAACCTCAACATATTCTTCAGGGCTCAACGACCAACGAACGTTTTCTAATCCTATAATATCAGGAATTTCAGGAATATTCTTTAATTCTGATTCTGCTTTTACAGATCTTTCAGCATATATTTCACCTTCGTTGTCATAAAATGTCACATTAACTCTGTTACCAAGAACAAGACCATCTATATCAACGACTTTCTGTAAAATCAAACCTGCATCTCTTGAAGTAATTTTTGGAGTTATTCCGTCTTCTTCAAAATCCATGAAAGCATTAGCGTATTTTTTGGATAAATCTTTAAGCTCTTTGAGTTTTACAATATGTTGCTTTACTAATGTTACATCAATAGCTTCAACTTTTCCATTCAGATTTGCATCTCCGTATCTGTAAATTGACATTTCATTAAAGTTTGCAGTAAGGTCATAATTCTTAGCAGTGCCACTTTCATCTTCACTTGAAGCAGATGCATCTTTGATTGAAATGACATCGTATGAACCTGCTGCAAGTTCATCGTCCACGCGGAATGTAAGGTCAACAACATTAATCTTGTCATTCTGGTTTTCTGTTGCGCTGTATGCAATTTTGATTTCATTATTCTTTTCATTTACTTCTACGCTATCATATGCCTTTGAACTTACAAGAGAAACTGCTGAAGAGTCATAGCCAAGAACAGCTTCAAAAGCGATTATATTTGAATTTTCTGGTAAATAAATTGTTGTTGTGAATTCCTGACCTTGTTCAACTTGTATTTTAGTATTTGCGAGAATAGGGTTCACTTCAACAGCAGAAGCGGGTATTACAGGCATTGAAAGAAACGCTGCCATACCTCCTAAGAGGGAACAGATATATATTTTTTTCATATGATTTAGTTACCCTCCTTTGGTATTTTTGATTCTTGTTGACTTTTAGCAATGTCAACAAGTTCAGTTGCTGTAATAAATCCTTCAAAGAAATCAGCGTATGTTACAAGTTCTCCTGTATACCAGTGTTCAATATATCCATTTGCAAACACTCTTGATACACCATTAAGGAGATTATAGTTTACATACTGACCATAAAGAATCTTTTCTTCGCCGGTGGAATCAACCTTTACTGCTTCAATATAGTAAGGTACCTTTACTATATATTCACAAAGCTTCCAACCTACATTTTTTACTTCATCGTCTTCTCTTTCATTAAAAGAACGTGTTACGCCAACAGAAAGAGAATGTTCATTACCATATTGATAATCAACTCCGTATCCTAAATCAACAGCTGTATCCATAACATGTTCCTGACCAGATGAAGAATTTTCGCCATTTGTCATAGAGTTTTCAATACTTGATGATTCAGATTTTGACTTTTCCAAGTTTTCGGAAATTGAATGGTCTTGTGTAGAAGCTAATGAACTTCCGATTTCATGGCTTGTTTCGGTGGATTCACCTATTGACATTGATTCTGAAACTGATATTCTGTCTTCTACTGAGGTCTCATGAAATGTTTCTGTGTTAAACTGTTCTGTAAATGCAAATTCTGTGGAAGCACCTACAGTAGCTGATGCTTTTGCTTGAGCAAAAATAACTCCACCCTCTGCTTCCGCGCTTGCTTCTGCATACGCACCAAATCTTTGTTCTGCACCAATAGATAATCCTGCACTTATACCTTCTGAGGTTGTTGTTGCGTGTTCAGCTGAACGAGCTGTTTCTGCTACGATTTCATGGCTTATTGCATTTGCAACAGATTCACTGATTTCTTTTGTCTCTGATATTCCGTTTGAAATAGCAAGACCATTTGTTACAGAATCTTCCTTAGACTGCGATTTGGCAGAACCAATTTCTCTGTAGTTTGAATAATCCTTAGAAGATGAATATGTTTCTGACAAAGAATAATTGGAGTTTACAGCAATTGTCTTACAAGCTGAAATTGTTTCAGTTTCAACAATTTCAATATCCAATGTATTCTGATTATAGAAACCGGTATTTGATACACCTTTATATTTATCGTCTCCGGGAATACCAAGGAATTCCGATGATGAATAATATTTGCTATTGTCCATAACATCGCTTATGCTGTTCATAGTATTAGCAATACCTGTAGCTAAATTAAGTCCTGCAAAGTCCTTTGAAATATTGCCGCCCTGAGCTGCAATATCAAAAATTCCCTGCAGTTCATCGCCAACATTCAATGAGAATTCTTTTGAATTACTAAGCACTTCCTTGGGATTGTAGTCCGTAATTGCCATAATTGATGCCGCACTGTAATCAGTCGGCTGATAAATACGGAAAATAGTGTCACCGTCTTCAACATCGATATAATGTTTATATTCAATGTATTCATACCAGTCCTTTTCAGTAAAAACAGGGTCAGAAAGCTTGAGCTTTGAATCTGTTAATCCTGGGAAAAGCGAAGTGTAGTCATCGACGGTGTGTTTTATTTCTGTATTTTTTTCGGCAAATGTATTTATCATTGTCGCTGTAGCGACAATTACGAATGCAGAAACAAAAGCAATAGAACGTTTCAGACTTCTTCTGAATTTGTTTTTCATTAAATGAAACCCCCTTTTAAAATTCTAGTAGTGAGATCCATTAAATAAAGCCATACAGTAATAATTTAAGGCTTTATTATTTGGAACACAATACCTTGTTTGTGGTAGCCTCTAAAAACTTTCCACACAGCTAAATTTCTATGCCAAACATCACTTACTGCGTTGTAAAACCTTTCAATATATCAAGGATTATTGCGGTTAGTCATCTTGTAACTGATACTTGTCATTTGCAAAATTTCGTTTATGTTCTGATTTTTAGAGAACCCCTTATATGAATGATCTTAACACGATCAATACATAACAATCTTACTGTTTACTATGTTGTAATTGACATTTTTGTAATCTGATTTATCATCAGACCAAGCAACAATATCTTTTACATTATAACTTAAAGCTGTTGCATTTTTGTTTTTTTGTAATATTTTGAATTTAAGATCACAAAGATTTACATCAGCATTTATGTTTTCTATGCTGACAAAGCTAATAATGATTTTTTCTTCTTCTTTAATATGATTGATCATTATATCACTATCGTCAGAGATAATTTCGACTAATTCCAGAATATCTGAATCATAGCTTACTTCAAGATCCATTACTGCAAAATCTGTAATACCTCCGATTGTGACAGGAAGAATGAATTCATCGGATTCATCAATGTTTACATATATGGAATTGTTATATATGACATTTTCCATAGATGAAATATCTATACTTTCAGCAGTCAGTAACAGTTCGTCTGATGAAGGAATATTATCAGAAATTTCTGATAAAAACGCTTCTTCTTTCCAACCTGTAAAAATCTCTTTTTCGCTAAGAAATGATGGCTTTTTAAGGCTTATATCTGACAATTTCTCGATTTCATCGAAAACGCTTTCACCATTGTTGTTTTTATACTCAACAACTAATTTTTCAAAAGTTGAAACAGGTGTTGTTTCTTCTTTTGATTTGTCAGCAATAATTTCCTGATTTTCTATTAATTCATTATTGGATGAGGTTGGAGTAGTATTTTTTTCTTTTGAATCATTGTCGGAAGTTTTATCTGAACTGCATCCACAGAATAATAAAGAAGAAATCAGAATCGGAATTATTTTTTTATTCACATTTTACTCCTCTCTGGATAATTAATTCCAAGAAGGCTCTTTGCCTGTAGATACAGCCGCATAATATATAAGAATTTTTGATGCGTCAGAAGCATCGATTACTTCGTCATTGTTTACATCGGCAATTTTGTTTTGCTCACCTGTAAATGTAGATTCACTGCCTGTCTGGATTTTTGCATACTCTGAAAGAACAAGTGATGCATCAGATGAATCAACAACATCGTCTTTATTGAGATCTCCAAGAACATATGATAATGGTGCATCGCCTTCATTTTCAAGATTGTACCATTTTTCAGCAACTGAAAATTCTGCCGTTTCACAGTCATAGTTTTCTTGTATTGCATATACATCTGATATCTCAAAATTGAAATCTGATTTATCCGGTTCTTCTTTACAGATAAATTCAATAATTGCTAAATCTGCTTCAATGTTAAGGTTATTAATTGCAGATGCCATTGCAATATTAACTTTTCCTTTTGAAGCAGAGTTGTTAGATAGAATATCACTATGTTTAGTTTCTGTTGTTTTCACTTCATATTTATTTTTATCATATTTCAGACAAGCCTCAAATCCACCTATATAAACATTGCCTTCTACTGATAATACCGCTTTTAATATACCATCAGAATAGTTGTAGTTCATTATAAATGAATTATCTTTTACTTCTTCCGCTGAAACTGAAAAAGAATTATTAAACGGAATAGTTAGTGCAGCAGCAGTTAAACATATTATTTTTTTTAGCATATCATTAATTCCTTTCTTAAATTAACATTCATACTAATTTTGAACCTTTTGAATAAAGAGTATTTTGTTTTGTCTTGAGTATTCATTGAAGAAATGAGAATACATTGGCTTCCAAATATTTTTTGTATTTTTAGTTGTTTCACACACTATTATTATATGTTTGCTTCATTTTGTGTAAATTAAATTTTATAAACATCACAAGTTCATATATATATTATCATATATTTTTTTTGTTGTCAAGACATATTGAAAAAATATACAAAATTGATATATGCAGCATACCTTTTGAAAAAAATTTAAAGCAGAAAATACATATATTCATGGGAGTTCTTATATCAATCCCTAAAATGTTAGTATATAAAGATCGTGAGCAAAAAATGTATATCAAGGAGGAAGACAATATACAGTGTTTATGCATCGGATTTGTTGTGAATTGATATTAGGTTTAGTATGAGATAACTCAAAAAAACGAGTCCTGACGGTAACGTCAGGGCTCGCTATTTTCAAAAATAATGATTATTGCAGATTTATTTTCCAACCGTCCTTATGGGCGGGTATATCACCCAAATCTGTAGAACCTACAGCTTGAATGGTCTGGGAAATAATATTAACGCTCAGGAAGTATTGCGTATCTGGAGATTCTCCCACAGACTCGCATTTTACAATAAGTGGTGATGTTTCGCCTGTTTGTATGGGGGTGGTGTAATAATAGAATCCGTCGGGATTTTTTGTCCAGTTTCCACCTATTTCAAGGATATAATCTGTATTTTCAATCGGCTTTTCAATGTGTATATTTCCGCTTTCATCTTTCCAGTTTACTACAATAGCACATCTGACATAAACTGGATACCCTTTATCTGTGATTTGAATAGACACATTTTCTTTTAAATTATTGCTGAATGTTTCGTTTATTACTGGATTTGCGGAAACGGCAGGGATAAAAGTATTTTCAACCTTGTCTGTGCTTTTCAGAAAAAGTGAAAGCACAGATGCCGTTGCAACTGATGTAATCAATACTGCAATTAATAATATTCCGATTTTTTTCATATAGTTTTTTTTCACACTGCCGCCTCCTTTCGTTTAAGAGTTATAATTAAACAAATTATCTTTGTTTGATTCACCACCAAGCCAATTTTTATCATTTGGTCTATTAGTGAAAGTAACTTGATTTGTCGTTGTATCTTTTACAGTGACAGATTTTTCAGAACCGCTGGAATCTGGTTCATATCGCCAATCCCAATCAGTAATTTCAGTTATAGTATAATTACCGCATAGGAGGTCTTTAATAGTAATACTTCCTCTGCCCTTGACTGTAACAATCAGTTCATTTTTGTTTTCATCAATGACGCGATAAATGAAATTATCATTTTCTGAACCGCCGTTTTGGGTTATGGTAATATCAGCAGTTTTAATGCCGAATATAGCATAAAATGTTGTATCCTCATTATTTGTTGGCTTGAAATCAATGCTATCTGGGTCAAATATCGTATTATCTGTTAATTTTTGCGTACCTTGTTCATCACGATACCATCCCTTGAACTCATATCGCAGCTCATCAAGCAGCATAGCCGTTGAACCTTGCGCTCCCTCATTTTCACCTACAATTTCGTATGCAAGAGAAACTTGTCCGAAAGCTTTATCTGTTTTAGGTTTGCATATAGCTTTGTAGTTTATAGTGTAGAATGATTTTTTCTGATAGTATACATTTATAATGTTTAATGTCAGATTTTCTCCTGAATCTGCACGAATTTCAAGATTACGTTCCGCTTCGCCTATTCTTGTGTACAGGTTATTATCATTTGTAATTGTATCAGGAGCAGAGTGCGTTACAACTGTACCAAGAATTTGTAAATCATTTGTTTTATCTATTGTTTCAAGTATATTATTTTCGTTTCCGTATTCGCGATAATAAACAATATAACCAAAGGTAAGTCTGTTATAGTACAGGTCAATTATCAGGATATTTCCGTCTGCAACGCCTTTTCCTGTTTCAACATTGCCGTTTATAGTTGTCAAATTGGAAACGAATTCAAAGCCGGGAATTGTAATTGCGGAATCTGTAGGGATTATTTCTGCATTAAGATTTACAATTTCTGTTTCGGTTGTATACAATGTATACCCGTTTCCGTCAGTATTCTGAATATGGTGATTGACCTGATACAGTGCATCAGTGGTATTTGAGGTATAATAGAATGTGATAACATTATTCTGATACTCTTTCTCAATAGAATCATAAGCGGCAAGAACAAGAGTTTTTGATACTGCGTCAGCAATCATGTCTTTAACGTATTCAAAATGCTCGGATACAATAGAGTATTTTGAATCTACTTGTTTTGGTTCATGCACTTCCTCACCTGTCTGAGCATTTACATATCTGACAGTATAGCCTACAGATGATTTTTTGATATATTCAAAAACATATGTATTTGGCTGGGAATCCTCTGTATTTTGGTCAATAAGAATGGAATGGCTTGGTACAAGAGGCCACCAGTTTTCGCCGTTTTCATTCCATGAATGAGAAGCATTAAGAGCATTATCGCCTTTAGCCTGAAATGTTTTTGTTTTACCGATAAATGCAGTTCCGTCAGTATCATCAGCAACAGGAGTATCTGTTCCCTGTTCAACATATTTTACGTTATATTTCGCTGTCTTCTTGGATGACCATTCGGCAAAGAGTAAAAGTTCTTTTGTTACCGGAATACTTTGAGGGTCAAATCGGATTTTATTATTTTTGTTATCGTAGTAATACCAGCCTGTAAACTGAGCGTCTTGGGTAATGGGAGTAAGATTTGTTGGTACATCTGTTGTAATAAGCATTTCATTGTGTATAGTCTGAGCTGTTTTAAGTTCATTTTCTTTTTGGATATAATCGTTGTAATTATTATAAAATGTTACATCGTGCTTTACTTTTTCCCATTTTGGAAAGAGAATTATATTTTTGGCAGGCATTTTTGCTGTTGCGGAAAAATCAAATTCAGTTCCGTCGTAGCAGTTTTCTGTTGTATACCAACCGCCGAATTCGTAAAAATCCTTTTGAGTGAGATCGTGGTATTCTGGGATATAATCTTTGTAATCAACCAATGATGCTTCATAATACACTTCATGTGTTATTGTTTTTATGCTGCTTTCTTTGAATACTAAATTATACTTGTTTCGTGTGTAATAAAAGTTAGCGTTGTAAGAATGAATCTCATAACCGTCAAGCATAATTGTAGATGATTGACCCCATTCTTTTTTAGGATTTGAAAAGCCTTCTAATGCAGTAGGTGTTTGGTCTGTTAAAGAATCATTTGTATCATAAGTGTAGTATGTTGCGTGCTTTTTATACATTATATTATTATATTCGTGTGAATTATCAACATTTTTTTCAAGAGTTGGAACGTAAACATTATATATCCATTCTCTTGCTTTTTTTCCGCCATCATCATAATTTGCCCAGAATCCAAGGAAATGTATTGTAGTAATATTGGGCTGATTTTCATGCATAATAAATTTATCAAGCTTCTGATATTCGCCCTTTATTGTATCGTTTCTGTTGAACATACTGTCCTTGACCTTGTAGTAGTAGCTATCAGATTCAGGATTCCAAGCTCCAAAAACGAGCTGACGATTATCAGATTGTTTCCTTATACTTTCTAAATCTTTTAAAGGCCACTTTCCTGAAAGGCTTTCTTCATATTTCAAATCTATTGTAAAGTAATAATACAGTCCCATTATTTGTTGTTCTGTATTTATTGTTTTTGCATATCGTTCACTGAGAGCAGGTATTTGATTATCTTTTGTAATAGACCAGGCTGTACCATTATGAACTATTTTTGAATTATTGTCACTATCTAAATTTGCATTGAAATTATTTGTTACATGACAAACTTCACTTACTTTTCTACTTGTATACTCTGAAACGATATACCACTGACTTCCGCTGTCAGTTGAGGCACCGCTACCATTCCAACCCGCCGCGTGTGTTGATTCTTGTGCAAAATCATTCAGATAGCATCCGTTTTGTGATAGAGTCCAGGTTCCTGACGAACTCTTTGCAATTGTTATTATTGTTGGTATTGATGTAATTCCAGCTGAGCTATTTCCAATGGTAAGATAATTATTTTCTGCATCTTTTATATAATATCCGCCATTAACAGCTTCTATGGTGAATTTTTCAGCACCACCAAGCGAAAGCTGAGTTTCTTGATATTTTAAACTTGATAAAGGGTTATTAGCACGCTTATTATAAATTATAAAAGAATCTCCAGAAGTTATAGACGAAACATTTTGGACGTTTTCTATTATCTCTCTTTCTCTCGCATAATAAAACTTCAATGTATAAACTCTCCGCTTAAAATAAACATTAAGAATAGTAGAACCGTCACCCTCGACAACCTTTTCTTCAATTCTGGAATCGTCGTAGATGAAATAGTCTTTATCGCTGTAATTCCATTGTGTATAGTAGTCATGGCTGCTTACAGTAGTTCCTGATAAAGCCTGTCTCTGTATGCTTGAATTATAGCTGTAGCCGATATCGTTAGGGTTTTCAGTCCAGAAAATAACGGTAAAATCGGTATCTACCGCTTTCCAGACAGCCGTATATGTTGTATCATGGGCTGGTATATCACCGCTTGTAAATTTGCTTACTTTGCCATTTTCATCACGCCAGCCATTAAAAACGTAACCGCTTTTGTGTGGTTCAGCTATATTGAAGTGAGTACCATATTTTGCATATATTGGCTCAACGCCATAACCGCCGTCAAGCTCGAAATTCATAAGTACATAGTTTCTGTCATAGTATATCTGAAACACAGTTGAACCGTCAGCCGCAATAACATCGGGCTCATGGAAAAGGGTAGTAAATCCCTTAAATTCGATATTTTCAAGTGCAGCAGGATAAGTACCCGTAATACCACTTTTGTCGGTATATTCAGCATCAAGGTCAAGTCTCTCTGTATAAAGGTCGTTTTCGATATTCTGGAAATAATAACGGACGCGGTATTTTACTTCCGCAGGAACGTAATATTGATATACCAAATAAAGCTTGCCAAATAAAGAAAAATATGATATAATATAAG
>CALGTV010000067.1 GCA_937902395.1 uncultured Ruminococcus sp.
TGCCAAAACATTTTAATTTCATCTGTTAAAACATTGTCCTTATATACGCACAATGTTGCATCTGCTAATTTTGAGCCGTCCAGATGCCCTAATATTCCAGTAATGGTATTAATATTTTCAACATTAAATTCTATCGTTCCGTTTGTATCGTATGTATCATTACCAAAGATTATTCCTTGATAGTAACTTCTGCCATTACTTTTTTTAGCCTCAAGCGCACTTGAAACATTAAAAACAGAGGCATAACTTCTATTATAACCACTATTTATAAAATCTTCGGCAATTTTGAAAGTCGGTGCTTTTCCTTTTTTAGATGCGGTAAATTCATCAACCTTTATATCAACCATTGCATAGGCTGAGTCAAGCTTGTTTTGTACTACAAATCTCAGTTCAGATATATCTGAAACATCCAAATTATACTCCATTATGGGCATTCTGGGTGAAAGATCGAATTTTTCCATAAGAACACTATCCTGATAAACATATACTGTTGCATTTTTCATAGTAGTGTTATCAACGTGTCCAAAAGAGCAAGAAAAGTTATTTATATTTTCTGTATTAAAGCTTACAGATGCGTTTGTTGTCTCAGCATATTTGTCACCACTAAAACTTATACCATTATAATAATATCTTCCATTTACTTTTTTAGCTTCAAGGTCACTTACATATGAAAATGAATTAGTATATGAAGAAGTATTATATTTTTTATCAATAAAATCCTGCAAAGATTTGTATTCAGGAATTTTGGGTGAAGTTGCAGGCTTTATATCATCAACAGTTACATCAGCCAAAGCAAATTTAGCATCTTTATTAAATGTAACACTGATTTTCAGTATTGAAGTCTCCGAAACATCAACAGAATACTCCTGATGCATCTTATCTGCTGAAAGAGAATACTTATCTGTAAGAACATCGTCAAGATAAATTGATACAGTTGCATCTGACATTGATGTATTATCAATATGCCCCCAAACCCATGAAAGTGAACTGATATTCTCTGTATTATAGCTGATTGAAGCTGTAGTTGACTGATAAAAATACTGACCCGCAAAAACCACGCCCTGATTGTAACTTCTGCCATTCATATTGAATGTCTTGGAACCGTCGCTATAAATAGTCGCATTTTTACCGTCATATCCGCCTGCAAGAAAGCTTTCGGCTGTTAATGCTTCCTCCTTTTCCTCTGTTTCAGCCTTGTCAGCTGTTTCAGCCGCAACTGCATAATTCATTGCAGCATAGGGATAAACACCTGTTGAACCGCAGATTACCGCACCTGCAATAAGTCCTGTGGCAATACGTTTTAAATTCATAATTTAACCTCCATATAAATTTCATATGTTTTCTACATATTATTATTTTAACAAATATAGCATTAATTGTCAAGTAAAAAAATTCTCCCAATCTATTGCAAAAATTGTCGTTTTATGATACAATTAAAATAGCAAATTGTGTATATTTACAGGAGGATAAAACTATGGATAATAAAAGACCACGCGCACGTCAGAAAAATGTAACATCAGGAAGTAAAGGTGTTCACAGACGCGGAAGCGGACTTGGTACAGGTCCTGTAGGCTCCGGCAAAGTAAGTTCTGGCAAATCAAGCGGCGGCAGTATGAAACGCGCCGCTGTGGGAGGCGGAATCGGACTGCCTGCAATTATTGCTATCGCTTTTGCAGTTATTAAAATGTTCGGCGGCGGTGGAAACGGTGCTTCTCAGCAGCAACAGGATTTCATACAGAATAACAATTCCTTTACTGGCGAGGATTTTTCTTCAAATTCAACTCCAGTTGACAACAGCGTTGCTAAAGGCTCACGCGAAAAATATACAAATGTACTTGGAAATAACAAGGATTCTGTAACTGTTATGATATACATCTGCGGTACAGACCTTGAATCAAAGCACGGTATGGCTTCTTCCGATATTCAGGAAATGGCTGCGGCAAAATTCGGCGATAATGTCAATGTAATCCTTTATACCGGCGGTTGTAAACAGTGGAAAATCAATGGTATCAGCAACAAGGTACATCAGATTTATCAAATTAAGGACGGAGAGCTTATCCGCCTTGAATCCGATATGGGAAAGAGTGCAATGACTGACCCTGAAAATCTTACAGAATTTATAAAATATTGTAAGAAAAATTTCCCTGCTAACCGTAACAACCTCATTATGTGGGACCACGGTGGCGGCTCTGTAAGCGGTTACGGATATGACGAAACAAATGCTTTCGGCGGCTCAATGGACCTTGCTGAAATTGATAAGGCTCTTACAAATGCAGGTGTGAAATTCGATTTCATTGGCTTTGACGCTTGTCTTATGGCTACTGCCGAAACTGCTCTTATGCTCAACGATCATGCGGATTACATGATAGCTTCTGAGGAAACAGAGCCCGGTATCGGCTGGTATTACACAAACTGGCTTTCAAAGCTTGGCAGTAATACATCAATGCCTACAGTTGAAATCGGAAAGAATATTATTGATGATTTTGTTGATACCTGCGCTAAGAAGTGCCGAGGTCAGAAAACTACACTTTCCATTATTGACCTTGCGGAATTCTCAAATACTGTTCCAGATAAGCTTAATTCATTTGCTCAGTCAATCAGCACAAAGCTTACAAACAAGGAGTACAAAGAGGTTTCCGATGCCCGTTATACTACCCGTGAATTTGCTGTAAGCTCTAAAATCGACCAAGTAGACCTTGCTCACCTTGCATTGAATATGGATAACAGTGAGGGCAAGGCGCTTAGCAATGCTATTCAGAATGCAGTAAAATATAACCGTACATCTTCGGATATAAACAACGCTTACGGTGTATCAATTTATTTCCCCTACAGAAAGACATCAAGTGTTGATACAGCCTGCAGTACATATAATAAAATAGGTATGGATTCTGAATACAGTCAATGTATCAAACAGTTTGCAAGCCTTGAAACAGCAGGTCAAATTTCCGCCGGAGGTACATCCTCCCCTGTCCCCTCACTTCTGGATATGCTGGGAAGTGCTACAGGTTCATCAGGCGGCAGTGCTGATATGATTGGTCAGCTTCTGGGCGCATTCCTCGGTGGCACATCCGACAGGTCAATTGCAGGTCTTGACAGCTCCAATACAGCCTATATGAATGATACTGCACTTTCTGCCGATGAAACAGCAGAATATATCTCAGCAAACTATTTCGACCCCACAAATCTTATTTGGGAGCAGAACAGCAGCGGCGAATATATTATGGAGCTTCCCGAAAGTCAATGGGAGCTTGTGCATACTCTTGATAAGAATCTTTTCTACGACGACGGTACAGGCTATGTTGATATGGGACTTGACAATGTATACACCTTTGACGATGACGGAAATCTAATTGCAGATACTGATGATACATGGGTAGCTATTGACGGTCAGCCTGTTGCGTATTATCATACAGATACAACTGAATTCGGCGATGACAGATATTCAATTTCAGGCTATGTCCCTGCATATCTCAACGATGAGCGCGTAAATCTTATAATCGTATTTGATTCAGAAAATCCCAACGGCTATATCGCAGGTGCGTCAACTGATTACAAGAACAACGAAACCGATACAGTTGCAAAGAATATGATTGAGCTTGAAGCAGGCGATACTCTGGACTTTATCTGCGATTATTACACCTACGACGGCACATACTCCGATAGCTATTATCTCGGTGAGCAGATGATTGTTTCTGATAATATGGAAATCAGCAATGTAAGCGTTGGCGACGGAAATCTTAAAATCAGCTATTGCTTTACTGATATTTACAATCAGGTTTACTGGACTGAGGCTATTAATGAGTGATATCTTCAACCATATAGGTGAATTCTTTGAGATTGTTTCTGAAATTGGCTTTGTTTGTCTTACAATATCGTTATTTTTCTGGAAAGCAACACGAAAATTTGCTTTTAAAGTATTAGGAATCTGTTTGGCTGTAATTGCAGTAATTTTTACATCATCACTTATATCAGGTAAAATATTAGGGGATGCAGGAATAGCTCTACCTATTATCATATGCTTTGATATATTTTTCATCTGTGTATTGTGTATGTCGCTAAAAGAACTTATTCTTGCAATAAGGCTTCATTTTAATGGTGAACGCACAAACGGAATATTTTACAGCGAAGTTTTCAGATACAGAAGCCGCAATCTGATTCACATTGAATTCAGCATAAACGGAACAAAATATATATGCAAAGGCAAACGATTTAAAAGCAGCCGAAAGCTGAAATGCGGCGATGAAGTCACAATTCTATATGATTCTGAAAATCCCGAAAAAGCTTGTATTTATAAATACAGCATCACACTCAATATACTGCCGACAATTCTGGAGTTAATTGTTACAGCATATTATACAGGTCACATCATCTACGTGATTTTTCAGGCTGTCTCATAATCACAAATAAAATCCGATTCATATAATAACACAAAGGTGGTGATTTTATGACAATGTGTGCAACTGTAATCGGCATTGAGAATGGCAGACTTCTCGTTCTTGACAATGCAACGGAGCAGGAAGTTATCGTGAAAACACGCTGTAATAAATTTGATGAGGGCGATAAAGTCAGAATTATCTATAATGGTATCATGACGCTCAGTCTGCCCCCTCAGATTACAGCAGGCAGAATAATCAAATGCTGTGATTAATCAAAAATGCTGATGTCTTATCCGGCATCAGCATTTTTTATGTTATATACGTATTTTATATGAATATCCCAGTAAGAAATGCCCCAAGAGATGCCGCTAACGCAACTACTATAAGCGGACAATCAAAAAATGCAAGTATTACCGCAATAATCGTTCCTGCCGCCGCAGTAATTACACTACCTGTACTGTAAAAAATTGCAGGAATTGTCATTGCGCTCAATACGGCATAAGGTATATATTTCAGAAAACTGCGAACAAACCGCGATTTTATCTTCTTATTAAAAAAGGTAAAGGGAATCATACGGATAATATACGTCACTGCTGCCATAACAAAAATATATATAGCTGTACTCATTATTCCGCCTCCTCATCACTGACAGGGAATATCAATGCTCCCAGTGCCGCTGCCACAATTGCGCATATAATAACCGCAAATCCCGATGATACATCCGTCAGCACATATTTAAACAGAATACTTAGCAGTGCCGCACCTACTGCTACAAACAGCACACTTTTATTTTTTCGTGAGGGCGGTACAACTATGGCGATAAACATACCATACAGCACAATTCCCAATGCTGCTGATATGGATTCAGGCAGAAGCTGTCCCGCAGACGCGCCCAGAAATGTTCCTGTTACCCAACCAAGCATTGATATGAGTATTATTCCGTACATATACGCAGGGGTAAGTTTTTCTTTCTGCGAAGAACATACAGCAAATATTTCATCTGTTATGCCGTAGGATGCAAGAAGTCTGTGAGGCGTTGTGAATTTTTTGTCAAGCTTCTGCGACAAAGAAAGCCCCATAAGTGCATAACGGATATTTATTGTAAGCTGTACAAGTATCATTTCAAGGAGCGTTCCACCAGTCTCAATTATTCCCACGCCTGCCGCCTGTCCTGCGGAAGTGAGATTCGATGCGGATATAATTGACGCTTCAATTGTTGAAAGTCCAGAAGCCACCGCTGTTATTCCGAATCCAAATGAAACGGAAAGATAACCAAGACATATTGGTATTCCGTGAGATATACCTTTCAAAAACCGCGAATTCAAAAAATCACCCTTTCAGATATTACATAAACAAGAGATATTTTACCACAATATTTCTCTTTTGTCAAGCTGTACAAATTTGAAAACTTATGGTATAATGTTACATGAAGTATAAACTGCTTGTGAGGTTTTTATGATTTACAGAACACCAAATTATTATAACAAATTCAGATGTATTGCCGATAAGTGCATGGATAACTGCTGTATCGGCTGGGAAATTGACATTGATAATTCAACTGCCGAAAAATACCGCAATATAAGCGGAGATTTTGGCAAGCGGCTCAGACAGAATATAAGTTTTGGCGAGCCCTCATGTTTTATTCTCGGTGAGGATGACCGCTGTCCTTTTCTCAATAACCACAATCTCTGCGATATTATTACACATTTAGGCGAATCTGCGCTTTGTCAAATATGCACTGACCACCCACGCTTTTATGAATGGTTTGGCAATATCAAAGAGGGCGGAATTGGCATGAGCTGTGAGGAAGCGGCACGAATTATTCTAACTGAGGAATCACCTTTTTCGTATACGGAAACTGCAATTTCCGACGAGGAATATTTCACCTATGACGAGTACCTCTATGATATTTTATTTCAACTTAGAGAATGTATTATCAATATTTTCAACGATAAAACAATTCCACTTTCACAGTGTCTTATTGATATTCTGGAACTAACATCTATTCAGCAGGAATGTATGGACAATGACTGTCCCCTACTTGATGGTATTCCGAAAATTCACACACAATATGGAAACATTGCGGATATTCTTGAATTTCTGCAAACTCTTGAACCTATCAGCGAGGAATGGCACCCGACTTTAGCAAGAGCAGTTGAAAAAATGTCTGAAATAGCCACAAACAAGGATTCATTTCTGAAAGAAAATCCGCAGATAGAAAAATATCTGCGGAATATCGGAATATATTTTATATGGCGGTATCTGCTGAAAGGCGTGTTTGACGGTGAATGTCTCTCACGCGCTGTTCTTGCTGTTGTGAGCGTTTGCATTATAGCTGTTTTGTGGGCTGAGAAGTGGCTCAGTAGTGGATTATCCGAGAATGACTGCATAGAAATCGCAAAAAATTATTCAAAGGAAATTGAATACAGCGAAGAAAACCTTGAAGCAGTTCTTGAAGCCGCCTACGAACTGCCTGCAATGTCTGTATCTGCATTGAAAGATTTAATATAACCAAATGGGACGCTTACAAATGTATGTGAGAGCGTCCCATTTTAATAATTATATTATTCTGTTCTCAAAGCTTCAACAGGGTCTTTTCTTGCAGCAACTCCCGACGGGATAAGTCCTGCAATGAATGTGAGGAACATACTGATTCCAACAAGAATTGCAGCAGCTACAGGAGGAAGTGTTGCATTAAGAGTATCAAGACTTGTTAAAGAGTGAATTATTAGATTTATAGGAATATTTATAAGAAGTGTTGCGCCGATACCTATAAGACCTGCTGTAAGTCCTACAAGAAGCGTTTCGGCATTGAATACTGTTGATATATCATGCTTTGATGCACCAATTGCACGGAGAATACCGATTTCTCTTGTTCTTTCAAGTACTGAGATATATGTGATAATACCAATCATAATTGAAGATACAACAAGTGAAATTCCAACAAATGCAATAAGGAGATATGAAATACCGCTTATAATACTTGTGATTGAGGACATGAGAAGTGCAACTACATCGGTGAAATGTATTACATCCTTTTCAGCCTTGCCCTCATTGTAATCCTTAATAAGTGCGGAAATTTCGTCCTTATCCTCAAAGGTATCAGCATAGATTCTGATAATTGTGGGGTCAGCAAGGTCAGCCTTTCCAAGCTGTTTCATGATTTCTTCATGGGAATTCTTGGAAATTTCCTCAGGTGTGAACTCGTCGCAGATAAGAGCATACTGCTCTGTTGTAAGCTTTTCCTTACCAAGAGCTTTTGCAAGTTCCTTATCAGTAAGAACTGCAAGCTGTTCCATTACCTGTGCGGCATACTGCTCTGTGAATTGCGCCCTCATTGCTTCCTCGGCAAATTTCAGCATATCTTCATCTGACATGGATGAGGCATAGGATTCAACCTGCTCTCCACTTACGCCGATTTCAGCGGCATATGTTGTCTTTATCTGCTCGACGAATGCATCTCTGTCGAAATCCGCAAGCATAGCCTGAACCTGCGCATCCATTTGCGCGGCATCAGGTTGTGACATGATGAAACGATAGATTTCAGCCTTTTCCTTATCATCAGCTGCCTTGATATATGCCTTTGCCTCCTCTGCCTTTTCCTCAGGGGTAGGTTCAACATAATCATCTGTCATAAACTTTGTGCCTGTAAGGAGATCGTTTTCTGTATCTTCAAGCTGTGCCTTTACAAGCTCGGATTCATTTGTCTTATTTATAGCATGCTGTGTAAGCTCTGCTGTATATGCCATATAGCTTTTAATCATGGCATTTTTTGTATCCTCTTTCGGACGGATAAATCCGACAATTTTTACTTCTGTTCCGATATCGTCTGAGGTGAATAGCAAATCCATTCCTGTTTCAGTTTCTGAAAGATTTGCAACATTACCTGTTTCAGCGTCATACTGATAATTCTCAAAAGGCAGAATCATCTTGAATTTTTTGTTCATTACCTCGTCAAGAGTCCATTCAGTCTGTCCGTAATCCTCAATGGATTCCTCATTCATAACAGCTTTAATGTGAGACTGAAACTGTGCAGGGTCTTTAAGTCCCATTGCATATAGGATAAAGTCGGGAATCTCATTGTTTCTTGTGAGAACAACCACTACTTCATTGTAAGCCTCAGGCCATTTACCCTTGACTACCTCATACTGATTCTTTACAATGTCATTTACACCCTTGCCGTCATCATTTGGAAGCATTTCCTCCATGACATTCATACCCATCATGGACATTTCAGCCGATGCCATTGAGCTTCCCATCATAGTATTTACCATATCACTGTTGCCCATATCAAAAGCATCAGTATATAAATCCATGAAATCAACCTTGAGTATTTCACCGTTTGGATCCTCTGTATATATATTCATGGGTATATCGTATGTGTAAGCAATTGATGTGGAATGTTCAGCTATTTCCTCATCAGTTTCAAGAAATGCCTTGAAATCCTTCATATTATTAATCTGCTTTGCTGAGGAATTCATTGAGTTGAACATATCATAAACCATTGTATTGGAATATAGCTTATCGTCCTCGAAAACCTTGTTGTCGTATTCATTCTTACTATCCAACATAGAAGAAAGCATACTTGCGGTATCCGCATTTTCTCTGTTAATCTGCAAAGGATAGGAAGAAAGAGTTTCTTCCTGAATATCATTTATATAATTATTGATACCCGTTGACAGCGAAAGAATTGTAGCAATACCAATAATACCGATTGAACCCGCAAAGGCTGTAAGGATTGTACGTCCTTTTTTTGTCATAAGGTTGTTGAGAGAAAGAGAAACCGCTGTACCGAATGACATTGATACACGCTTTTTCTTCTCTGTTTTTGTTTCGTCTTTTTTCTTAGCCTTGTACGGATTTGAATCATCTATTATTTTACCGTCCTTGACTTTGACAATACGGTTTGCATAATCCTCAGCAAGTTCGGGATTATGTGTTACCATGATAACAAGCTTATCCTTGGCAATTTCTTTCAGAAGCTCCATAACTTGAATTGAAGTTTCACTATCCAGAGCGCCTGTAGGCTCATCAGCAAGAAGAATGTCGGGATTATTTATCAGCGCACGAGCGATTGCAACACGCTGCATCTGACCGCCTGACATCTGATTCGGCTTCTTGTTCAACTGATTTCCAAGACCAACCTTTTCAAGCGCCTCTTTTGCACGTTTTCTTCTCTCGGATTTTGAAACTCCGGATATAGTCAGCGCAAGCTCAACATTTGCAAGAACCGTCTGATGAGGAATAAGGTTATAGCTCTGGAATACAAAACCGATAGAATGGTTTCTGTAAGCATCCCAATCCCTGTCCTTATATTTCTTGGTAGATACACCATTAATTATAAGGTCACCGGAAGTATAATGGTCAAGACCTCCGATAATATTGAGCATAGTTGTCTTACCACAGCCTGAATGACCTAAAATAGCCACAAATTCATTTTCACGGAATGTAATACTAACACCATTAAGCGCCTTGACAACATTTTCCCCGCTTCCGTAAGTTTTTACTACGTCTTTCAATTGAAGCATAAAATAATCCTCCTTTTTTGCATTTCATACGACAAACAAATTACCCCTGTTGCTTATCGACTTTACCATTATAGCACATTGACGAAAATATGTCAATCGATTTGGCAAACTTTCACAAACCTTTCACATTAACTTAATAGACGGTCGTATGACAATATAATATGATATACAGAACGTGTGGTATTGATTTTTTCTATGAAATATTGTATAATATTCATGGGTGATAAAACTTATGAAATACAATAATATAATTTCCGCTAAATTTATTTCGCGTCCGAACAGATTTGTTGCAAATGTAAAAATAGACGGCAAAGAAACTGCCGTCCATGTAAAAAATACGGGAAGATGCCGAGAACTCCTTCTCCCCGATTCCACTGTATATCTGGAGGATTTTACAAATAATCCTCGCAACCGCAAGCTGATGTATGACCTTATAGCTGTTGAAAAAGGGAATCTGCTCATAAACATGGATTCCCAAGTACCAAATAAGGTTGTCCGTGAAGCTCTGGAAAATGGCATAATTCGATTGCCCGAAATGGAAAGTTTAACTCTTATCCGCCCTGAGACCGTGTATTGCGATTCCCGTTTTGATTTTTACATAGAGGATAAAAACGGACATGAGGGATTTATTGAGGTCAAGGGCGTAACTCTTGAGAATGACGGTATAGCTTCATTTCCAGATGCTCCAACGGAAAGAGGAATTAAACACATAAATGAACTAATTAAGGCAAAAAATGCAGGTTACAGTACATACATAATTTTTGTGGTGCAGATGTCGGGAATGAAATATCTCATTCCCAACGATACCACACACAAAGCTTTCGGCGATGCTCTGCGGCTTGCAAATTTATGCGGTGTTCATGTCCTCGCTTATGAATGTGCTGTCAAACCTGATTCTCTTGATGTTGTTGGTGAAATTCCTGTAAAATTGTAGAAAACCCGTGAGAAAATTCCTCACGGGTTTTTACATTATTTCTTATTTTCTTTCTTCTTATCAACCTTAGGTACAGCATACATTGGTTTCAGAGGCTTTGAACGGCTCTTGAAAACAACATAGGCATATATGCAAAGGAGAATATAAACTCCCGATAATACTCCTGCAAGCACCAGAGCCTTTTTAAGCCAACTTGACTTGAAAAACATCTTTGCCGCATGAGCATTATATTTCAGAGCAGAACGCTCAACATCAGAAACGGCTACAAGCTCCACATCAGCAAGCTTTTCACCCGAATATTCAAGAGTAACTCTGCCCAGTGCCTCCCCCTTTTTAACAGGAGCCTGAAGCTTCTTGTTATACCATGTAATATTATCTCTGCTGATAAGTGATATGTCAATATCATCATACCAGAGAAGTGAAATCTCTTCCGCAGGTCTTGCAAGAACATAGTGATTTCCGTCTGCGAGGTCAACAGGGAGTTCTCCAAGTTCTGCAGTTTCTGCAAGAACAACCTCATAGGAAAAATGATTGAACGCCCAATCAAACATCTGAGTTGCATCATCTATGTGATAAAATGCTACATTTCCGTCCTCGTCATTTATGGGGGCTCTCATTCCTATAACAAGATAACTATGACCGTCCTTACGCGCCATTGCAACGATGTTTCTACCGCCAAGCTCAAGATTTCCTGTCTTTATGCCCTTTACACCCTTATAGTAATTCTTATTTTCCTCATCCATCATTATATTTGAGTGAAACCAACGCCATTTTTCATCTACGGGATGTCTTTCAAAATTAGGAACAGATGGCACATGCATATAAGTGGAACATATATCTTCAAAATGGGACTTTTTCAAGGCGTATTGCGTGAGAATCATCATATCTCGCGCTGTTGTATACTGCTCAGGATTATACATGCCAGTCGCATTTGTAAAATTGGTGGAGGTCATACCAAGTTCAGCAGCTTTTTGGTTCATCATTTCTACAAATACTGCTGTATCTCCGCCGCCGATGTTGTGTGCGATAGTTTCCGCAGCCTCAACCGATGAAGTAAGCATCATTGCATAGAGCAGGTCATCATATGTGAGTTTGTCGCCATCCAAAATATTGCCATATCTCAGGTCATCTGGATATTCAGTGTTATACAGGTACGAATATACATCCTCGTCTATTGTGATTTCCTGAGAAAAATCAGTACAGTTTTCCATACAGACAACTGCTGTCATGATATTTACAAGAGGTCCGGGAAACTGTTGTTTGTCCGCATTTTTTTCATGTATTATTGTATTACAGTCAAGATTTACAACCAACGCTGAATCACTGTTAAGCGTTCCCTTTAATGTAAAATTTACTGCCTGCGTTTCTGCTGGCTTCACGAATGGCACTATCACTGCAACAGCAGATAACAATGCAAATATTTTATTCTTCATAAGAAACTTCCTTTCAAATAAACTCAAAATTAAAGCAACATCATACGTTTTCAACAAATAAAAACGTTTACAATCACGCACATATTTCGCAAAATTTCATGTTTGTAATTATGCAAACGCCAAATCTTTTAAAAATTTTTTCAATAATCATCGTTTTTCCGTTGCAATAAGCCTCATTTCCGCCTTATTATAGAAGGAGATATAATTTCAAACATAACTATTATATCATATTTTTTCCTAAAAATAAAGCCTTTTTCAAAAAAAAATATATAATTAATAATTAGATATTGAAAGAACCGCGAAAATATGGTATAATTAAATTTAAGTATATATGTTAGGAGAACATAGTTTTATGAATAAATTAAAAGGAATAAAACTTAAACACAGGAAAAATACAGAAAATTCCGTAACAATTCATCTCCCTATGCCGAAAAAAGTAATTATACCTATGGCTATGCACATGGGTGCGCCCTGTACTCCCCTTGTAAAAATCAGTGATACCGTCAAGGTTGGTCAGAAAATTGGCGATTCAGACGCACCTTTCAGTGTTCCTGTACACTCCTCTGTTTCCGGAAAGGTTACAGCTATTTCTGACTATCGTACAGCTTCGGGAGCTGTATGTAAAGCGGTTGAAATAGAAACAGATGACCAACAGGAAATCTCCGAAGAAATCAAATCTCCTGTTGTCACTGATAAAAACAGCTTCATTAAAGCTGTCAGAGAAAGCGGAGTCTGCGGCATGGGCGGTGCAGGTTTCCCAACCCATATCAAGCTTAATCCAAAAAATGAAATTGATACACTTATTATAAACGCTGCTGAATGTGAGCCATACATAACTTCTGACAATCGTGAAATGCTTGAAAATACTGATGATATTCTCAATGGCATAAAATTTATTAAAGATATTCTTGGAATAAAAAAAGCAATAATTGCAGTTGAAAAGAACAAGCCGGAGGCTATAAAAAAATTCGAAAATCTTGCAAATAATGACAACACAATTGACATTGCGACATTACCCTCAATTTATCCTCAGGGTGCAGAAAAGGTCATAATATACAACACTACAAACCGCATTGTAGAAGAAGGAAAAATCCCTGCCGATTTCGGTGTAATTGTTATAAACGTTTCAACTGTATCATTTATTTACAGATACACTCAGACAGGTATGCCATTTGTTACACGTCGCATTACTGTTGACGGAAATGCTGTAGGTGAACCGAAAAATATCTTTGCGCCGATAGGTACACCTTTTGTAGATATTCTCAATTTCTGCAAAACGGATATCGAAAAACTGAAAGTCCTGATTTCCGGTGGTCCCATGATGGGAATGTGTATTCCTGATATAAATATGCCTGTTGTAAAAACAACAAATGCGCTCCTTGCTTTCGACCATT
The DNA here is from genome assembly GCA_937902395.1 of uncultured Ruminococcus sp. GTDB lineage: Bacteria > Bacillota > Clostridia > Oscillospirales > Ruminococcaceae > Ruminococcus. Next base: position 13,666 of record CALGTV010000067.1, read on the forward strand.
ACGACGACAAAAAAACATCAGCCTGTATTAGATGTGGAAGATGCGTTGAAGTATGTCCTCTTGGGCTTATGCCTGCGGAAATAGATAAAGCATACAAAATAAAAGATATAGCTGACCTTGAAGCACTTAAAGTTAATCTTTGCATGAACTGCGGAAGCTGTACATATACTTGTCCAGCAAACAGAAAGCTTGCAGAAACAAATCAGCTTGCAAAAGCTCTTATATTAAAAAAATGAGGTGATAAAATGAACAGACTTACAGTTTCCCCCTCTCCCCACGACGAACAATACACTAAAACATCGGATATAATGCTGAACGTTTGCATTGCCCTGCTCCCTGCCCTTATTGCAGGCTGTATCTTCTTTGGTATGCGTTCACTTCTTGTTACTGCGATATGTGTAGGAACAGCAGTTCTCTCGGAATATATATGCCGTAAGCTAATGAAGCGCGATAATACCATAGGCGACCTTTCCGCTGTTGTAACGGGAATTATACTTGCTATGAATTTACCTGTTACAATTCCGTTGTGGATAGCGGCTCTGGGTTCATTTATCGCCATAGCTGTGGTCAAACAGCTTTTCGGCGGTCTGGGACAGAATTTTGCCAACCCCGCTGTAACTGCACGTATCGTTCTCATGGTAAGCTTTCCGGCTGCCATGACTAATTGGGTTCTCCCTTTTGAATGGAAAAATTCCGCAGATGCTGTAACAGGTGCAACTCCCCTTGTACTACAGGGCATGAGCGCCGATAAGCTTGCAGAAATAAACCAAAAAATCCCCTCATACCTCGACCTTTTCCTCGGAAATGTGGGCGGATGTCTCGGTGAAACAAGTGCACTTGCTCTCCTTATAGGCGGACTTTACCTTGCTGCAAGAAAAATTATTAACCTTGCTGCTCCTCTGTCTTTTATAGGCAGTCTTGCACTGCTTTCACTGATTGCAGGCGGCGATCCCATTTATGAAATACTTGCAGGCGGTGTTTTCCTTGGTGCCTTTTTCATGGCTACTGATTACGCTACAACTCCTATTTCTACGAAGGGAAAAATCGTTTTTGGTCTTGGCTGCGGAATAATTACCTTTATTGTCCGCTTTTTCGCATCTTCTCCCGAAGGAGTTTCTTTCTCGATTCTTCTTATGAATATCCTTACACCTTACATAGAACAGTGTACACGTACTAAAATTTTCGGCACAAAGGAGGCTATGAAAAATGAAAAGTAAAATCATGCCCTCCCTTGTTCTGACTATTATATGTGCAATTGCTGCTCTCCTGCTTGTTTTTGCCTATGAGCTCACCAAAGAAAGCATTGCTGAACAAAAACAGCTCCGTTTTAACTCAAGTGTGGAAACCCTTTTCGGAAAAACAGACTGTACACTTATAAATGATAACTTCGGAGAAGATTCTATTCAGGCTATTGCTGTTACTACCGATAAAAAAACCGCTATACAGATTGCCGCAGACGGTTATTCAAAAGGCGGTATAAACGTCCTCATCGGCATTGACGAAAACGGCGCTGTAACAGGTATTGAATTTGTTTCCCTTGTTGAAACTCCCGGACTTGGCACAAAAATCCGCGATAATGAGGATTTCCGCCAACAGTTCTACGGTGCGTCTGCTCCAAATGTGCAGATTGATACAATCAGTGGTGCAACATTTTCATCAAACGGACTTAAAAAAGCCGTAGATACAGCATTGAAAGTATACACTGAAAATAAGGAGGCGATTCTGAATGGAAAATAATAAAACTTCCCTTGTAAAAGAAATTACAAAGGGAATTATAAAAGAGAATCCAACTCTTATTATGCTTCTGGGAATGTGTCCCACGCTTGCTGTAACAACTCAGGCGGCAAACGGAATCGGTATGGGACTTGCAACTACATTCGTTCTCCTTGGCTCAAATATTGTTATTTCTGCACTGCGTAAAGTAATCCCCGACAAAGTGCGTATTCCTGCATTTATTGTAATTATCGCCAGCTTTGTTACGCTCGTCGGCTTTTTACTGGAGGGATTTGTACCCGCTCTTTATGAAAGCCTCGGAATATATCTGACGCTTATAACCGTAAACTGCATAATTTTCGGTCGTGCAGAAATGTTTGCCAGCAAAAATGGTGTTATAGCCTCTGCCTGCGATGCAATAGGTATGGGAATCGGCTTTACTCTTGCACTTTTTCTCATGGGTTCAATCCGCGAAATTATAGGCGCAGGTCAATGGTTTGGTATAAATATTCCTGTACTTCACGAAAATCCTATGCTGATATTCATTATGCCGGCAGGCGGATTCTTTACCCTTGGAGTTATTATCGCTATGGTGAACAAAATCGCCAACAGAAAGCCGCCTAGAGAAATTGAATGTAACGGCTGTGAGAATTGCTCCATGTCAGACAAATGCGAAAAAAAGGAGGTGACGGCTGAATGAAAACTCTCGGTGTGATTCTTCTTTCAGCTATGCTGACTGATAATTTTGTACTTTCAAAATTTATGGGAATATGCCCGTTTTTAGGCGTTTCAAAAAAGCTTGACAGTGCCTCGGGAATGGGAATTGCCGTTACCTTTGTAATGATATGTGCAACTATTGTTACATACCCGATTCACCATTTCATCCTCGTTCCCAATGGACTTGCATATCTTGACACAGTTGTATTTATCCTCATAATTGCACTTTTCGTTCAGCTTGTGGAAACAGCTATGAAAAAGCTTCTTCCGCCATTATATAAATCACTTGGAGTATATCTGCCGCTGATTACCACAAACTGCGCTGTACTCGGCGTAACTGTTCTCAACATAGACAACAATTTCTCGTTTGTACAATCGATTGTAAACGCTCTTGGCGGTGGTCTTGGATTTATGCTTGCTCTTGTGATTTTTTCGGGAGTTCGCAAAAAAATGGAATATGCAGATATCCCTGAAACATTCAAGGGAGTTCCTGCAACTCTTATTGCAGCATCTATCGTCTCTGTCAGCTTTATGGGCTTTGCGGGATTATTCAGCTAAGGAGGTGCAGTTATGACTTATCTGATACCTGTTATTATTCTTGGAATATGCGGCCTTGGAGCAGGAATCCTGCTCACTATCGCTTCAAAGATTTTCTATATTGAAGTTGATGAAAGAGTTGAAAAAATCGGTGAGGCACTTCCTCAGGCTAACTGCGGCGCTTGCGGATATGCAGGCTGTGCTGATTATGCCGATGCTATTATAAATAACAATGCTCCTGCTAATCTGTGCCGTCCAGGCGGAGCTGATGCGGCCGGGAAAATCGCGGAAATACTTGGTGTTGCGGCGGCAGATGTTATTCCCATGACAGCTGTAATCCATTGTAATGGAGATTGCAACGCCACAAAGCCGCAGTTCGATTTCGGCGGTGTGCAATCCTGTAAGGCTGTAAAACGTTTCTATGGCGGAAATGGCATATGTAAATATGGTTGTATCGGTCTTGGAGACTGCGCCGCTGTCTGTGAACACAATGCCATTCAGGTTGAAAATGGACTTGCAAAAGTAATCACAAATCTTTGCCATGCCTGCGGAAAATGTGCTGCTGAATGTCCCAATCAACTTGTATCAATTAAACCTAAATCAAAGAATATTGATGTTTTTTGCTCATCTCAGGATAATGGAAAGTTGACAAAACTTGCCTGCTCAAATGGCTGTATCGGCTGTAGAATATGCGAGAAAAAATGCCCTGTAGGTGCAATTAAGGTTGTGGATTCTCACGCTATCATTGACTATGAGAAATGTACTTCATGCGGACAATGTAAAGCTGCATGTCCTGTAAAGGTGATACACTGAAACGAAAAAAGCTTGCCGATCAGGCAAGCTTTTTTGATGTATATTTATTTGATTTTATTGAAATACTCTTTAGTCTCTTTTGCTGTAACGCCAGAAAGTGCAATAAGTGCAATAATGTTCGGAATAGCCATAAGTCCGTTGAATATATCAGCTATGCCCCATACTGCCGCAACCGTCATATAAGGTCCAATAAATACAGCTGCTATATAAAGTACTCTGAATACAATCACTGCAACTTTATTTGAACCTGTCAAATATGAAAGACAGCGCTCTGAATAATAGTTCCAGCCTAAAATTGTTGTAAATGCAAAGAATATCAGGCAAAGCATAAGCAGGAACGATGACACTTTTTCTGGGAATGGCAAACCAATGCAGAATGCAGCATTTGTTATCTCAACGCCCTGCAATGAGGAATTTTCTGTAAGGCAGCCCGACATCACTATTGTTAATCCTGTCATTGTACATACAACAATCGTGTCAATAAATGTTCCTGTCATTGTAACGAGTCCCTGACGGACAGGCTCGTTTGTTTTGGCTGCTGCTGCCGCAATAGGAGCTGAGCCAAGTCCTGCCTCGTTGGAGAATATGCCTCTTGCAATACCCTTCTGCATTGATACCATCATTGCGCCTAAAGCTCCACCTGCAACTGCTTTTACACCAAATGCGCTCTTGATGATTTCAGCAATTGCCGCAGGAACAGACGTAATATTTGTAAAAATTATCATTAGGCAACAGGAAACATAAATTACAACCATAAATGGTATGAATATTTCAGATACCTTAGCTATTGATTTGATTCCACCTATGATTATCAGCGCCGCAAGAACTGTAATAACAAGTCCTGCAATAACCTGCGCTATTGTATATTCGTTTCCGAGAATCTCCAGAACATTTTTGCTTTCGGGATCAAAGAAATTATTTACCGCAGATGTTATACTGTTTATCTGAGTAAATGTGCCGATACCCATAAGCCCTACAAGCACTCCGAATATAGCAAATATTTTTCCAAGCCATTTCCATTTTTCGCCCATGCCTTTTTCTATGTAATAAAACGGACCTCCCAGCATAGTGCCGTTTTTATCCTTGATACGATATTTTACCGCAAGAAGTCCCTCTGAATATTTTGTTGCCATACCAAACAAAGCTGCAACTTCCATCCAGAACAGCGCTCCCGGTCCTCCGGCAGCAATAGCCGTTGCCACACCTACAATATTTCCCGTACCAATAGTTGCTGATAATGCGGTACACAGAGCACCAAAGCTCGATACCTCGCCTTGTCCGCCTTCTTCCTCATTCACCATGTATTTCAGAGCAAGTCCAAGCTTTCTGAACTGTACCCCTCCCAAACGTAAAGTGAGAAAAATACCGCAGCCAAGTATCAGAAGTATCAGCGGTACACCCCATACAGCATCGTCTATCACTTTGATTATTTTTTCAAAATCTGACATTTGAAGCACTCCTATCATTGATAAAAAATTATCAATCAATATTATATCATATATTCTTAAAAAGTGCAATAGCCGTTCTTTTCTTTTGTAATATAGCACAATATACTCCGATTCTTTTTGTTAACTTTCACTTATATAAATCATTGATACATGTAATATAATCCACTTGTATGCAAATTTACATATTTATAATTTTTTCTGTGTATTCAAATCCGGCTTTACAACGAAAATTCAGTGCAATTTTGCACATCTTATTTCGTTGACTTTGCGCCTTGAATATGATATAATTTGTACATAGGCAGAATATCTGCATTTTGGGATAATTAATTAGGGAACAATTAGAAGTTCCCATTAAGAGAGGATGTTTTTTATGAAAAAGCTTTTTTCTGCATTATCAGCAACTGCTCTTTTCATCACCTCAACACCTTTTTCAGTATGTGCTGCGGACAACAATGGCATGAGAGATATTTCTACAGTCGAACTGGTCAAGGATATGGGTATCGGTATTAATCTTGGAAACACTTATGAATCCTGCGGTGACTGGATTGCACAATGGGGCGATGGTACTCCCGAATCATACGAAACAGCGTGGGGAAGTCCTGTTATTACAGAAAATATTATCAAAGGCTATGCCGACGCAGGCTTTGATACCCTGAGAATTCCTGTTGCATGGTCAAATCTTATGGCAGAAGATTATACAATCAGTCCTGAATATCTCTCGGCTGTACGTGAAGTTGTTGACTGGACTCTTGATTCAGGTATGTATGCTATTGTTAATCTTCACTGGGATAGCGGTTGGTTTGAAAATTTTCCTACTGACAAGACAAATTGTATGACCAAATATACTCGTATCTGGGAACAGCTTTGCGACGCTTTCGAGGATTACAACGATTATCTTATATTCGAATCACAGAACGAAGAATTAGGCTGGTCATCCTTGTGGAATCGTTGGGGTGGTACCGAGGGAAAAGCTGAATCATATGCCCTTGCCAATGAAATAAATCAGACATTTGTTGATGTTGTACGCTCATCTGGCGGAAATAATCCACAGCGACATCTGCTTATCTCGGGATATAACACGGATATTGAACTGACCTGTGACCCTCTTTTCAAAATGCCCGTTGACCCCGCAAATCGCATGGCTGTATCCGTACACTATTACACTCCTGCAGGATTTGCTATTCTGGAAGAAGATGCTGACTGGGGCAAAGCAAGTTCAACATGGGGCACAGATGCAGAAATTGCTGAACTTGAACGTAATATGGACTTAATGAAAACTACTTTTGCAGATAAGGGAATTCCCGTTATTATCGGCGAATATGGCTGTCCTAAGAAAAATAAGGAAGAAGCCTCTGTGAGAAAGTTCATTTCGTCAGTGTGCAAAGAAGCTTATACAAGAGGAATGTGTCCTGTTCTTTGGGATATTACAGACCTCCACTACGACAGAAAGAACTGTAAAATGTTTGATGAGGAAATGCTGAATTCCATGATGTCAGTAAAGCCTGAAGAAATGCCCACAGAACCGACAAAACCCACTGAACCTCCTGCTTCTGAAATAATTATGGGTGACGTAAATGCAGATGGTGAATATACTGTTGCGGATATTGTTCTTCTCAGCAACTGGCTCCTTGGAAAAGAAATAAATCTCAAAAACTGGGAAGCTACTGATTTTTATGATGATGATGTTATTGATGTATACGATCTTTGTCTTGCAAGATATCAGCTTATAAAAATTTCATCACGATAAAAAGACTGCACAGAGAATTTCAACTCTGTGCAGTCTTTTCGCCTTATAAATTGTTTTTCTTTAAAAAATCTTTGAAATTCTGCGCCATTTCGTCAGGGATTTTCGTGTACATAAAATGGTCTTTGTCAGTAACAATATATTCTGCACCGATTTCCTCAGCGTATTTTATAGCATACCCCTTCCATGTCCCCTGTTTCATAGGTGTATTATAGTCGCTTATATAAAAATATGCAGGAACTTTAAGCTTTCCTGTTGCACCTGCCTTTTCAGCATTGGATACAAGGTGCATATTCTCCTCAAAAATCTCTTTATTAGTGAGATTTTTATAGAATAAATCTTCATAAAGCTTTTTTTCTTCATCATTGAGATAATCAGAGGACATAAGTCCAGAAGCATCTACGGTAATTTTTTTAGCAAGTCTGGCAAGTAAACCCCTTTTCTGAATTTTAGAGAACAGCTTTTTATTCTTTTCATTAATTTTGCGGCGTTTTTCCTCTGACATTGCTTTTCCCATTTCAACGGCTGTGTCAGGAAGCCCCATGTCTATACTCAGTACAGCCTTTACTTCATCGGGATATGTGTTCGCCCAGTAAATCGTTTCAAATCCCGAATAAGAATGTGCTGCAAGGATATACGGTGGATTAATTCCTGCGAGCCTTAAAGCTTCACGGCTTTCACTGACCATATTTTCTACAGTACGTTCCGTATCAGTGCTTTCGCTCATACCATAGCCTGCTTTTTCCACGACTGCTATTTTATATTCATCTGATAAACGACGATATAGAGGACTATACTCAAGAACAGGTGAAGTCACTCCTGCGCCGGATAAAAAAACTATTGTATATTTGCCGCTGCCCTCAGTATATACATTAATTTTTCCTTTGCCCACATTGTATTTTATTCCATAATTTACAGCCATGATGTACTCCTTTCAAAAAAATCGCCATAATAACTTAGCGATTTTTATTACATGGTGGAGCATAGGGATTCGAATCCCTGCCCCACACACTGCCATAATAGAATGATTTGATTTCATTGTTTTTCTTGTGGTTAATTATTCCATATATTTAGCCGTTTTTTAATGCTGATTGTTTTATGGTTTGCTTCAATCATATAGCTTATGATTTCAAAATAACGGAAATATAATGGAAACGATTTTCTCAAAAAGAATGACGATGTACATTCTTTACTTTCATATTATATCATATTGCTGAAACTATGTCAATACATTAAACGGAACCACCCCGAGTTTTCCAGTAAAAAACCGAGAAACCCGCATAAAACCAGGGTTTCTCGGTTTTTTTCTAGCAAACTCGGAGTGTAATTCTTGTACAGCTTGGCATACTGGTGATCGGAATCGGGGCATTAATATGAATCGTGGAGTTTCTCATTGGAGAGGCTCTTTTATTTTGTTCGATTTTTTCTACATTTCCATTGCAATTATGGCAATTATGTGGTATAATATAGAAAAACAGACGAGGAGGAAACCATATGAAATCAAAACTCGTATAGACCATTATTATGATAGGATGTATATAGAAAACTCGTTTACTTAGGAGGGTAAAGCTATGAAAAAACAGTTTTTAAATATTCTGCTTGCATTGGTTATGGTAATAAGTATTATACCAATTAACACATTTGCAGAAGATAGTGGTTCAGGAAGTTCCACAACTGAAAGCTACGGCGATTTTATTGACGGCGAACAGGTTCTCAGAGATATGATTGAAAAGAATGGATTATACGCTCATCCTCGTATCATTATGTCGAATGAGAAATTTGCAAAACTGAAAGCAAGTATCGGAGATGATTCAGTAACAGCCATTCTTCTTGAAAAGCTTCGTGCTGAAGCAGACAGAGTTATGACAAGACCTGTAGCTGAATACGAAATTCCCGACGGTATACGACTTCTTGAAACATCAAAAAGAATACAGCGTCGTGTTGCTGCACTTGCTATGGCATACAATATTTTCGGAGATGAAAAATATGCCGTGAGATGTTATGCAGAACTTGAAGCGGCTTGTAATTTTAAGGACTGGAATCCCAGCCACTTCCTTGATACTGCTGAAATGAGTACCGCCTTTGCACTCGGTTATGACTGGCTTTATCATTGGATGAACGATGAGCAGAGAGCGTTTCTCAGAAAAAATATGATTGAAAAAGGTTTGAATCAGGTTATGGAAGATTATGAGGATAAGCCCCGAAAGCGCACTTACCGTTGGTATCAGGATTATCCTGGAGATAACTGGAAACTCGTATGCAACGGAAGTATGAGCATGGCGGCACTTGCAATCGGAGATGAAGCCGAAGCAAGTGATATAGCGTCCGATGTTCTCACTTATGCGTACAAGGAGTCATATTCCTTTGTTCGTCGTGCCTACAGCGACAAGGACGGAACATACAGCGAAGGACTGGGATATTGGGATTATGCAACATATTATCTCGGCTTATATTCTTCTTCATTAACAAGTGCCGCAGGAACGGACTATGGTCTTGCGGATCACGAGGGACTTCGTAAATCTGTGGATTTTGTCCGCTATATGAGCTCAAATACGCCAAAATCATTCAGTTTCGGTGATGACGGTGACAGCCGTGATACTGGCTGGGCGGTTCTTCTGTGGCTTGCAGAATACTATAATTCTTATGATATAGCTGCTACTCGTCTTAAAAAAATAGAAAATGACAGCTTTAATTATCTTGATCTTCTGTGGATTGACGAGGAGAAAACACCTGATTCTGCCAGCGATATTCCTACCGACTGGGGAGAGGTCGGTGCCTCAAATGCAAGTTTCAGAAACACATGGGATGAAAACGGAATTGTGGCGGCGCTTCATGTCGGTGAAAATAATTATAAATATCACGGTCACTATGATTTGGGTACATTTTACCTTGAATCAAACGGTGCAAGATTTTTTACAGATTTGGGAAATGAAAACTATGAGCTTGATAATCGTCAATATTCTTACAGAATAAGAGCAGAAGGTCATAATACCCTTGTCATCAATCCCTCGCAGGAATTGGATCAGCAAGAGGGTGCGGAATGTCTTATAAACAGTTTCAGCGGCGGAAATGAAGCTTATGCCGTTACTGATTTAACTGCTGCATATGAGAATAGCGGTGCAGAAAGCGTAGTACGTGGATTGAAAATGATAAAGGACAAGGAATGTGTTATTATTCAAGATGAAATTTCTCTTAATGCTCCAGGTGAGATATACTGGTTTGCACATACAAAGGGAGATATTGCGGTTGCTGGTGATGGCAGAACCGCTGTTGTGACTGTCGACTCGGAAAAAATGTGGGTGGGGTTTCTCAGCGACATCGGTAAATTTACGGTGATGAATGCGGAACTGTTGCCAACTTCTCTTGCTGTTCCTAATCAGACAGACAACAGCAGTTACAGAAAGCTTGCTGTTCATCTGACCAATACAAAGAATACAACAATTTCTATAGCCTGTATTCCGCTGAAAAATGGAGAAACGCAGCCTGCATGGATTCCGTCTGTGAAAGCGATTTCTCAATGGACTCCTGAAACAACAGTGGGAGATGTCAATGCTGATGGTCAATTCAATGTTGCTGATGTGGTATTACTCCAGAAATGGCTGCTTGGAGTTCCAAATACAAAGCTTTCAAACTGGAGAGCAGGAAATTTCTGCAATGACAACAGATTGGATGTATTTGACCTGTGTATTATGAAGCGTGAACTGTTAAAAAATAACTGAATATAATGAAAAAGAGCCTTCTGTCATGAAAGGCTCTTTTTTATATTGAACGATTATGTCAGCTTTACCATAAGTATTCCTGCATAAGTTTTTTTAAAGGTACCCTTATATCTTAACAAGAACTTCCCTCTTTCCATTTCTCTTGCCGTTTTTTCGGCGAAGAACTCTTTTTTCCTGAAGTTCTACAGTTTTTCTCTTTATTGTTCTCTCTGACATTCCAGTAGAGTAAGCCAAGTCCTTTTGTGTAATGGATGGATTTTGTATGATTTCCTTTAAAATATCCAGTTCCTCCAAAGTGCAATTTGAATACTGAGAAATGGCACTTTGAGTGGCACTTTGAACTGTTTCCCTGTAATCAATATGCAAATAACGATCATTTCGTCCGCCAATAATATTTTAAAGTTTACAGTTATATTAAGGCTTACAAAATCACTCGCCTCAATTGTAATCTCTTTTCACAACTGCAAATTACGTTTTATGTGAAATTAGCGGATAATTTTTTTCAAAGCAAAGAGAAGTACGTTTTTATGATTTAAAGGTTCACTTAAATCAGCCAATTTTAAAACCGATTCGTACTTGAATTCTGCATTGTATTACTCCTACAACACCTCAACTCCATGGGACAGAAAGTGTATCTTGTCAATTTGTTTATCAATATGCCAATGCCCCATATACCAAGCTTCATAATCCAATGTATCCTCAATGGTATCCAGCCAATGTTCCGTGCTGTTGTCAACGGTAGACTGATCAATTCCGGGCAAAAAGCACTCAGTCGGAATATACTTGAATGGGCAGGTGTGAGAAAAGATAACATCAACTTTTCTGTTCTCGATTTGTTCCTCAACATAAGCCTTGATAGTTGGTGTTGGCTGTTCATCTGGCCACCAATGGTAACCCCTGCGGAGTCTGTAGAATTTATCCACGCTGTATGCACCGCCGATTACAAGGCATTGCCTGCCGTCAATATCGAAAATCTCTCCGTCTACAGGAAAGAGGATATTTGGGAAATCCTCCTCATACAGCACCCTGCCGCAATGCCATTCCTTTTCTTTGTAGGACGCAATATTCTGCGGTCTGTTCTCATGATTGCCGTGAATACAGAAGAAAGTAGATTTCATTGCAGACATATCTTCTTTCATCATTCTGTCCCTAAGCCGTCCTGTGTAGTTCAGAGCAACATCTCCCAGAATAACGATTATATCCTCGGGTTTGGGTTGGAATCTTTCAAAAAGCGTATATATCGGTTCAAGTTCACCATGAATATCGCCTGTGATGTATACCATAATTTTTCACCTCGCTGATTATTTTGTTATACATCTATTATACCACATTTCAAAGCATTTGTCACCTGTCAATTGTATCATATCTGAAATATATTTCTACATAGTGGGCACTTCTTTCAAAATAGTACACGATAAAGCAGTTTTTGATTCTCTAACGGAAATATTAAATTTTCAACTGTCATTAAACATAACAGCATATTGACAAAAAATACATAATGATATATAATTATATTGTAAAGTTGTAATACACTAAACCGAAATATATTCAAATTAAATTAAAAAGGAAAATTTTCATGGGATTTGTTATCAATAACGAAATTAAAGATGCTTTTGATGATATAAGGAATATCGCTTCGATTTTAAGTCGATCATCAGTATTTGAGCAAGGTGTTTCCATTGAAGAACTGGTAGATTGGGAAAAAGACAATGCTATCAGTATGCCTGATATGTACAAGAGTTGGTTATTGCTTACTTCGTATGCAAGAATTATGGATGGCAGAATTGAGCTGTTTTTCCCAGAAATCAGCAATTCTGATAAAAAAGATGTATATATTGGAAGCATTGGGTATGGTACTGATGATTTGTATTTTTCAAAAAATACAGGGACTTTTTATACAATCGGTGATGACAAAGAAGAATATGAAGATTTTCTTGATTTCCTTACATATGTTCAAGTAACTATGGAAGATGAAGCAGAAGAAGAATACGGCGAGGATTGGTCAGATGAACTTGATGAGAAATGCGATTAAAATGTATTATAAAATGCATTAAAAATAAAATTTGTTTAAGGAGTATGAATTATGGGAAAAAGTGATAAGGAATTAATAATGGAATCTTATGATTATCTAAAAAATTTATGTGATTTCATTTCAGAGGATTATGAATATGAATTTGAAAAACCTGCCACCGAAGAAGAAATAAATAATTGGGTAATTGAAAACAATATAGAAATTCCCTCAATGTTTAAAGAATGGCTGCTATTAACGAAAAGCTGCGATATGGCTGACAGATGTTGGTGCATTTTCTGGCCTGAGATTGAGGACGAGGACAATGTTTTAATAGGCAGCTTTGTCGGAGATGGTGAATATTTATATTTTTCTGGAAAAACAGGTGAATTTTACACGATTTTTGATGGTGAAGTTGAGGAGTACGATTCGTTTGACAGTGTGCTTGCATATATTTCTGCTGATTTAGAAGAAAAAGCTGAAGAAATATATGGAGAAGATTGGTCAGATGAGTTTGATGAGAAGTATGAATAATAATATTTGTTGTAAAAATTGCAGCAATAAAACTGAAAAATGGAGGGGTTGAGCCTCGTTATCGGTTCCTGATTCTCTAACGGAAATATTCAAATTTCAGCTGTCGTGAAGCATAACAGCAAAAAAATAAAGCCTGTGTTTTTCTCTAAACATAGGCTTTTGTTATGGTGGAGCATAGGGGATTCGAACCCCTGACCCCCACACTGCCAGAGAGAAAAATAACTTTTTGCAACTTGTTGTAATCTATGGTTTGTGGCTATATCATGCGATTTTCTTATTGTGTGCTTTATTAACAAAATATAAATTGTAGTGCCCTTAGTGTCCTCAAAGTGTCCTCAGAATAAAGGAGCAGAATGCTGAATCTCAGCTGCCTGCTCCGATTTTTTATACTATTTGCTGTTGTGTTTCTTCTACTTGCTTCGTCTTTGTCTGAGTGATAAGCATATTCTGTAATACGTTTGCCGCTTCTTCATCAGCTTCAGCAACGCAGTGAAGATATATGTTTGTTGTCTTTATATTACCATGCCCAAGACGTTCCTGAACCTGTCGCACGTTTACTCCGCCATATAGAAGCAATGTAGCTGACGTATGCCGCAGACTATGGAATTTCCTGTGCCTGAGTCCGTTTTTTTCAAGAAAATCGCTGAACTGCTTTGAGGGAGTCTGTGGGTACATTATTTCACCGTTCCACTGAGTAAAGAGCCATTGTCCCTCTATCCATGCAGTACCTAACTCCTGAGCCTGTCTGTTCTTCTCAGCACGGAGAAGTCTTATAAGGTCAATGCAATAACTGTTTACAGTTACCGTGCGGATGTCATTATCCTTAGGCGCTTTAGTTGATATAGGTTGTCCGGTGATTTTATATGCTGACCTTTCAATAGTGATTTGATTGTTTTTATAGTCAATATCAGTGAATTTCAGTCCGATGAGTTCCCCGAGACGTGCGCCGCTCATAATAGCAAGCTGTACCAATACCTGAAACTGCAATGGCTCTTTTTCAAGACAACATAGCATTTCGGCGGCTTCCTGTTTAGTAAAAATCTCTACCTTTGGAGCGACAACCTTCGGGAGAGTCAGTCTTGAAGTGTCCGCAGAGTTAGATGTAATAATATCAAGCTTGACCGCTTGCTTCAAAATTGACTGCAGACAAGCAAGCTTTCTTTTTACTGTTGAGGGTGATACTTTTCCTATCACTTTACCATTACTATCTTTTTTGGTCTGATTTTGGAGCTGCTGCACAAACTGTTGAACGTGCGCAGGCTTCAGCTCCGATAATTTGATGTGTCCCAGTGCAGGAATTATCAGGGTTCTTATAAGATTATCATAGAATTCATAAGTACGAGGTGCAAGAATGTCCTTTTTTATTTCAAGATACATAGGACAGAACTCAGCAAGCTTTATATTCTGATTTCCTATTCTGCCGCTTTTGCAGTTCTCCTCAAAAGTGACCGCCTGACGATTCAACTCTTTTTCTATCTGCTTTTTTGTCATACCCGGAGCAGGCTTCCAAGTCATTTCATAAGGTTTTAACTTTGTGCCTTTGCTGTCATAGCCTCTTGCTACACGGATTCTGTAGCTGATGATTTCGCCGTTTTTATTCTTTCGGGGTGTTATGTTTGGCATTGTTTTCAACCTCCTGTTAAATTGTATTTGAAAGGTATTTTCATAATTAGACTTTAATTAATGTCTCCTCAATAACCGTCCTTTTCAAAAAGCAAGTGATTTTTGTCATTCTG
>CALGTV010000068.1 GCA_937902395.1 uncultured Ruminococcus sp.
GTGATCAAAAGAGATACCTTGAAGATGTTTTACCCCAAAACGATCCTTCCTTACAAACCATGCACCTTGATGAGTTTTGTGAAACTATCAATATGCTTGATAGTAACAACCAGCCAAGCGAACTTACCATCAAAATATATGGTTGGATTGGTACATACAAAACAACTAGAGGTATGAAGAAAGAGATAAATGAGTTTTCGGACAACTATTTGGCTATTTTTGCGCACAATAAAATGGGACTTAGAAATGTACTGTCTATTATTGGGAAAAACCGAGTTTATGAAAGTTATATAGTGGGCAATCTCTATATAGACGCTTTTGAAGCACCAAATTTTCCAGATATGGCTGGAACTAATAGGCAAGGTTATAATGAGAGTGATCCTAGATGGGTAGCTGCGCTTAAGTGCATTCGTGAAGCCACGGATAAAGCGGTTCGTCTTCATGAACAATTTGCAGCAGCTGAGAAGGCAATAAAAGAAGCTGAGAAAGAAGCAAAAAAAGCCGAAGAAGAGGCGAAACTTAAAAGGAAGCTAGAAAGCACCACGAAGAGCATGGTAAGCAATTTGTCTAGCAAATTAGGCGGATCAACGTTGAATTCTGATGAAATTGCAGATGTTGTTTCATCGGAAATTGAAGCGATGAAGCCCTTATTAGGATTTAAGTCGGTGGTCGATGCAAATAAAAAGAAAATAATGATCAGCCAAACTTTCAAGGATCGTCATGTTGCTAATGCAATCTATAACCTTTTGTTATTCAATGGTGTGCCTAAAGATGATATTATTTACTCCAACGGGCCAGACCCCGAAACCAATTTGCCCGAAAATGATATTTATGGATACTTGCAGAAGTTTTTCATAAATAGCGCGTCTTCTGAAATGATTTATGTTCTTTTTGTTACAAGCAAGAATGTAATTTGTATTGATCCTCAAAATCCCGCAGCGAGTTGGGGTGAATTGATGGAGATAGGTGCAGCGTGGGTAACGCAAAAAGATCATTGGATTTTTAACATTGATGGATTCAAGCCCGAAGAGCCATTAAATGTTAAAGATAAATTTGTAGATATCTATTTAATAGATACAGGAGAGGGAAATCCTATTTTATCCCTTTCTCCGGCGGCGGTAAATAGCTTCTGTTTAAAAATAATACAGACATGCACTGCCTGCGGATACACACCAAAATCTTTTGAAGAGAATAAAGATTATCTAGTTAAAAACCTAGTGTCTGTTTGTTGATATTAATTTCGGCAATTAGTTTTGTTGGTTCTAAATCAATTCCCAGTTCTTTTTTTGCAAGCGTTCTTAACTCTTCATCAGTCATATGCTTTGAAAATGACTGATGAAGAGTTTTTTCAATACAACCAACAAGATGAAAAATTTGGCGATCATTTATTTCATCAATTATGAATAGGTATATTCGATCGCCCTGCTTGATTAAAATACTTTTTTTCATATTTGCTTCCCCTTATTAAACAGATATAATTATTATTGGACAATAATAATTCCACTAAACCATAAAGGTGTTTTTATTTAGGTATATGACTGAATCGCAGATGATATTTCTAGTGAAATTTTTTCTGCTTCTCTCTGGACTTCTGCACCAACCTATGGTACTGTTGTTACTGCAAAGGAGGTGCGAATATGGCACGAATAACTGTAGAAGAAGTTTACAACGGCGAAAACTGCGGCAAGATATCGTGCCGCAATTTCAAAATATTTAGATTAGTAAATATGATTATTATATTGCAACTAATGAATTTTTAGAGGTGACTTATGGAACAAAATGAAAGTATAGAATACTGTAAAAATATTGTAAGGTCTTTTTTATTGGAATATTGCGATAATAATTTAGATAAGTTATTAGATTTTGATATTGATCAATTGGAACATGATATAAAGTTTGGCAAGCCGCCAGAATACAAAGAAACGTGGGTGATGGATCCTGATGATTCGGTTGTAGCACGTTCAATTTTATACTTGCTTTATTTTAAAAAAATTGACGGACTTACCTATGATATGATAGGAACAAGATTTCGCGGAGATACACTATTCACACCAGGCAATATTTTTGGTAAACAGTTGCAATATTTAGGAAAGCAAGATATTGACAACAAAATTTTAAGTATGGAAAATACTAATAAGTTTTTAAAAGAATATCATACAATTCCAAATATGATTCTTCTACCTAATGAGAAAATAGAAATAATTAGAGATAATAATATTAGTTATGAATCGTTAAATCAATATAGAGGGATGAATCGTCCCGGCATGTCCGATTATATAGATGTCTTTTTAATAGATATATGTAATTGCATCGAAAAAAAGCATCCTCAACAATGTGATGAATACATTAGTCTACTATTTCAAAAAAATGCATTTTACTTTAATCTTTTTGATAAAGGTATTGATTTTTTAAGAAGCCATTTTCTTGAAGATGTAATATGCGAAAACGATAATTCGTATAATATAATAGAACAATATCAATTCAAACATTTGGTATGGTGGAGAAAACATGCAGATTTTAAAAACGAAGCAGAAAAATTTTTAAAAGCCTTTTACAGATTGCGTACATATAGAAAGAAAAAAATGATGTGTGAATTAGAAAATATTTTGTTTTAGACTCATCGAATAATATAACAAACAGGCGGAGAGGGTGCCTCTCCGCCTTAACTTTTACCACAAAGCTGAATGCTGGCTTATCTATAAATTAGTTCGTTGTTTACGATTTCGGTGACATGCTGTCTGATGTTATTCATTCGGCGCACCCATTCCATTTGGTTGGTTGCTTTCAGTTCTTCCGTAACGCCTTCCGCTTTCTTATACTGCACTATAAGATTATCGAACATTTCTTGTGCTTGGGCGTTTATATCATACGGATAGGAATTGAGTTTGCCTTCGGTTTGCAATCGGTTATAGGTGGCTTTTCGGCGAGATTTAAGATAATCTAAATGCCGCATACCCCATACACCGATTTCTTTTGTTTCAACCTCCGGCAGCGTGAAACAAGGGATATAATAATCTCCTTGGAGTTCGTACCACAAGACGTTGGATTCATCGAAAATATACTTTTCCATATCAGTTATCCTCCCATAGAAAATCGCTAAGGGAGCATCGTTGCTGATAAAGGTATCGTAGGTGAACTTTGCGCCGAGTCTGAAGCCTACAATGAAACTGTCAAGGTTGGATTCTCCGTTTACTACGCTCCAAGCGTTGACATGGTCGAGGAACTTGCTCTTTTCTTCGCCTTTGAGTTTGGCGGTCAAGTATTCTTCGGTTTCATTGAGGGTTTGCATTTCTTTCATTACCGCTTTGCTCTGTTTGATACTGCGAGCCTGCGGGTCGATATTGCCATAATAGAATTCTTTAATAAAGTCTTTCATAAACTAGCCTCCGTTTGTTTTTGAGTTAAAATTTGGATAGTCTATTGAAAGAGAAAATCCGAACCCGCCGCCTATTAGACGGAGGTTCGGATTATTCGTGTTTGGTCGAGGCGACAGGACTCGAACCTGCGGCATCTTGGTCCCAAACCAAGCACTCTACCAAACTGAGCTACGCCTCGGACTATTTTTGAACTGTCCTTGACAGCTTTTATATTATACCAAACATTTTCGAAAATGTCAACCCTATTTTTAATGTTTTGTATACTTGCACAAAAATATAGTAAAATTAAACGAGATATGCAACAGTGTGCAAAAACGGACGGCGTTTGCCGTCCGTTGATTACGTAAATTAATCGTTGATAGCGTCCTTGATTTCCTCAACAACATCTTCAACAACAGCTGCTGCATCTTCAGCAACCTCTTCAACTGCTTCCTTAACATCCTCGATAGCTTCTTCAGCATTTTCAGCAACTTCTTCAGCTGCCTTTTCAGCATCATCAATGATTTCTTCGCTGTCGAATTCAGAATCGTCGAAATCATAGATATCGTCGAAATCGTCGTCAACGTCCTTGCCTTTAAGAATTTTTGTTACTACAACACCTGCGAAAGCTGCTGCACCTGCAATAAGAAGTCCTGTTAATAATTTGCTCATATTAAAAAATCCTCATTTCTCCGCAGTTTTAAAATCATCTGCAAGGCATTTCAGCCTGTCAGCTTGCGTTATCGGAAAGCTTGCGGAAACTTCGATAATCATATTAGATATTATAACACATTTTTTCCAAAATTTCAAGTGTTTACATATTTTTTGTTAAAAACATCAAAATTGTTAAGGCTGAAATTGGTGCTGTTTCACAACGTAGGATTCTTTTTCCAAGCCAGATGCGTTCAGCACCTGCGGAAACTGCTTCTTCAACTTCTGATGCTTCAAATCCGCCCTCACTGCCAATTAGAATTCCTGCTGTTTTTATACCCTCGACATTTACCTCACCAAAAGGCTTGCCGCCCTCGCCCTCGTATAGAATAACGTTCTTATCGAGATTTTTCATCATTTCAAGGCATTGTTTATAGCTGACAATCGGCGATATTTCCGGGATTATTCCGCGCCCTGACTGTTTTGCTGCTTCCTCCGCGATTTTTGCAAGCCGTGGTAGCTTTTTTGCAAAATCCTTTTCATTTGGTCGCGATATGCAGCGCCTTGTCAATACGGGAACGATTCTTGATACGCCTAATTCCGTGGATTTCTGGATAATGTATTCCAGCTTGTCAAGCTTTGGTACAGCCTGAAACAGCGTGACTTTCACTGTTGGTTCGGCATAGCATGGATGCTTTTCGAGTAGGTTGAGATATACAGAATCCTCGGTAATTTGCCGTATTTCACAATCGTAGTCCATTCCGCCGCAGCATACCGTCACTTCCTCGTGAGGACGCATGCGCAGAGAACGTCCGATATGTCGGGCATTTTCGCCGTCTAAAACTATATCGTTTTCATTTATATTATCCGCAAAAAATCGTGGCATATCAACACTTCTTTCTATATTATGTATGTTTATTATATCATTATGAAATACAGATGTCAAATTTTTTATACGCAATGTGAGAAAATGACATTTGAACTAATGATACAGTTGTTAATTTGCACAATAATAATGCCGCGAATTTGATTATTCTGCTGAAAATATTCATTGCATGATTATGTACACAAAATATTCACAAAGCAATTCTGATTTTATGGTATAATATGTATATATGGAGGGATAATTAACATTCACTTATTTAACGAAAGGATGATTTAAAATGAAGCTTTCAAAGAAAATTGCTGCCGCTGCTGCATCCGCGGTTATGGCAGTAACATCAATTCCCGTGGCTGCGCTGAATACATCTGCGGCTGACCACAATTATATGGAAGCGTTGGCAATGTCTCTGTACTTTTTCGATTCCAACGCCTGCGGAACCGGTATTACTGACGGTCCGTTGACTTGGAGAGGGGACTGCCACACTTACGATGCAACGGCTTCTGTAGGCTCTCTTGACGGCTCTGCAAAATCTGTAGTTGACCCTGACGGCGACGGAAAAGTTGATGTATCAGGCGGCTGGCACGATGCAGGCGACCATATCAAGTTTAATCTCACAATCGGATTTGCTCTTTCAAGTCTTGGTATATCCGACTATCTCAATCCCGGAATCTACGAAAAGGCAAATTGCCGTGACCACTTTGAATATGAAATGCGCTGGGGTGCTGATTACCTTATGAAAACAACTTTCCTCGATGATTCGGGAAAAGTTGCGGCTGTTGCTCATACCGTTGCAGACGGAGGCACAGACCATTCATTCTGGACTGCTCCCGAAGTTCAGACATATGACCGTCCTATTTTCTGGCTGACAGCTTCAGACAATAATTCCTCAGTAAGCTGTGAAATGGCGGCAGGTCTTGGTGCGGCGGCTTATGTATTCAAGGATTCTGACCCTGAATACTCCGCAAAATGTGCTAAATATGCAAAAGCACTCCTTGAATTCGGTACAAAGCACGTAGGAAACAATACAGGCGGTATCGGCGGATTCTACAGTACTGATGCTCAGTATCAGGACGAGGAAGCTATCGCACAGGCTTGGCTCTGGATTGTGGGCGAGGGCGATAAGCCTACCCGTGTTCCAAAGAATAAGGATTACGGCGGAAGTCAATATGACGGCTGGGTTTACTCATGGGATAAGGTATGGCAGGGCTATGCTGCTCTGATGTACAAGGCTACAGGTGATACAGCTTTCAAGGATGAACTGATCGTTGAAATTCAGGGACAGAACGGCATGAAAGTCGGCACATATAACACTAACGGCTGGGGTACTTCACGTATTAACTGCGCTATACAAATGGACGCTTATGTCGTTGCTGACGGCGACCCTAACAGCGAGTACGCACAGGGCGCAAAATGGCAGCTTGACTATATGCTTGGCGACAACAATCTCGGCTACAGCTTCTTGTTAGGCTTTGGCGAAAAGTGGCCTGTACATATCCACCACCGTGCCGCTAATCCCGGCGGTGAGGGTATAACATCTGCTCAGAATCCTGCGGCTAAATATACTAACTATGGTATGCTTGTAGGCGGTATTGATGCTAACGGCTACGAGGACCACGCTGACAGATACCAGTATACCGAGGGCGCGCTGGATTATAACGGCTGTTTTGCTATTGCAAGTGCTTGTGCGTCAACCCTTTTCGGCGGAGATGCAACAACGTTTGATGATATAAAGAAATCTGCGGCTGAAATCAATGCTGATTTCAAGTTTGCTGATGAATCAACAAATCCCACGGAGCCTCCCACAGAGCCTTCCACTGTTATTCCTTCGGATAAACCCTCGGATACTCTTTACGGCGATGCAAACTGCGACGGCAAGGTATCGATTGCGGACGCTACTGCAATACTTCAGGCTGTAGGAAATCCCGATAAATATGGACTTTCTGAGCAGGGTACTATAAATGCAGATATCAACGGTGAAGTTGGAATAACTCCCGATGATGCTATTGTAATAAAGAAAATAGACGCAGGTATGATGTCAGTTGGGGATATTCCTCTTAAAAAGTAAAACGAAACTTGCAAATTTTTTAATTTTGTGTTATATAATTAAAAATGAGGTGGACATATGGGACAGGCTGATAGCCAGTTCAAAGTGTTTATTCGTTTTGCTATTGATGCGCTCAAAGAAGTTGCAGTAGAAAAGGATGAAAATAAACCTTCAGAAAAAATGGCAAAAATTATTGAGAATCTTCAAAAAAACATTAGAGGACTAAGTTTGCTTACTGCAAAATTTTGAGCCAAATCCCTCACGTTTGTGGGGGATTTTCTTGCGATATCACAATAAAGCAAATTAGCCAGACTAAATTAATTATTTTTCTGTAATGCGGTATATCATTCAAAATCGATGCTGAAATATAATTGCAGTATGTAAAAAATCACTTTATTTATTAACTATTTGTCAATAAAACTCTGTGTTTTGTATACTTGCATAATTTTATTACCGTGATTATATACAAAGCGAACAAAGCTTTTATGTTCAATACAGAGAAATTGCTTTGATTTAAGTGATTTTAACCATAATGTAATAATTGTGTAACCGCTTTGTTACCAAAAGTTCGGGAAAATTATGTATAATATATGTACAAACATATTGTAGGCACAATTTATTTGAATTTTTAAGAAAGAAGTGTGATGTGAATGAATTTCAAGAAAATCAAGTCAGTCGTACTTAGTGGTATGCTCGCTGCTGCATCTGTAGCAGGTTCATTTACCGCAGCTGTTCCCTCTCTCAATGCAGCTGCTGCAACTACTGATTACGCAAAGCTCCTCCAGTATTCCCTCTACCTTTACGACGCTAACATGTGTGGTACAGAAGTAGGCGAAAAGTCCGGTATTACATGGCGTGATGACTGCCATACTGATGACGAAGTACCCGGCGGTTTCCACGATGCCGGTGACCACGCAATGTTCGGTCTTCCTCAGGGCTACACTGCTTCATCTCTCGGCTGGAGCTACTATGAATTCAAGGACGCTTATGAGGCAACAGGTCAGGGTGAGCATCTTAAGATGATTACTGACTATTTCTGCGATTTCTTCAAGAGATCTACAAAGCTTAGCGGAAGCAGCGTTTCAAGCTTCCTTTATCAGAAGGGTGACGGTAATGAGGACCACAAGTACTGGGGACCTCCCGAGAAGCAGGCTGGCGGCAGAAAGATGTTCTGGACATCAGGCGGCGCTTCTGATATCGCTGCTGACTACGCTGCAGCTCTCGCTCTGAACTACATTAACTTCGGCAACGCTGAGGACCTTAAGTACGCTGAGGCTCTCTACAACTTCTCAACACAGCACAACGCTGTTGCTACTGACGGACCTAACGGCTTCTATAAGTCAAGCGGATGTCAGGATGAGCAGGCTAACGCTGCTGGTTGGCTTTATATTGCTACAAATAATGAGAAGTACAAGAATGATTGTGCTTCCAAGCAGACACAGTATCTTGGCTGGGTTGACGGCTGGGATAACAGAGGTCTCGGTGCTGCTTGTGTATACTCACATATCACTGGTGACTGGTCTAAGGTAAACAGCTATATCGGCGGTCAGGCTTCTGGCAGCAATTATCTCTTTATGGATAAGTGGGGCAGCGCTCGTCTTAATACAACAATGCAGTTCTGTGCTCTCGCAGCTACAAAGAACTCAAATGCTGATTTCAAGAGCTGGGCTAAGGGTCAGATGGACTATATCACAGGTGATAACCCTGCAAATACTTGCTTCGTTATCGGATTTGCAAGCAACTCCGCTAAGAATCCTCACCACAGAGCAGCTTCAGGCTATCAGAGCTATGGCGAGTTCAATGGTGAAGCTCATCCTCAGGCAATCAGCCCCAACGGTCACTCTCTCGTAGGTGCGCTCGTTGGCGGTCCTACAGATGCAGGCGGTTCATACAGAGATGATATGAACGACTACATCTGCAACGAGGTTGCTATTGACTACAACGCTGGTTTCGTTGGCGCATCTGCTGGTCTCTACCACTTCTATGGAACAGGCGATACAGTAAACTCTATCGAGGGCGTTGATAAGATTTACAGCGGCGGTGGCGGTTCAACCACTCCCAGTGTAACAACAGAAAAGCCACAGGGCGGTACAACAACAAAGACAACTTCAAAAACTCCTTCTGATACAGTTACAACTCCCGTAGGCGGAGATAAGGTTCTTCTCCCCGATGATATGAAGGTTGGCGTAGAAGAGGGCGATGACGGCGAGATGAACAACTACGCTGAGTTCAACGCAAAGGGCTACAAGACAGCTACTCTCTACTACACAGTAAATACAAACGATACAGAAAGCTCAGGCGGTTTCGGTACATGGACAGGTGAGTGGGAGCAGGAAGACTTCAAGGTAAACGTAAAGAACGGTAAGGTTGAAGTTTCTTACGACATTCCTGCTAATGTTGGTGCAACTGTTAAGGCTATGATTTGGTGGCCTCATGATGACGGCGTAACAATTGACAAGGTTGTTCTCAGCGGCGGTTCTTCTTCCGTAGATACAACATCTAAGACAACTTCAAAGACAACATCTAAGACAACTTCTAAGACTACATCTAAGACAACTTCCAAAACAACAATTAAGGAAGATAATGGCAACGGCAACACAACAACAACAGCTACACTTTACGGTGATGCTAACAACGACGGCAGAGTTTCAATTGCTGACGCTACAGCAATTCTCCAGAGCCTCGGTAACCCTGATAAATATGGACTTTCCAAGCAGGGTGCTGCTAATGCTGATGTAATCGGCAACGGCAATGGTGTAACAACTGACGATGCTATCGTAATTCAGAAGATTGATGCAGGTCTTATAAATGTAAGCAGTCTTCCTATCAAATAATTAATTATTTACCACCGCGGGTTAATTATCTTGCGGTGGTAATTTTTTGTTCAGGATATATTAAGCGTTGATTCACAATCAGCGCAATTTTTGGTTAGAATCGGCGTTACAACTCAAATATTGTGGATTTTGTCATGTTTTATTGACAGGGATGTTTTAATGTGGTAAAATTTTAATAGGCACTATTCAGTGCAAATATTATGTGTTCAATCAGTGGAATTTAGGCGTTCCAATGATGAGAATCACAAAAAAGAGGGATGATTATAATGAAAAAATCACACATCACAAAGGCAATGGCAATGGCTTTTGCCGCATCAATTGCTGTCGACACTGCTCCTGCCGTATACGCGGCAGACAGCACTGCTGAGCCAAAGGTTGTTTACAGCTTCGATTTCGAGGACGGTGACGTTTCCGCATTTACAAACCGCGGCGGCGATGACACAACAGAGCTTTCAGCTTCAGCAGATGCTGCTGTAAGCGGTGAAAAAGCACTTCTTGCAAGCGGTCGTTCTGAAAGCTGGAATGGTCCTGCTTTCCGTCTCGATGATAAGCTTGAACCCTACACAGAATACTATATCAGTGCTAAAATCAAAGGCAGATACTACACAGGCGCAATGATGAGCTTCCAGTATACTGTTGACGGAGAAACAAAGTATCAGAATCTGGTACAGAATCTCAACGGCAGTGACTGGATGTCCGTTGAAAGAGTAAAGGTAAGCTTCACAGATGAAATGGAAGGAGTATATGTATACTTCGAGGGTGGCTCAGACGATCTTTTCCTTGATGATTTCGTTGTAGAGGAAGTACCCTCAGTTGAAATTGAACAGGATATCCCCGGACTTGCTCAGATGTTCGGCAATGAGTTTAAGGTTGGTACAGCACTTGTTCCCAACAACCTCAGCTCACGTTCCACAATGGACCTTGTTGAAAAGCACTTCTATCAGAGCCTTACAGCAGGAAATGAAATGAAGCCTGATTCAGTGCTTAATAAGGCTGCTTGTCAGGCTTATGTTGAGGAAACAGGAGATGATACAGTTCCCCAGATTTCTTTCGGTGCTGCAAAGCCTCTTCTTAACTACTGCCGTGATAATAATGTACCTGTAAGAATTCATACTCTTGTATGGCATTCACAGACACCTGACTGGTTCTTCAAAGAGAATTATGCAGATGACGGTGAATGGGTAGATAAGGAAAAAATGCTGCTCCGTATGGAGAATTATATAAAGGCTTATTTTGAAGAGCTTGTAAAGCTTTATCCCACAGTTGATTTCTATGCCTGCGACGTTGTAAATGAAGCATGGCTTGAGGACGGCAAGCCCCGTCAGCCCGGCGAGCAGGGTTCAGGCGGTTCAGCTAAATCCGCATGGGTACAGGTATTCGGCGATAACTCATTTATTGAGCCTGCTTTCACATACGCAAGAAAGTACGCTCCTGAGGGCTGTAAGCTGTACTACAATGACTATAACGAGTACATGGACGGCAAGATGAATGCTATCATTGAAATGGCTAAGGATTTCAAGGAAAAGGGCATTATCGACGGTATCGGTATGCAGTCACACCTTGATGCTCGCCAGAGCCTTGACGCTGCATTCCCCTCTGTAAATATGTACAACAAGGCGCTTGACAATTATAGTGCACTGGGACTTGATATCCAGATTACAGAGCTTGACGTAACAACTCCTGAGAATCCTACAGAAGCTGATTTCAAGGTACAGGCTGATTATTATAAGGGTATCTGGGACGCTATCTATGCTCATAAGGATAATATCTCCGCAGTAATTCTCTGGGGTGTAACAGATGACCAGAGCTGGAGAGCAAATAAGTATCCTCTGCTTTTTGATGATGAGTATAAGGCAAAATCTGCATTCCACTCAATCATTGAGGGTTATGAGCTTCCCTCTGAGATTCCCACAAATCCTCCTGTAACTCCTACAGAGCCAAAGCCCACTGAGCCTACTGATGAGCCTTCAGAAAATCCCGATGTTGAAGTAACACTTCTCGGCGATGCAAACTGCGACGGCAAGGTAACTATTGCCGATTCCACAGCAATTCTCCAGTCTATCGGAAATCCTGACAAATACGGTCTTTCCGATGAGGGTACGGCTAATGCCGATGTAGACGGAACTAAGGGTATAACAGCTAACGACGCACTTGGAATCCAGAAATATGATGCAAAGCTTATTTCAGATTTTTCTGAGCTTTCAAAGTAATATAATTATTCTATAAGATAAACCGACCGCCGCTGTAATATGCGGCGGTTAAATTTTTATGTGTTTAAAAATTTTTTATTAAGGAGACGCTCTCTCTTGCAGAGCGTCCCCTCTTTTCAATTCAATCGCAGTCAAATCCAAGTGCGATAT